>NZ_JBKIWN010000037.1:8165-47524 GCF_058146165.1 Streptomyces sp. AM25 | reverse complement strand
ATCAACCTCCGGTCTCTGGACGCACAGTGGATCAGATCGATCAGCAGGTCGATCCAGGCCTCGCGGTCCGCGCCGGGTTCGCCGTCCGGCCGCGTACGGGTCAGGTGGGCGGCGAAGTCCGCGCTGAGACCGGCCAGGGCGGGGGAGCGGGACGGGTGCGCGTCCAGATACTCCGCCGCGAACCCGTCGAAGATCTCCCGGCCGAGCAGGTGCACCGAACCCGGGTGGAGGCTGCGCATGCACTCCAGCAGCCGCAGCCGGTAGCCGCGTTGGTGGACGAGCAGCCGGTCGCGCGCGGACAGCCGGCTGGATGCGGTGATCGTGTGCCCGGGGTCCTCGCCCGTCGGGTGCAGGATCACCGACTGCATCCAGTGCTGTACGGCCGCCAGCGAGGAGGCGTCAGGCACGGGCGCCGCCCGTCAGGGCTGCGGCCGACTCCCGTGCCCGGTCGAGTTCGGCGAGCAACTCGGGGAAGGGCGGCAGCTTGTCGTCCCGTTCCAGCAGCGTGGACACGCCGCCGGTCAGCTCGGTCGCCAGCCGGTACAGCTCCCACACCGGCTCGGCCACGGGCGCGTCGTGGGTGTCGACGATGTGCGTGCCGTAGTGGGTGTGGCCGGCGAGGTGTATCTGGACCACGCGGTCGTGCGGTATCTCCCGCAGATAGCGCACCGGGTCGAAGTCGTGGTTGAAGGCCGAGACGTGGACGTTGTTCACGTCGAGGAGCAGCCCGCAGTCCGCCTCCTCCGCCAGCCGTCCCACGAACTCCCATTCGGGGAGCGTGGAGTCGCAGAACTCCACATAGCTGCTCGGGTTCTCCAGCACCAGCGGCCGCTCCATCACGTCCTGGACGACGCGCACGCGCCGGACGACGTGGCGCAGGGTCTCCTCGGTGAACGGCAGCGGCAGCAGGTCGTGGGTGTTGACGCCCAGTACGCCCGTCCAGCACACGTGGTCCGAGACCCAGGGCGCCCGTACCTCGTCGGCGAGCCGTTTCAGGCTGTGCAGGTAGTCGAGGTCCAGCGGGTCCGTGCTGCCGATGGACAGCGACACCCCGTGCAGGACGACCGGACAGCGATCGGCGATCTCGGCGAGGGCCTGTCGCCTGCCGCCGTGCGTGCCGAGGAAGTTCTCCGAGATGATCTCGAAGAAGCCGACGGGCGGCCGGTGCCGGCGGATGTACGGAAGGTGCGGCGTCCGCAGCCCGACCCCGAAGCCGAGGTGCGGCAGGCCCAGCCGTGCCTCGCTCACTGCGGCTGCGGCATGTAGTCGTAGTGCGGCATCCGGTCGTCCTTGATGCCCTCGCCCGGGGACGGGCCGAAGGCCTTGCCCGCCGCGTACATCCGGGCCTCGAAGAGGCGGCGGGCCTGCTTCCAGACGCTCTTGCCCTTCAGCGGGCCGGCCGAGAAGACGCGGCTCTCGTTGATCGGGCTGGCGCAGCTGCCGTTGTAGCGGCAGTCCTGCTCGCCCGGGTGGAACTGCTCGTAGTCCGTACCCGCGTAGCCGCAGCCGCCCTGGCCCCGGCAGGAGCCCTCGCCGTGGCAGACGTGGGAGACGGTCGCGCAGGAGCCCATGCCCGCCATGGGGGCCGTTCCCGGGGCGTCGAGTCCCGCGCACGAGTTGAGCCCCATGCAGACGTGCAGCTCCCGGGGCACCTCCTGGGGGAGCGGCGGGTCCGTCTCCGGTCCGCGGGCGGCGGGGGTGGAACGCTTGGCCATGGCGATCGGTCGTCCTCTCGGTTCGGTGATCTCGGTGATCTGGACGAAATCGATGAACTCGGTGATCGAACGCCACACCCTGACAGGAGAGTTCGCGGGGGCGGCAGGGAGCGATCCGGCCATGGCGGGTCCGGGGACCGGATCCGGCCACCGCGCCGTCCTGCGCCGGCGCCTCTTCCCGGCCGGACACCCCGATCGGTAAATCCACCGGCGCCCCGGCCCCGATTGCGGGTAGACCTGTCCCTGACTGGATGTCATGTCCACTCATGGGGCATGGCGCGGACGAGAGAGGTGCTCAGCACGTGAGATCGCACACCACGGGGGACCCCGCCGGCCGGAAGCAGGCGCCGGCCGGTACGCGGGCCGGCGCGGCCGGTTCCGGGGGGTACCAGCGGGCGCTGGGCGCCCGGCAGATGCAGATGATCGCCATCGGCGGCACCATCGGCACCGGCCTCTTCCTCGGCGCGGGGACCGCGATATCCAAGGCCGGGCCGAGCCTGATCGGTTGGTACGCCGTGGCCGGCGCCGTCCTCTTCCTCGTCATGCGGGCGCTCGGCGAACTGCTCACCCACCGCCCGGTGTCCGGCAGCTTCGCCGACCACGCGCGGGAGTTCCTCGGGCCGTTCTGGGGGTACGCCACCGCCTGGACGTACTGGATCATGTGGGTCACCACGGGGATGGCCGAGATCACCGCGGCGGGGGAGTACGTCAAGTACTGGTACCCCGGCTTCGACCAGTGGAAGACCGCGCTGATCGCGCTGGTGGTGCTCGCCTGCGCCAACCTGATCTCCGTGAAGATCTTCGGTGAGCTGGAGTTCTGGTTCGCCCTCATCAAGGTCACGGCCATCATCGGCATGATCCTGATCGGCCTCGGGGTCCTCCTCATCGGCTTCGGCGACGCCGGGCACACGGCCTCCGTCAGCCATCTCTGGGCCGACGGCGGCATCGCCCCGCGCGGCGTGCGCAACTCCCTGATGACGCTGCAGATCGTGCTCTTCGCCTACCTCGGCGTCGAGCTCGTCGGCGTCACCGCGGGCGAGACCAAGGACCCGGAGAAGAACATCCCGCGCGCCATCAACAGCCTCCCGCTGCGGTTCGGTCTCTTCTACCTCGGCGCCCTGCTGGTGATCCTGTCCGTGGTGAGCTGGCAGGAGTTCCAGCCGGGGACGAGCCCGTTCGTCGCCGCCTTCCAGAAGATCGGGATTCCGGCCGCGGCCGGAATCGTCAATTTCGTGCTCCTCACGGCCGCCCTGTCCTCCTGCAACGCGGGCGGTCTGTACGCCACTGCGCGCATGCTGCGCACCGTCGGGATCAACGGGGACGGGCCCAAGGCCCTGGCCGGGCTGAGCAGACGAGGGGTGCCGGCCGTGGGCGTGGCCCTCTCGGCGGTGGTCATGGCGATCGGCGTGTGGGTCAACGCGGTCGACCCGGACCACGCCTTCGCCTACATCACCGCCGTGTCCACCGGCGGCGCCATCACCGTCTGGAGCGTCATCCTCGTGACGCACCTGCGCTACCGGCAAGCGGTACGGGCGGGCCTGGCGGCCCCGTCCTCGTACCGGATGCCGGGGGCCCCGTACACCAACTGGATCGCCCTGGCGGCCTTCGCCTTCATCACCGTGCTCATCGGCTGGGACTCCGGCACGCGGGTGGCCCTGTACGTCATCGCGGTGTGGTTCGCGGTGCTGGGGGCGGGGTATCAGCTGGTCCGCCGCGGGGTGCGGACGTAGCGGGATCTTTCTGCTGCTGCGCGTTCCGGGCGGGCGGGCTTGGCGAAGTGCGGCGCGGGGAACTGCGCGAACAGCCACGACGAGCCCGCAGTTGACGCACGGCACTTCCCGCGGAGCTTCCCGCGGAGCGCTCAGTCGCGCAGCAGCAGGAAGACGCCCGCGAGCACTCCGCCGAGGACGATCGCGGCGACTCCCCGCCACAGGCGGTGCCGGCGCAGTACGGGCAGGAAGTGGTCGACGGCGCAGCGGCCGGGGCCCGCGAGGGCCAGGCACACGGCCGCCGTGGCCAGCAGGATCTCGTACTCGACGCCCTCGGGCGCGAAGAAGCCGTCGTCCTTGACGACCAGGGCGTTGATCATGATGCCGAAGAGCCCGGCGGCGGCCAGCGGGGTGAGCAGCCCCAGCGCGACCCCGAGGCCGCCCAGGGTCTCCGTGAGCCCCGCCACCACGGCCATCGCCCTGCCCGCCGGGTATCCGATCTTGGTGAACTCGTGCCCGGTGAGGTCGAGCCCCGGGCCGCCGAACCAGCCGAACAGCTTCTGGGTGCCGTGCGCGGCCATGGTCAGCCCGGCCACGAGGCGCAGCAGCAGAAGCCCCACGTCGCAGCCGAGCGGGTCCGTGCCTCCGGACGAGGACGGGCCGTTGAGCGGGGCGCCGAACGGGTGGGAGGAGAAGGCCATGACCGGGATCCTTTTCTTGCCGTGCGATGCACCGGGATGTGCTCTCCGTGTCATCGGCGCACTCAGGGGCATCCCCGAGGGGCACTGGGCCACGCGTGTACGTTTGCAGTGCCCCCGTACCTCTGACCGGCACGGCGCGCCCCCTCCTCGCCCGACAGCCGGCCGTGCTGCCGCCCCGGTATCGCGATACCGAGACAAGGACGCCTCACCCATGCCCTACGTGCGCCACTGGTTGCGCAACTCCGTCCTGCTGTTCGTGGCCGCGATCGTGCTCGGGCTGGTCGCCGCGCACACCGGCGCCATCCAGCCCCACGACCTGAGCCTGGACCGCACGATCCAGACGAACACCAGGACCGGGTGGCTGAACCACGTGATGGAGGGCGTCAGCTACTGCGCCTCGCCGGTGGCCGGAGTGATCATCCTGGTGGTCTGGTCGGGGTGGCTGCTGGTGATCCGGCGCCGGCCCGTGCGGGCGGTGGCGACCTTCCTCGTCGTCGCGGTCGGCTGGAACAGCACGCAGGTCGCCAAGGCGATCGTCGCCCGGCAGCGGCCGCCGCGGCAGTTCTCGCTCGACCCGGAGATCGGCTCCAACAGCTTCCCCAGCGGCCACACGGCCTTCACGGTGGCGGCCGCCGTCGCCGCGTACTTCCTCTTCCGCGAGTCCCGGCACCGCCGCAAGGTCGCCGTCGTCGGTGTCTTCGCGGTGCTGCTCGTCGCCTTCTCCCGGATGTACATCGGCGCCCATTACCCGACCGACACGTTCGGTTCGGTGCTGGTGGCCGGTTCCGCCATCTTCTTCGTGACGGGCGTGTGGAACGTGTGGCTGCTGCCGCGGCTGGACCGGTTGCCGTTGCTCGCCGGCTTCGGGCTGGCTCGCGAGATGGAGGAGCTGGAGGCGCCGCGCGGGGGGCGTGGGCGGCGGGGGCCGGTGCCCTCGCCCGCCCGGTCCGGCGGGCGGCATCGTAAGCACGCGGGGCGCTGAGGAGTTCGGCCGACGGTCGTTTCCGGTTGCTCGCGCCCACGCGGCGGAGCCGCTGGGGGAGTAGCTGCCCCGCGCCCCTTACGGGCGCGGGGCTTCCTGTTTCTTGCAACGCGTTCTACCGTGTGCGCCTTCGTGGACGGGACCTTGGAGGGGCCGTGGATCTCCAGTACACCCCCGGACAGCAGGCGCTGCGGGCCGAACTGCGCGCGTACTTCGCGGAATTGGCGCCCGAGGCCGCCGCGGCCCGGCATGCCGACCTCGCCGAGCAGAAGCGCTTCTACCGTCGCACCATCCGCCGGCTCGGCGCGGACCGGCGTCTCGGGGTGGGCTGGCCCGAGGAGTACGGGGGCGGCGGGATGACCCCCATGGAACAGTTCATCTTCTTCGACGAGGCCGCGCAGGCCGGTGTGCCCCTGCCGCTCATGGCCCTCAACACCGTGGGCCCCACGCTGATGCAGTTCGGCACGGACGCGCAGAAGGCGTACTTCCTGCCCCGGATCCTCTCCGGCGAGATCGACTTCGCCATCGGCTACAGCGAGCCGGGAGCCGGCACCGACCTCGCCGCGCTGAAGACGCGGGCGGTGCGCGACGGCGACCACTACGTCGTCAACGGACAGAAGATCTGGACCACCAACGGCGACACCGCCGACTGGGTCTGGCTCGCCGTGCGCACCGACCCGGACGCCCCGCCCCACAAGGGCATCTCCATGCTCCTGGTGCCGACCACCGACCCCGGCTACTCCTGCACCCTCATTCACACCCTGGCCTCGCACGACACCACGGCCAGCTACTACGAGGACGTCCGCGTCCCGGTCGACCGCCTCGTCGGCAAGGAGAACGAGGGCTGGCGGCTGATCACCACGCAGCTCAACCACGAGCGCGTCACCCTCGCCGCCCACGGCAGCTCCGCCATCAGGATCCTGCGCGACGTGCGCGCGTGGGCCGCCGCCACCGAACTGGCCGACGGGCGCAGGGTCGTCGACCTCGGCTGGGTCCGCAGCCGGCTGGCCCGTACGCACGCCCGGCTGGAGGCGATGAAGCTGCTGAACTGGCGGATGGTGGACGCCCTGCAGCGCTCCGCGCTCACCCCGCAGGACGCCTCGGCCGTCAAGGTGTACGGGTCCGAGGCGCGCCGGGACGCGTGTGCCTGGCTGATGGAGGTCCTGGGTGCGGCCGGCCCGCTGAAGGAGGGTTCGGCCGGGGCCGTCCTGCACGGCGAGCTGGAGCGGGCCTACCGCAGCGCGGTCATCTTCACCTTCGGCGGCGGCAACAACGAGATCCAGCGGGAGATCATCTCCTGGATCGGGCTGGGGATGCCGCGGGTGCGGCGCTGACCCACGTCAGCCGACCCCCACGTCAGCCGACCCGCGTCACGCGGACCGGCGGCGGACCTGGTCCTCCTGGGCGAGCCGGCGCAGGAGTTCGAGCAGCGGGCCGGAGAGGGCGAGGACGACGACCGCCTGTTCGGCGAGGGTCGGGGAGTCCTCCAGGGCGGCCGCGCGCTCGAGGTCCAGGCGGGCGACGGAGTGTGCCAGTTCGGCGTAGCGGACGAGCCGCTCCGGCCGGTAGTCCGCGTCGAGCCGCCTGAGCTCCCGCAGGGCCGTCGTCAGCCCCTGCACGTGCGGGGAGGTGCCGGGGACCTGCCAGTCCATGGCCTCGATCAGGTGTGCCACGTCCGCCTCCGCGGCCGCTGCGGCCTCCGCCTCCTCGTCGGCGTCCCCGGCCGGGGCCTGCGCGACGGGCACCGGCAGGGCGTAGCTGATCTCCTTGAGCGTCTCGTCGGTGCTCTCGGTCTGGTCGACCGCCGTCAGCACGTCGCGGGCGGCGGCGATGGACAGGCCGCCGAGCGTGGTCAGGGCCTTGATCAGCCGCAGGCGCTGCACGTGCTCGTCCCCGTACTCGGCCAGCGTGGCGGCCGTCGCCCTGCCCGCGGGCAGCAGGCCCTCCCGGCGGAAGTACTTGATGCTGGCGACCGGTACGCCGGTTCTGCGGCTGAGCTCCGAGATCTTCATGCTTCCTCGCTGGTGGTGCGGCCGGGCGTCCGCGGTCGCGACTGGACACCCCCAGGTAGATACTGCCACTATCGAGTGCTGGATACTTTAAGTATCCAGCTACTTCCTGTCATCGAGTCGGAGCATCCATGCCTTCCCCTCAGCCCCCCTCCGTACTCCGCAGTCCGCGGCTGTGGATCGGTTCGGGCCTCATCCTGGCGATTGTCGCCGCGCTGTTCTCCCTGCTCTACGTGGGCGGCAACGTCAACCCCAAGGGCCACCTGCGTGACCTGCCCGTCGCCCTGGTCAACAGCGACAAGGGCGCCACCGTGCAGGGCAAGCGCCTCAACGCCGGAGAGCAGGTCGTCTCCGGGATCAAGAAGTCCGCGGAGGGCAACGACAGCTTCGACTGGCAGGTCCTCGACCGCGAGGAGACCGACAAGAAGCTGGGCCAGGGCAAGCTCTTCGGCGCGATCGTCGTGCCCGAGAACTTCACCGCCACGCTCGCGGGGCTGAGCAGCCCGCAGCAGACGAAGCCCGTCCGCCCGACGATCACGGTCCTCACCAACCAGTCGGCCGGCAGCTTCGGCTCCTCCATGGCGAGCACGGCGACGCAGAAGGCCGCCCACGCCGCCTCCGCCCAGCTCGGCCAGGAGCTCCTCAAGCAGGCGAAGGCCCAGGGCGCCAAGCCCACCCCGGCCGCCCAGCTGACGCTCGCCGACCCCGTGAGCGTGCAGGTCGCCGACGGCCACCCGCTCGGCACCCACAGCGCCATGGGCCTGAGCGCCTTCTACTACGCGCTGGTCCTGGTCGTCTGCGGCATGCTCGGCGCCAACGCGCTCGTCTCCCAGGTCGACACCGCGCTCGGCTACGTGCACACCGACTTCGGCCCCTTCCGCCAGCGCATGCCGCTGCGGCACACGAGCCGGGTGCGCACCCTGGCCATCGACTCCGTGCTCATGCTCGGCCTCTCCGTGGTCATGGGCTCCCTGGTCGAGCTCGCCACGGTCGGCATCCTCGGCATGGACGCCTCCCACCTCGGCCTGCTCTGGGTCTACTCCGTGGCCACCGTCGCCGTCGTCGGCATCGGCGCCCTGGCCCTGCTGCGGGCCTTCGGCACCCCCGGCATGCTGTTCTCGACGATCATCTTCGTCGCCATGGCCGTCCCGTCCTCGGGCTCGACCGTGCCGCTCCAGGCGCTGCCCGACTTCTTCCGCGTGCTCTCGGAGTTCGAGCCGCTGCGGCAGATCACCGGCGGCCTGCGCTCGATCCTCTACTACGGCGCCCAGGGCGACGCCGGCCTGACCCGTGCCTGGGCCTCCATGGGCATCGCCCTGGTCGTCGCCCTGCTGTTCGGGTTCGGCATGACCCGCTTCTACGACCGCAAGGGCCTGCACCGGGTCCCGCGTCCGGACGACGCGTCCGCGGACGCGGAGCGGGAGCCCGCGGCGGTCTGACGCAGGAGCGCATCACCGTACGGGCATAACAGTGAGGACGCCGGGGCACCAATCCCCGGCGTCCTCACTGCAGTTGCGTGCTGCAGTCGCACGGTCGACAGGAAGCCGCACCATGACGATCTACCAGCACATTCCCCACCCGCACATCGCCTCGCGCCACGCCCTCGGCCCGGTGAAGGTCGCCGACCAGCACGCCACGGGCAGTGCGGTCACCCGGTTCAACACGAAGGTCGCCATCCTCGTCACGCGCGCCGTGGGCAGCATGTGGTGCGCCTACGCGTTCGCGCTGTTCGACCTGATCAGCCTGCCCGACGCGATTCACGGCGGGGCGTCGGCGATCGTCTCCTGGGTGGCCCAGACCTTCCTGCAGCTGGTGCTGCTGTCGGTCATCATGGTCGGCCAGAACGTCCAGGCCGACGCCTCCGACAAGCGGTCGGAGGCCACGTTCCACGACGCCAGTGCGACGTTGCACGAGGTGGCCCATGTGCAGGCGCATCTTGCGGCGCAGGACGAGCTGTTGACGCGGATCGCGGAGAAGATCGGGCTGGAGCCGGTGCCGGTCATCGACATGCCGGAGGAGGGGGACGGGGAGGGCTGAGCGGCTCTTCCGGGTGCGGGCCGGCTGTGGCTTGTCGGGCAGTTCCCCGCGCCCCTATCGGGGCGCGCCCCGCTAACGGGCGAGTTTGAACGTCTTGCGGCCCTTGGTCGCGCACGACGTCTTCTCCGACTCCGTCATCTTGCGGCTCTTGACGACCACGGCGTTGCTCACGCCCTCCGTGCCGTTGGGTGCCGGGCCCGTGACGGTGTCGGGGACGTACCAGTAGTAGTGGCCCCACTTCGGGTTGTCGTAGTGCGTCTGCCAGGTGCCCGAGACGGTCTGCATCACCTGGGCACGGGAGATCCAGCCGACCTCGCCCGGCTGCACCGTCATGTTCAGCGAGCTGGACTCCGTGTGCGAACTCGACCAGGTGTGGCTGTAGTTCGCGGTCACGCTGAGGTTGATGATGTCCGCGATCTTGCCGCCCGCGGTGACGGACACCCCCACCGAGTCGGTGGAGCCCACGGTGTCGGACCAGGTCATCGACTGGGTCGCGGGAGAGGTGCTGCAGTTGTAGAGCGAGTCGGAGACCTGGCGGAAACCGCCCAGGTAGGCATTGCCGAGCACCGGGTCGTTGAAGCTGCACTTGCCCAGGCCCGAGGCGCAGTCGGCTATGAGCTCCTTGCGGGTCGGGCCGCTGTCGGCCGCCGCGGGCAGGGCCATCGCCGTCACCATGCCGAGGGCCGTCGCGCCCAGGGCCAGCGCGCGGGTACCGCGGCGCAGCGTTCTGTCGTTCACCATGTCTGTTCCTCTCGCTCCGTGCGTGGGGGGAGGGGCGGCAGGGCCGACTGATGTCAATGGGCCAGAAATCGCCGCCTGTTGCGGAAGAGACTGGTGTAAATGCTTACTCAAATATACCAAGAGTAAGTAAAGTTGTAGTTGATCGTTCAGTGAAATTGCTATGGGCGGCTCCGGGGGCGCGTGAAGTGCCGCGCGCGCCGTCGGCCTACAAGCTGCGCAGACCGGACGCCATACTGTGAAGGGGCCGGGGGCGGGATGGCGAATCTACGGGGGCGGCGGCAGGGGATGGCGGAGACCAGGCTGATCCAGGGCCGGTACCAGCTGCTCGAACTGATCGGCCGGGGCGGGATGGGCGAGGTCTGGCGTGCCCGCGACGAGTCGCTCGGGCGGCATGTGGCCGTCAAGTGCCTGAAGCCGATGGGTCCGCAGCACGAGCAGTCCTACCTGCGGGTGCTGCGCGAGCGGTTCCGCCGCGAGGCCCGCGTCGCCGCCTCCCTGCAGCACCGCGGCATCACCGTCGTGCACGACTTCGGCGAGTCCGACGGCGTGCTGTACCTGGTCATGGAGCTCCTCGACGGGCGCAACCTCAGCCAGCTGCTGGAGGACAACAAGCACCACCCGCTGCCCGTGCCCGACGTCGTCGACGTCGCCGAACAGGTCGGCGCCGCCCTCGCGTACACCCACCGGCAGGGCATCGTCCACCGCGACCTCAAACCCGCCAACATCGTCCGGCTCGTCGACGGCACGGTGAAGATCTGCGACTTCGGCATCGCCCGGCTCGCCCACGACATCGGCTTCAGCACCCGCCTGACCGGCACGGGCATCGCCATGGGCACCCCCCACTACATGTCGCCCGAGCAGATCGGCGCCGGCAACGTGGACCACCGCAGCGACCTGTACTCGCTGGGCTGCGTGCTGTACGAGCTCGCCACCGGCGCCCCGCCCTTCGACATGGACGACGCCTGGGCCGTGCTCGTCGGCCACCGGGACACCGCGCCGCAGCCGCTGCGCGAACTGCGGCCCGAACTCCCCGAGCCCTTCGAGCGCGTCGTCCTCGACCTGCTCGCCAAGGACCCCGAGGGCCGGCCGCAGGACGCCGCGGACTTCCTGCGCCGCGTCCTGGCCGGCCACCCCGACCGCCCGTACCGGGACGGCACCGCCGGGCACCTGATGCTCCCCGGCCCCCGGGCCGGCCTGCGCGACCGCACCCGGCAGAACGAGCCGCCCCGGCTGCCCGGCTGGGCGCGGAACATGACCACCGGCTCCAAGGCCGCGGGCACCGGCGCCCTCCAGCCGCCGCCCCCCGACCCGGCCGACCAGCTGACCGGCGCGTGGACCCGGCCGTGGACCACCCAGAGCGGCACCGCCGGCACCGAGCGCCCGCCGCCCCCCGCCCGCCTCACCGAACTCGCCGGGCGGCACAGCGAGGGACTGCGCTTCGCCCGCCTCGGCCGCTGGTCCGAAGCGGGCGAAGTGCACCGCGGCGTCGTCGCCGAGCGCGAGCGCGCCCTCGGTCCCGAGCACCCCGACACCCTGGCCAGCCGGTACGAACTCGCCTTCGCCCTCAGCCGGCTGGGCCGGGCGGACGAGGCCATGCGCGAGTTCGCCCGCACCGCGGCCGGCCGCGAACGGGTGCTCGGCACCGACCACCCCGACACCCTGGCCGCCCGCCAGGAGACCGCGTACGTGCTCGGCCAGCTCGGCCGGCACTTCGAGGCCCACCAGGTCTACGCCGCCGTGCTCGCCGCCCGCGAACGCACCATGGGCCCCGACGACCCGGACACCCTGCGCTGCCGGCACAACCTCGCCTTCAACCTCAGCCGGCTCGGGCGCCTGGAGGACTCGTACCGCATGGCCCACGAAGTGGCCGAGGCGCGCGCCCGGGTGCTGGGCCCCGACCACCCCGACACCCTCGTCACCCGCTACGAAGTGGGCTACGCGCTCGGCCAGCTGAACCGCTGGAGCGAGGCGCTGCGCACCTACCGTGAGGTGGCCGAGGCGCGGGCCCGGGTGCTCGGGCCGCTGGAGCCCGACACCCTCGCCGCGCGCTACGAGGCCGGCATCTGCCTCGGCCGGCTCGGCCGCAGCGCGGAGGCGCTGGAGCTCTACCGCGGCCTCGTCGAGGACCGCACCCGCGCCCAGGGCCCCGCACACCCCGACACCCTGCGGGCCCGGCACGGCCTCGGCGTCAACCTCGGCCGCCTGGGCCGCTGGGAGGAGGCACTGGCCGAGGCGCGCGACGTCAGCGCCATCCGCACCCGGGTGCTGGGGGCCGACCACCCCGACACGCTCGTCAGCCGCCGCGAGGTCGCGGTCGGGCTGGGGTGGCTCAGCCGGTGGACGGACGCGCTTGCCGTGTACCGGGAGGTGGCGCAGGCGCGGCAGCGGGTGCTGGGGGCCGATCACCCCGACGCGCTCGCCAGCCGTAATGACGAGGCGCACTGTCTTGAGCAACTCGGGCGGTCCGCCGAGGCCGTTGAGCTCTACCGGCAGGTTGCGGCCCTTCGGCAGACCCGTGCTACGCGGGGGAGCCGGCACGGTTGACCGTGTGTTGTCAGGTGCGGGTGCGTCATGGCTTGTCGCGCAGTTCCCCGCGCCCCTTCCGGTTACCGCCCCCATGCGTCATCCTGCCGCCCATGCGGACCCCCCTGAGTGAGCAACTCGGTATCGAGCACGCCCTCTTCGGGTTCACCCCGTTTCCCGCCGTGGCCGCCGCCATCAGCCGGGCCGGTGGCCTCGGGGTGCTCGGGGCCGTGCGGTACAGCGAACCCGACCGGCTCGCCCGCGACCTGGACTGGATGCAGGAGCACACCGACGGCAGGCCGTTCGGGCTCGACGTCGTCATGCCCGCCCGGCAGGTCCGGGGCGTGACCGAGGCCGACATCGAGGCCATGATCCCCGCCGCGCACCGCCGGTTCGTCGAGGAGACGCTGGCCCGCCACGGCGTGCCCCAGCTGCCCGCGGGCGGGCGCTCCGGGTGGCGCATCACCGGGTGGCTGGAGGACGTCGCCCGCGCCCAGCTCGACACCGCCTTCGACTACCCCCTCGCCCTCCTCGCCAACGCCCTCGGCCCGCCGCCCCCCGACGTCATCGCCCGCGCCCACGACCACGGCATCCGCGTCGCCGCGCTCGCCGGCAGCGCCCGGCACGCGCTGCGTCACGCGGACGCGGGCGTCGACATCGTCGTCGCCCAGGGGTACGAAGCCGGCGGCCACACCGGGGAGATCGCCACCATGGTGCTCACGCCCGAGGTCGTCCGCGCCGTCGACCCGCTGCCCGTGCTCGCCGCCGGAGGCATCGGCAGCGGCGAACAGATCGCGGCCGGGCTCGCGCTCGGCGCCCAGGGCGTCTGGCTCGGCTCCGTGTGGCTCACCACCCAGGAGGCCGGACTGGGGTCCGGCGCCCTGACCGACAAGCTCCTGGCGGCGGGTTCGGGCGACACGGTGCGCTCGCGCTGTCTGACCGGCAAGCCCGCACGGCAGTTGCGCACGGCGTGGACCGACGCCTGGGACGACCCGGCGGGTCCCGGCACCCTGCCGATGCCCCTGCAGGGGCTGCTGGTTGCCGAGGCGCTCACCCGCATCCAGCAGCACGAGGCCGTGCCGCTGCTGGGCACGCCGGTCGGGCAGATCGTCGGCCGGATGGACTCCGTACGCGGAGTGCAGGACGTCGTCGACGAGTTGACGGCCGGCTTCGAGCGCGCGGTACACCGGCTCGACCGCATCGCCGGACACGCCTGAGGAGGACGACGCGCCATGACCGCAACTCCCAACGGTCCCAACGGCCTCAACGGTCCCAACGGCTTCTGGGCCCAGGCCGCCGCCGACCCCGCCCGTACCGTCCTCATCGCACCGGACGGCAAGGGGTGGAGCGCCGGCCGGCTGCACGCCGCCGCCAACCGGCTTGTGCACGGGCTGCGGGCCGCCGGGCTCCGCGAGGGCGACGCCTTCGCCACCGTGCTGCCCAACGGCGTCGGCTTCCTCACCGCCCATCTCGCCGCCACCCAGGCCGGGTTCTACCTCGTGCCCGTCAACCACCACCTGGTCGCACCCGAGATCGCCTGGATCCTCGCCGACTCCGGCGCCAAGGTCCTGATCGCCCACGAGCGCCGGTCCGCCGCCGCGGCGGCCGCCGCGGACGAGGCCGGGCTGCCGGCCGCCGCGTGCTACGCGGTCGGGGACATCGCCGGCTTCCGCCCGTACACCGCGCTGCTCGACGGACAGCCCGACACCCCGCCCGAAGGGCGCACGCTCGGCTGGGTCATGAACTACACCTCCGGCACCACCGGCCGGCCGCGCGGCATCCGCCGCCCCCTGCCCGGCAGACCGCCCGAGGAGACCCATCTGGGCGGATTCCTCGGCATCTTCGGCATCCGGCCCTTCGCCGGCAACGTCCACCTGGTGTGCTCACCGCTCTACCACACGGCCGTCCTGCAGTTCGCCGCCGCGTCCCTGCACATCGGGCACCGGCTGGTCGTGATGGACAAGTGGGCGCCGGAGGAGATGCTGCGCCTGATCGAGACCCACCGGTGCACCCACACCCACATGGTGCCCACCCAGTTCCAGCGGCTGCTGGCCCTGCCGCACGACGTCCGGGACGCGTACGACGTCTCGTCGATGCGCCATGCGATCCACGGTGCGGCCCCCTGCCCCGAGCGCGTCAAGCGGGCGATGATCGGCTGGTGGGGCGGCTGCGTCGAGGAGTACTACGCCGCCAGCGAGGGCGGCGGTGCGTTCGCCACCGCCGAGGACTGGCTGAAGAAGCCCGGCACGGTCGGCAGGGCCTGGCCCATCAGCGAGATCGCCGTCCTCGGCGACGACGGCGCACCGTTGCCCCCGGGCGAACTCGGCACGGTCTACCTGAAGATGAACACCGGGGGCTTCGCCTACCACAAGGACCGGGACAAGACCGAGCAGAACCGTATCGGCGACTTCTTCACCGTCGGCGACCTCGGCCACCTCGACGAGGACGGCTACCTCTTCCTCCGCGACCGCAAGGCCGACGTGATCATCTCGGGCGGCGTCAACATCTATCCCGCCGAGATCGAATCCGTCCTGCTCACCCACCCCGCCGTCGCCGACGCCGCGGTCTTCGGCATCCCGCACGAGGAGTGGGGCGAGGAGGTCAAGGCCGTCGTCGAACCGGCCGAGGGCCACCGCCCGGACGAGCCGCTCGCCGCCGGGATCCTCGCGCACTGCACGGACCGCCTGGCCGGCTACAAGCGCCCCAAGTCCCTCGACTTCGTCACGGAGATGCCCCGCGACCCCAACGGCAAGCTCTACAAACGGCGCTTGCGCGACCCTTACTGGAAGGGCCGCGCAAGCGCGATCTGAGTGGACGGTCCCGCGCCCCGAAGGGGCGCGGGGAACTGCGCGACCAGCCAGGGACGGCCCGCAGCCGAAGAACTACGCTTACCGCTCGCTCACCCGCACAACCCTCAGCTGCGGCGAGGCAAGAATGTCCTTCTCGCAGAACCGGCTCTTCACCATGCGCCCGGCCGAGAACAGCTCGGTCTGGTCGCTGTAGTGGGGCGAAGTGGGGTCGGACGACTGTGAGTAGGTCAGCGGCGTACGGGCCACCGGGCAGGCGCTGCCGTCCCAGCCGACCGCCTGGATGTAGCTGGAGCCGAAGTTCACGTTCCCGTAACCGCCGTGAGCGGCGTCCCAGGGGGACGAGACGATGTTCCAGGCGCCCACGTCCTCGCCGCCGCCCCCGAGCGGGATGTGCTTGCCGGTGCGCACGACGAACTGGTGCTCTCCCAGCGGTGCGTCGAGCGGGATGCCCGCCGTGCGCAGCTCGGTGACGGTGTCGGCCAGCGCGCGGCCCACGGCCGGGTCGGCGGTGTTCAGGGTGTTGGGCGTGGCCACGGGGTCGGCGGCGGAGAACGGCACCTTCCACACGGTGGCCTTCGGGTCGTTCGCCAGCTTCCGCCAGAAGCGGTCGAAGAGCAGGGCGCCCTTGCTGCCGGTCTTCACCGTACGGTCCCAGTGGGCCAGTACCCCGCAGGCGGCCGAGACGTCGACGGCCTTGCCGTCGCTGCCGGTTGCGCTGCCGCCCGGCAGGGCGGAGCAGGCCTTCGCGGCGTCGGCGGTCGCGCGGTCACCGGAGGGTGCGCGGTCCGCGAACTGCTGCTTCTGCAGGTCGTCCACGGTCAGCTTGCCGCGCTTCGCCAGGGCGGACACGTCCTCGATCGCGCCGCGGGTGCGCGCCGAGCGCTCGGTGCCGGTGTCCCCGAAGATCCGCGGGTAGCCGGTGAGCGGCCGGTCCGCGTTCGTCATCCAGGGGCTGTCGTTGGAGTTCTCGGCGTACGGGGCGTCGACCAGCGTCGGCATCGCCGACGGGCCGAAGATGCCGGGCTGTGCGGCGTCCGGGTCCTTGCCGAGCGCGCAGTCGCCGCGCGAACCGTCCAGGACGGCGAGCCCCATTGCCGGATAGTACTGCTTGCCGAGGTCCGTGGAGCAGCGCCCGGCGAGCTCGTCGGTGATGCGCGGCAGCACCTGCGACTGGGTGTAGAGACTGTGCCCGGCGGAGTCCGCGGCGATGGTGTTGACCCACGGCAGGCCCTGTGTGCGGTGCAGCGTCGCCTGGATGTCCCGGACGCTGCGGGACCTGCTCAGTCCCAGCGAGGTGTCGGTGAAGCGCAGTTGGGCGGCGTTGGGGTCGTTGAGGGCGAAGGCCGTGGTGGCGTTCCACGGCAGGCCGAACTCCCCGCCCATCTCGGTGATCACGGGCCCGTAGCGGGTCCACCACTGGCTGCGGGTGACCGGGGAGACCGTGCCGTCCTTGCCGCGCACGGGCACGGTGACCTTGCGCTCGGTCATGCGCTCGGGCTTGCCGTCCACGAGGTAGGAGTGCAGGTCGCCCGGGGCGATCCTGAGCTGGTACAGGTTCATGGGCATGCCGGTGGAGACCGTGTGGCTCCAGGCGATGCGGTCGTTGTGGCCGATCGAGACCATCGGCATGCCCAGCAGCGTGCCGCCCGCGACGTTCAGTTCGCCGGGAATGGTCAGCTGCGACTCCCAGAAGCGGCGGCCGCCCGCCCACGGGTAGTGCGGGTTGCCGAGCAGCAGGCCGCGGCCGTTGGCGGTGGTGGAGCCGGAGAAGGCGACCGCGTTGGACCCCATGTCGGCGTTCTTCCGGTCGAACAGCTTGCGGACGGCGGCCGCGGGCGCGGGCTTCGCGTCGGCCGGCGCGGCCCGGGTGATGTCCTCCGCCCAGCCGGTCTGGCCGCTCAGCATGGTGATCGCGTAGCCGCGCAGGGCCACGTCGAGGGGGGTGACCGGGGTCAGCCAGTCCGCGCCGCGGCACGCGGGATCCTTGATGTCGCCGCGGTGTTGGCGCAGCCAGGCGTTGTATCCGGCGGCCCAGCCCCGCGCCAGCTCCTTCGACTGCCGACTGGGCCCGGCCGGGGCGGGCCGGTCGAGGAGCTTCTCCACGGTCTTCGCGTTCCGGATGCCGCGGAAGAACAGATCGCTGGAGAGGTTGGACCGGGCGTTGGAGAGCGAGCGGTCGGTCGTACCGTCGGGGCCGAAGTGGCGCGAGCGGTCGCCGTGCAGCGTGACGAACCCGTCGGCGAGGGTGCAGACCTGGTCGGTGGCCTGGGCCCAGCCCTGGCCGAAGCCGAGGCTCGCGTAGTCCTTGGCGACGATGTGCGGAATGCCGTACTCGGTGTAGCGGATGACGGCCGACAGGCCGCCGCCCGACGGCCGGTCCGCCCGGTCCTGCGGGGCGGCCGAGGCGGGCAGCGCGCCGGCCGCGCCGGTCAGCAGGGCGAGAGCTCCGACTGCGAACGCTCTTAAATGGCGACGACGTTGCAACATGACCTCCTACGGGGTCACAAGACGACAACAGTCGTCTTGTATAACGCCAGTTACGGTCAACAGGGTTCCCTGAGTTGACCGTTGGCGATGTCACCGGCCAGCCCCCTTGACGCGCGTCGACCGCTGTCCCAAGATCCGGTCCATGTCCGGAGTACGCGAGAGCACCGTGGACGGCATCATCCGGCGCACCGCCCGGCGCGTACCGGGCAGAACAGCGTTGCGTTACGGCGAACGGACCTGGACCTACCGCGAGTTGGACGAGGCGGTGACCGCGGCGGCGGCCGTGCTCCTGGAACACGGGCTGCAGCCGGGCGACCGCGTCGCCGCGTACGGCCACAACTCCGACGCCTACCTGATCGGCTTCCTCGGCTGCGCCCGCGCCGGGCTGGTGCACGTACCCGTCAACCACCAGCTCACCGGCGGGGAACTGCAGTACCTCCTGGAGCAGTCGGGCAGCACGTTCGTCCTGGCCGACCCGCAGCTGGAACCCCGGCTCCCGGAGACCCCGCGGTCGCTGCCCCTGCGCGACGCCCCGGGATCCCTGCTGGACCGGCTCGACGCCGCCGCCGGCCGCCCGCTGTACGAGCTGAACGGGAACCGTCCCGAACTGGTCCAGCTCCTCTACACGTCGGGCACCACCGCCCTGCCCAAGGGCGCGATGATGACCCACCGCGCGTTCGTGCACGAGTACGTCAGCGTCATCACCGCAATGGACTTCAAGGAGACGGACCGTCCCGTCCACGCCCTGCCGCTCTACCACTCGGCGCAGATGCACGCCTTCCTGCTGCCCTACCTGGCGGTGGGCGCCGAGAACACCATCATCGACGGGCCGGACCCCGAACGGGTCATGGCACTGGTCGAGCAGGGCCGGGCCGACAGCTTCTTCGCCCCGCCGACCGTCTGGATCGCCCTGGCCCAGCACCCGCACTTCGCCGCCCGCGACCTCTCCGCCCTGCGCAAGGCCTACTACGGGGCCTCCGTCATGCCCGTCCCGGTGCTGGAGAAGCTGCGCGCCCGGCTGCCCGGCCTCGCCTTCTACAACTGCTTCGGGCAGAGCGAGATCGGCCCGCTGGCCACCGTCCTCGGCCCCGACGAGCACGAGGGACGGATGGACTCCTGCGGCCGGCCGGTGCTGTTCGTCGAGGCGAAGGTGGTGGACGAGTCGGGCGAGGAGGTCCCCGACGGCACGCCCGGCGAGGCCGTCTACCGCTCGCCGCAGCTGTGCGAGGGCTACTGGGACAAGCCGCAGGAGACCGAAGAGGCCTTCCGTGACGGCTGGTTCCGCTCCGGGGACCTGGTCGTCCGGGACGAGGACGGCTACTTCACGGTCGTCGACCGCGTGAAGGACGTCATCAACTCCGGCGGGGTGCTCATCGCCTCGCGGCAGGTCGAGGAGGTGCTGTACGGGCACCCGGACGTCGTCGAGGCGGCGGTGATCGGCCTGCCGGACGAGCGCTGGATCGAGGCCGTGACGGCCGTCGTGGTGAGGCGCGGGGATGCGAGCGAGGCCGATCTGATCGCCTACGCGCAGGAACGGACGGCCCGCTTCAAGGCCCCGAAACGGGTCCTGTTCGTGGACGAGCTGCCGCGGAACGCCAGCGGGAAGATCCTCAAGCGGGAGCTGAGGGAGCGCTTCGCAGGTCGACGATCCTCCTGAGCTTGCCCACGGACCGCTCCAGGGTCTCGGGGTCGACGATCTCGACGGACACGGACACCCCGATGCCGTCCTTGACGTGACGGGCGATCTCTGCGACCGCCGCGGTGCGTTGTGCGGCCGTCGCGTCGGGACGGGCTTCGGCGCGGACGGTCATGCGGTCCATCCGGCCCTCGCGCGTGAGGCGCAGCTGGAAGTGGGGCGAGACGCCGGGCGTGCGCAGGACGATCTCCTCGATCTGGGACGGGAAGAGGTTCACGCCCCGCAGGATGACCAGGTCGTCGCTGCGGCCGGTGAGCCGCTCCATGCGGCGGAACTCCGGATACGCGGTGCCCGGCAGCAGCCGGGTGAGGTCGCGGGTGCGGTAGCGGACGACGGGCATGGCCTCTTTGGTGAGCGAGGTGAACACCAGCTCGCCGTGGGCCCCTTCGGGGAGCGCCTCGCCCGTGACGGGGTCGACGATCTCCGGGTAGAAGTGGTCCTCCCAGATGTGCAGTCCGTCCTTGGTCCGCACGCTCTCCTGGGCCACCCCCGGGCCCATGACCTCCGACAGCCCGTAGATGTCGACGGCGTCGAGGGCGAACCGCTCCTCGATCTCCCGCCGCATCTCCTCGGTCCAGGGTTCGGCGCCGAAGATGCCGATTTCGAGCGACGTGGTGCGGGCGTCGATGCCCTGGCGCTCGAACTCGTCGAGAAGGGTGAGCATGTAGGAGGGCGTCACCATGATGATCCGCGGCCGGAGATCCTGGATCAGCCGCACCTGGCGCGAGGTCATCCCGCCGGACGCGGGAATGACGGTGCAGCCGAGGCGCTCGGCGCCGTAGTGGGCGCCGAGGCCGCCGGTGAACAGGCCGTATCCGTAGGCCACATGAATCTTGTCGCCGGGCCGCCCGCCGGCCGCCCGGATGGAGCGGGCGACGACGTCGGCCCACGTGCCGAGGTCGCGTTCGGTGTACCCGACGACGGTGGGGGCGCCGGTGGTGCCACTGGAGGCGTGGATCCGGCGGATGTCCTTCTCGGGCACGGCGAACATGCCGCAGGGGTACTGGGCGCGGAGGTCGTCCTTGGCGGTGAACGGGAAACGGGGGAGGTCGGCGGGGGTACGGCAGTCCTCGGGGCGGACGCCGGCGGCGTCGAAGGCGTGGCGGTAGAAGGGGACGTTCTCGTAGGCGCGACGGAGGCTGGAGCGCAGGCGCTCCGTCTGGAGGGTGCGGAGTTCCACGGTGCGCCTCCGGGGCTGGGCCGACCGATCGTTCGGTCAAACCAAGCAGGTGGTGGGGGCGGTCGTCAAGGTGGGGCTATGGGGCGCGGGTCACCTTGGCATGGTCGGTCACCACTCGCCGGAAGAGATCATGTCCGGTGCGTCCGGTGTGGTGCAGGGCCCAGTCCTGTGCCGTCTCTTGCCGGCCCTGGGGCCCGGACTCGGCGTCGCAGCCGGCCGCAGTGCAGAACGCTTCGAAGGTCGTTCCGCCTTCTGGTGCATGCGTGATCGTGTGCGGCACGAATCGGTAGACGGCCCGTGTGATCACTGATGCCCCTGGGTATGCCTGCGGATCTTGATGTCGCAGTCGGTCACGGTGGTGAAGTCACCCCGGGCGCGGGCGTGCAGACGGGCCGCTGCCAGTCTCAGACACTCGGCGCACCCTGCCACGGGCCTGGGTGGGTCGAGGGAGGGCATCCGCAGATGCGGAGGCGCCGACATGGTGGTCCTGCGAGTGCTCATTCCTGCTCCTCGTGTCGTCCGGATGACGACCACGCTAGGAGCGCGCAAGCTCGACTTCCCAGCGAGTTCTACGTTGTTGCACGCGACTTTTCACCGGAGGGCATCCAGTGCTGCGGTAATGGCCTCCCGCGCCGGGACCCCGTAGACGGCCAGCTTCCTCAGCTCGGTGAATGCGCTGACGTACAGCGCAACCTCACTCGGTGCTGTGACGGTGACCTGGGCCGTCAGCAGCTCGACGTGAACCCGTTCGTCATCGAAGACGTTGAAGCCTTCCAGGGTCCACATCCCTCGGTCCCGTGCCGCGAAAGGGATGACCCCGACGGAAACAGCGGGGAGCGACATGACGGACAGTAAGTGCCCCAACTGTCCTGCCATCGTCTCGGAGTCGCCGATCTGGTACCGCAGCACCGACTCCTCGATCAATAGCGTGAATCGATGCCCAGCCTCTTGGAGCACTCGCGCCCGGGCCATGCGGGCATCAACAGCCTCGGCGGTGTCGTCCGGACTGCCGTGGAATCGGCGGATGATCGACAGTAGCGCGGACGCGTACGCGGGAGTCTGGAACAAGCCCGGCACGACGTGTGATGCGTAGCCTCGGTGCAGCTTCGTACGTTCGTAGAGCGGGATGCGTGACTCTTGCAGGCGCCGGAGGCCGGTACGCTGCAGGCGCTTCCACTCCAGGTACATGGAATCGGCCGTCCGCGACGCCGCGATGATGTCTGCGGCCTGGTCGCCGGCATCGCAGGCGGTGCACCATGCACGGATGTCCGCGTCGGACGGAGGTGTACGCGCGTTCTCGATACGGGACGACTTGGACTTGTTCCACCCACACTGCGCAGCCAGCTCATGACCAGTCAGTCCGGCGTCAAGACGAACCTCGCGCAGCCTTGCGGCCACTGCCTTGCGTGCTGCTTCGACGCTCGATGACTGGTACTTGGGCATGAGCCAGCTTGTCGCAGCCGTCGTCAGGCAGAGAACGCCTCGTGCGGCGTAGCGCGCTGCCAGACGGCTTCGAACGCCTCGACACAGAGCTTGATCACTGCCGGGTCGTCGCACAGTTCGTGCCCAGCGGATGCACCGTCCCCGCTGAAGTGGCCGAAGCGGATAAGTCGGTTGTCGAGCAACCAGAAGTCCGCGCCGGGCAGTGCGAGCGTGGCGGCATCTCTCCGAGGCAGCCACCGCACGGACTCGCCGGCTGCCACGTTCAGGTGGGTTCCTGCGTGCTCGTAACGGATGTACTCGCTGACGGGCACGGAGACCACGCGAGCTCGACGCATTTCCACTCCGCGCGCCACCGTGTCGCGAACCAGGTCCAGCCACGGACGACGGCGCTCGGCAGATGCGGGAGCGATCTGTCCGCATGCTTGCCACTCCGCGAAGTCATCAACCTCTGCGGCAACGCTGTAGGCATCCCGTAGCTCCAGATGGACCGCTGACCGATGGCAGTCCTTGATCAGGTCAGCGAACGGTGGAACGCTGTTCGGCTTCATCGCAGGCCTTCCTGATGAGCGGCACCATGCGCGCGGGGATCCGGATCACTGCTTCCGTGTCGGGGATGTGCCCTACCGTACGGCACTCAGTCTTGGTCCCGCTGTCGGCCTTCCAGCCTTGGAGTACGAGGTCCGCGTTCTTGTCGTCCACCCAGACCGTGGGGCAGTCATCGCCGTTGGTGTTCGGGTCCTTGCCGAAGAACAGTAGAGCCATGATCTTGACTCCTGCCTAGCCGGTTGCGTCCAGTTGCACCGACGATGGACCCGCACGCGGTGCCGGTCAAGTTCGCGTCATGGCCAGAGAATTGACGTGTTCCGTAATCGCTCCACGCAGGGTCTGTGTGGCACGGGGATTCTTCGAACAGAAGGGCGAGGGATCGATACGGCACGCCCCGCACGAGGGACGGAATGCCTGAAGGGCTCAAGATCCGGGCAGCGTTTGTCGCAGCCAACCTGTCGCTATCCAAGGAGACTTCATGGTGCTTCCCCTCGCCGAACAGTTGCTCGGCTTCGCTCTGGGCGCTCTCGGCGGCCTACTCAGTCTTGATCTGGGTGCCATCGCAGGGATGCTCTGATCCGGAGGCAGTGGCCGGACAACGGGACGGGTGGATTCAAGCCGCCGCCACCACCGCCCGGACGGGCCCGGTGACAAGCCGGGCCCCCTCACCCCCCGCCCACCACCCCCCGCGCCCACCGGTAATCCGCCTTCCCGCTGGGCGACCGCCGAATGCAATCGGCGAAGACCACCAGCCGCGGCACCTTGTACCCCGCCAATCGCGCCCGGCAATGCGCCTGCAAAGCTCCCCGCGTCGGCGGCGCGACCCCCGCCCGAGGCTGGACGACGGCCGCCACCCGTTCACCCCACCGTTCGTCCGGTGCCCCCGCCACCACCGCGTCGTACACGCCCGGGTGCGCCTTCAGGACCTCCTCCACCTCCTCCGGGAACACCTTCTCGCCGCCCGTGTTGATGCACTGCGACCCGCGCCCGAGCACCGTGACGACGCCCTCCGCGTCGACCGTCGCCATGTCCCCGAGCAGGACCCACCGTTCGCCCTGCTCGCAGAAGAACGTCCGGGCCGTCAGCTCGGGATCGTTGTAGTAGCCCAGCGGGACGTGTCCCCGCTGGGCTATCCGGCCCGGCTCGCCCACGGCCACCGGGCGGTGCGTCACCGGATCCACCACCGCCGTACGGTCGTTGACGCGCACCCGGAAGCCCCTCCCCGCCCCCGCGTCCTCCGTGGCCGTGCCGTTGAAGCCCGACTCGGACGAGCCGAAGTTGTTGAGCAGCAGCACCCCGGGCAGCAGAGCAGCGAACTCCTCGCGCACCGTGCGCGACAGCACCGCCCCCGAGCTGCTCACGCTGAGCAGTGACGAGCAGTCGGTGCCCCGCAGCGGGCCGGCGAGGGCGTCCACCAGGGGGCGCAGCATGGCGTCGCCCACCAGGGACACGCTGGTGACGCGCTCCTGCGCCACCGTCCGCAGGACCTCCTCCGGCGCGAACTTCCGGTGCAGCACGGTCTTCTGGCCGAAGCCGAAGGCGATGAACGCGGTGAGCGTGGACGTACCGTGCATCAGCGGCGCGGTGGGGAAGAAGACCAGGCCCTCGCCGCCCGCGGCGACCCGTTCGGCCAGTTCCTCCGGCCGGGCGACCGGTCGGCCCGTCGGTGCGCCGCCGCCGAGGCCGGAGAAGAAGAGGTCCTCCTGCCGCCACTCCACACCCTTGGGCATGCCGGTGGTGCCGCCGGTGCAGATGATGAAGCGGTCGTCGCCGGAGCGGGCAGGGAAGTCCCGTTCGGGGGAGCCGGACGCCTCGGCGTCCGTGAACGCGACCGCGTCGATGCGGGGTTCCTCCGTCGTCCCCACCCGCACCAGGTGCCTCAGCTCCGTCGTCCGCGGCAGCGCCTCCGCCACCCGCTCCGTGAACTCGGCGTCGAAGACCACCGCCACCAGGTCGGTGTCGACGTACAGGCGGGCCAGCTCGTCGGCCACGTAACGGTAGTTGACGTTGACCGGCACCGCCCGGATCTTCAGGCAGGCCAGCACGGTCTGGAGGTACTCGACGCCGTTGTAGAGGTGGAGGCCCACGTGCTCGCCCGGCGCGATGCCGCTGTCGCGAAGGTGGTGGGCCAGGCGGTTGGCCGCCGCGTCGAGCTGCGCATACGTGAGCCGACGGGCACCGCCGGGCGGGCCGAGGTGGACGAGCGCCTCCCGGGCGGGCACCGTGTCGGCGACGGACTCGAAGAGATCGGCGAGGTTGTAGTCCACGGCGGCCATTACAGCGCCGGGCCGGGGCCGCGGGAAGGGTCCGGCACCAAGAAAACTGACGGGTTGTCAGAAAACTCTTGTACCGCCCCGCACCCTCCTGCACCCTGTGCGGCATGGACGGCAACGGACACCTCACCGTGGAGCGCGTCGGTGCGACCCTCGTGCTCACCCTCGACCGGCCCGAGGCGAAGAACGCCCTCTCGCTGCCTCTGCTCGCCGGCCTGTACGACGGCTGGCTCGCCGCCGACGCCGACGACGGCATCCGCTCGATCGTCCTCACCGGCGCGGGCGGCGCCTTCTGCTCCGGCATGGACCTCAAGGCCCTGGCCCGCACGGGAGAACCCGACGGCGACGACTCCGTACGGGCCCGCTTCCGGGCGGACCCCGACCTGCACTGGAAGGCCATGCTCCGCCACCACCGGCCGCGCAAGCCCGTCATCGCCGCCGTCGAGGGCCCCTGCGTCGCCGGTGGCACCGAGATCCTCCAGGGCACCGACATCCGCATCGCCGGACAGAGCGCCGTCTTCGGCCTGTTCGAAGTCCGTCGCGGGCTCTTCCCTGTCGGCGGCTCCACCGTCCGCCTGCCCCGGCAGATCCCGCACACCCACGCCCTGGAGATGCTGCTCACCGGACGCCCCTACACGGCGGAGGAGGCGCAGCGCATCGGGCTCATCGGGCACGTCGTCGCGGATGGCACCGCGCTGAAGAAGGCCCTGGCGACCGCCGAACTGATCAATGCCAACGGTCCGTTGGCCGTCGAGGCCGTGAAGGCTTGCGCCTATGAGACCGCCGGGCTCGGCGAAGTCGAGGCCCTCGCCGTTGAGCTGGAGCGCGGCATGCCGGTTTTCGGCACTGCCGATGCCAAGGAAGGGGCGCGTGCCTTCGCCGAGAAGCGGGACGCCGTTTTCCGGCGCGCCTGAGCGGTGGTTGCTCGCGCAGTTCCTCGCGCCCCTTACGGGGCGCCCCTCAGGAGGTGGCCCCATGCTCACCGCACCCCTCGTCGTCGAGTTCCCCTTCACCCGTTCCCTCGGGCCCGTGCAGAGTGCCTTCCTCACCGGGCTGCGCGAGCGAACCGTCCTCGGTGTACGCGCCGCCGACGGCCGGGTGCTCGTGCCGCCCGCCGAGTACGATCCCCGCACCGCCGAGGAGCTCCGCGACCTCGTCGAGGTCGGCAGCACCGGCACCGTCACCACCTGGTCCTGGGACCCCGCCCCGCGGCCCAAGCGGCCGCTGCGCACCCCCTTCGCCTGGGTGCTCGTACGCCTCGACGGCGCCGACACCGCCCTGCTGCACGCCCTCGACGCCCCCGGGCCCGAGGCCGTCCGCACCGGTATGCGGGTCCGTATCCGCTGGGCGGCCGAGCGCACGGGCGCCATCACCGACATCGCCTGCTTCGAGCCCTACGAGGGTGAGATCGAACGGACCCAAGCCACCCCGCACGACGGGCAGTTCGCCGCCCCCGTCACCGGCATCACCACCCCCGCCCGCCTCGACTACACCTACACCCCCGGCCGCGCCCAGAGCCGCCACCTCGACGCCCTCGCCCGGCACCGCATCACCGGCGAGCGCTGCCCCGCCTGCCGCAAGGTGTACGTACCGCCCCGCGGGGTCTGCCCCGCCTGCGGCGTCGCCACCGCCGAGGAAGTGGAGGTCGGCCCCCGCGGCACCGTCACCACCTTCTGCGTGGTCAACATCAAGGCGCGGCACCTGGACATCGACGTGCCCTACGTCTACGCCCACATCGCGCTCGACGGCGCCGGCCTCGCCCTCCACGGGCGCATCGCCGGGATCCCCTGCGAGCAGGTGCGCATGGGCCTGCGCGTCGAGCCCGTATGGACCGGCGACGGCCGCCACCCCGACCACTACCGGCCCGCCGGCGAGCCCGACGCCGCCTACGACACCTACAAGGACCTGCTGTGACCGCCCGCTTGCCGGACATCGCCGTCGTCGCCTTCGCACAGAACGTGACCCCCGACCCAGGGCTGTCGGAGACCGAGATGCTGCTGCCCGTCCTCACCGACGTGCTCGCGCAGGCCGGACTGGCGCCCGGCGAGGCCGACTTCACCTGTTCCGGCTCCAGCGACTACCTCGCGGGCCGGCCCTTCTCCTTCACCATGGCCCTCGACGGCGTCGGCGCCTGGCCGCCGATCGCCGAGTCCCACGTCGAGGCGGACGGCGCCTGGGCGCTGTACGAGGCCTGGGTGAAGCTGCTCACCGGCGAGGCGGACACCGCCCTCGTCTACGCCTACGGCAAGCCCACGGCCGGGGAGTTGGAGGACGTCCTCACCCGGCAGCTCGACCCTTACTTCACGGCCCCGCTGTGGCCCGGACCGGCCGCCCTCGCCGGCCTCCAGGCGCAGGCCCTCGCCGACGCGGGCGAAACGGTGCCCGCCGGCCCCGGCAGCACGGTCGTCGACGGCGCGGCGGCCGTGGTGCTCGCCGCCGGGGACCGCGCCCGCGCCATGTGCGCACGCCCCGCCTGGGTCCGCGGCATCGACCACCGCATCGAGCCCCACGCCCTGGGCCTGCGCGACCTCACCCGGTCGCCCTCCACCCGCCTCGCCGCCGAACGTGCCGGAGCATTCGCGGCACCCGTGGACACCGCCGAACTCCACACGGCCCACCCCGCCCAGGAGTTGATCCTGCGCAAGGAGCTGCGGCTGACCGGCGACGTCGTGGTCACCCCCTCCGGCGGCGCCTCCGTCGCCGACCCGGTCATGGCCACGGGCCTGATCCGCATCGGCGAGGCCGCCGACCGCATCCGGCGCGGCGAATCGGACCGGGCCCTGGCCCACGCCACGTCCGGGCCGTGCCTGCAGCACAACCTCGTCGCCGTCCTGGAGGGGGAGTGCCCATGAGCGCCGTCCACAAGGAGCCCGTCGCCGTCGTCGGGATCGGCCAGACGAAACACGCTGCCGCCCGCCGCGACGTCTCGATCGCCGGACTCGTCCGCGAGGCCGCCCGACGCGCCCTCGACGACGCCGACTTGGACTGGTCCGACATCGAGGCCGTCGTCCTCGGCAAGGCCCCCGACTTCTTCGAGGGCGTCATGATGCCCGAACTCCACCTCGCCGACGCGCTCGGCGCCGCGGGCAAGCCCGTGCTGCGGGTGCACACCGCCGGCTCGGTCGGCGGCTCCACGGCCCTCGTCGCGGCCAACCTGATCGCCGCCCGCGTCCACGGCACCGTCCTCGCCCTCGCCTTCGAGAAGCAGTCCGAGTCCAACGCCATGTGGGGCCTCTCGCTGCCCGTCCCCTTCCAGCCGCCCCTGCTCGCCGGCGCCGGAGGCTTCTTCGCACCGCACGTCCGCGCCTACATCCGGCGCACCGGGGCGCCGCCCGGCGTGGGCGCCCTGGTCGCCTACAAGGACCGCCGCAATGCGTTGAAGAACCCTTACGCCCACCTCCACGAGCACGGCATCACCCTGGAGAAGGTGCGCTCCTCGCCCATGCTGTGGGACCCCGTCCGCTACTCCGAGACCTGCCCCTCCTCCGACGGCGCCTGCGCCGTCGTCCTCACCGGCCGGGCCGGCGCGGCCCGTTCGCCGCACCCGCCCGCCTGGCTGCACGGCGGCGCCATGCGCAGCGAACCGACGCTCTTCGCCGGCAAGGACTTCGTCTCGCCCCGCGCGGGACGCGACTGCGCGGCCGACGTCTACCGCCGGGCCGGGATCACCGACCCGCGCCGCGAGATCGACGTGGCCGAACTGTACGTCCCCTTCAGCTGGTACGAGCCGATGTGGCTGGAGAACCTCGGCTTCGCCGCCGAGGGCGAGGGCTGGAAGCTCACCGAGTCCGGGGCGACCGGACTCGACGGGGACCTGCCCGTCAACCCCTCCGGGGGCGTCCTGTCCACCAACCCCATCGGCGCCAGCGGCCTGATCCGCTTCGCGGAAGCGGCACTTCAGGTACGGGGCCGGGCGGGTGAGCATCAAGTGGACGGCGCGCGCCGGGCGTTGGGCCACGCCTACGGCGGCGGGGCGCAGTTCTTCGCCATGTGGCTCGTCGGCGACCGGCCGCCCGGAGGCTGACGGAACCTCGTGCGGGCGACCTGTGCGGCGACGGCATCGCTCGCTAGGGTTGGGGCCGGGACGACGAACCGGGAGGTGTGCGGACGTGGCAAACGGCACGACGGAAGCATGGGCGGGCGGAACGGCTCCCGATCTCGACCTCGCCAACGCCACCTGGCAGACGAGCAGCCAGGGTCGCAGGAGCGGAGTGCAGGTCGCCTTCGTCGAGGGCTTCGTCGCCATGCGCAGCGGGGGCAACCCGGACGGCCCGAAGCTGATCTTCCCGCCGGGGGAGTGGCGCGCCTTCGTCCTGGGTGCCCGCGAGGGCGAGTTCGACCTCACCTGAGGCCGGGCCCCGTGCGGGCGCGGGGGGCTGTGCGAGCAACCACGGACGGTGCCCCCGTAGGATGGTGGCATGTCCTTCCTCCGCCGCCGCAGCGCCGCCACCCCCTCCGGGCCGGACTTCGACGTCCTCGCCATGGACCCGGGGGACTGGCCGGGCGATCTCGGGGCCGGGCTGCTGCCCGCGCCCGACGGGAGCTGCCAGGGCGTCTTCCTCCGCTACGACCTGTTCGGCGGACGCGGCCCCGCGATGATCATCGGCAACCTGCCCGAGGGCTCCCCCGCCCGGGAGCTCGCCGAGGGCCAGGTGCCCTTCGAGGTGGCCCAGCTGCTCGCGGCCCTGGGCAACGAGGAGCAGGTGGAGGTGCTGGAGACCGAGGACGTCCCCGTGATGCACGAGGACAACCTCCTCATCGTGCGCCGGCTGAAGTGCTCGGAGGGCCGCATCTCCTGCACCCAGTTCGACCGCAGCGACGGCGTGCTCGTCACCATCGCCAGCTGGGACCGGCCGATCACCGACGACCTGTACCAGCTGCTCAAGCCGCTGCCTGCGGAGATGTTCCAGGCGGGCTGAGCCCCTCGACCGACAGGAGCCCGGCACGGCCGTCGCCGTGCCGGGCTCCTGCATGCCGTATCAGTGGTTCGCCTCAGCGGTTCGAGGGCCGGAGCGTGACGTCCGAGGCCTTGACGAAGGCCACCCGGTGCCCGAACTGGATCTCGTAGTAGACGTCCTTGCCGCGGATCACCTTGTGGCCCGCGGGCTCGAAGGTCGTCGCCCACAGGTACTCGCTGGGGGAGCGCTGGCCCAGCACGTAGGCCTGTCCGGCGAGGAGCTTGTACGGCAGCGGCTCCACGGTCTGGACGGGGACGCCCTGCGGATAGGCCTCCTTCTCGGGGAAGGCCCGCCCGTACACCGGGATCTCCTCCAGCCCGTCCCGCGGAGTGACGAACTCGCCGCTCGCGTTCAGGGCCGTCGGCTGCCGCCAGGGGTTGTGGAACCAGGCCTTCTGCCCCAGGTACCAGACGGCCGTCCAGTCGCCCTGGCGGTCGGCGACGGCGAACTGCTGGCCGGTGGAGGCGCGGGCGCCCATGTCGTTGACGTCCGTCGTGGACGGGCCGTCGCCGTGCAGTCCGACGTCCTGCACCAGCGGAGCCTTCTCGTCCGGCGCCGTGTGCAGCCGCACCGCGCCCGAGCCGTGCGGGGCGCAGGGCTCGCCGGGCTTGACGCAGCCGGTGTAGTCCGGGCGGTTCTCGTCGTAGTCCGGGTCGATGGTGACCATGCCGCTGTAGGGGCTTGCCGTGGACCGGAAGCGCTTGCCCAGCAGACCGAAGTAGTGGTCCCAGTCCCAGTAGGGGCCGGGGTCGGTGTGCATGCCCTTGATCGCGGCCGCGGTGGTGCCGGGGACGTTGTCGTGCCCCAGGATGTGCTGGCGGTCCAGCGGGACGTCCAGCTTCTGGGCCAGGTAGCGCACCAGCTTGGCGGACGCCAGGTACATCTCCTCCGTGTACCAGGCGTCCGGCTGGGCCAGGAATCCCTCGTGCTCGATGCCCACCGACTTGGCGTTCACATACCAGTTGCCCGCGTGCCAGGCCACGTCCTTGGTCGGCACGTGCTGGGCGATGTGCCCGTCGTTGGAGCGCACCGTGTAGTTCCAGGAGACGTACGTGGGGTCCTGGACCAGCTTGACCGTGCTCTCCCAGGTGCCTTCGGTGTCGTGGACGACGATGAAGTCGACCTTCTGGGAGCCGGGCCGGTCGGCGACGTCGTGGTTGCCGTAGTCCTTGCCGTTGTCGAGCTTCTGGTACGGCGCGGGGATCGACTCGCAGGCCACCGAGCGGGGGCACTCCACCTGCTCCGCGTGCTGCAGACCCGGCAGCCCGAGCCGGCCGAGCTGCTCGGTGCGGGGGGCGAGCCCGGGGGCGCCGGGCAGGGTGACGGCCTGGCCCGCGTCGGTGGTGCGCTGCCGGCCGGCGCGGATCGCGTCGAAGACGTCGTCGGCGAAAGTGGCCGCCGTCGGCGAGTCGGTGGCGCCGGAGTACGCGGCCACCGCTCCGTACCAGTCGGCGGGGTTGCCGCCGGCGGCCAGGCCCAGCCGCTTCTGCGCGTCGGCGAGCAGAGCCGCACCGCCCTGCACATTGGCCGCGGTGCTGCTGCGCAGCTGCCCGGCGGGCAGCCCGGTGAGGGCGGCGGCGCGGGGCAGGGTGCGCAGCCGGGCGGGGAGGTCCGCCGCTGCGGGGACGGGCACGGGGACGGACATGCGCCCGCCGCGGGCGGGCCGGTCGGATGCGCCGCGGGCGTCCCCGGCTGCCTCGCCCGGCCCGCCCGCGGCGGCCACGGCGGTGGCGGCGTCGGTCAGGTGCATCGGGCCGTAGCCGCCGGTGACGCTGGGGGCCCCGGCGTGCGAGTCCCAGCGCGATTCCAGGTAGGCGACGCCGAGCAGCACGCTCTGCGGGACGTGGTACGTGGCCGCGGCAGCGGTGAACTCCCGCTGCAGGGAGTCGGGATGGGGCGGCTCGGCCGGCACCGCGGGGGCGGCGGCGATCACCGGGAGCAGGAGGGCGGCCGACGCGACCGCGCCGGCCGCCCGGGGTGTACGGCGGCTTCTTCGGAGCTCTCTGCAGGGCGCCTGCCGTGACCGGTGTTGTTGCGATCCTCGCAATGCGGCCTCCTCTGGACGGACCGTGCCGTGCGCCGGCGCACGTGGACCGAGATGGGGCGAACCTACCAAGAGCCCCAGTGGGATCAGACGATCCGTCAATCAGGCTGAAGGGGCCGCAATGCGCACGTCAACGTCCGCGCCAGGCGTTTCGCGGGCGGGCCTCAGGGCCCGTCCGGACAGCCCTCACCCGGATTGGTGACGGCGGTTCGGTGCAGCCGACACGCCGAGGCGCCGCGCGGGGGTTGCGCGGCGCCTCGGCGTCGGGGTGTTCATCGGGTGCCGACGGCGGCCCTGACCGCGCGCCTGGCCAGCGCGCAGTCGTCGTGCAGCCGGCGGAGCAGCAGGCGCTGTTCCTCGCCCGACTCCGCGCTGCCGGGGGTGGCCGGCTCGTGCAGGGCACGCTGCACGGCCGTTTCGTACGTCCGGATCTCGCGGGTCAGCACCAGCATCAGGTTCACCAGGAAGGCGTCCCGGGAGATCGGCCCCGCGGCCTGGGCGTGCTGGCTGATCTGACGCCGCGCCACCGGCGCGTCCCCCAGCACCGCCCACAGCGTGGCCAGGTCGTACCCCGGGAGGTACCAGCCGGCGTGGTCCCAGTCGACGAGCACCGGACCGGCGGGGGAGAGCAGGACGTTGGAGAGCAGGGCGTCCCCGTGGCAGAACTGCCCCTGCACATGGGCCAGACCGTGCAGCAGCTTCTGCAGGTCGCCCAGGTCCCGATCGGTCAGCAGGCCCAGCTCGTGGTAACGGGCGATGCGCTTGCCGTAGTCGAGCGGCATGTCGAACATCCCGGCCGGCGGGCGCCAGAGGTTGACCCGGCAGACCGCGCCGAGTGCCGCCCTGACATCCGCACGGGGGAGCGTATCCACCGGGTGCCGCTGGACGGCGGCAGGGCGCCCGGGCATGCGCTCGATGACCAGCGTGCAGTTGTCGGGGTCGGCGGCGATCAGCCGGGGAACCCGCACCGGAGGACGGTGCCGCACGAAGGCCCGGTATGTGGCTATTTCGTGCCGGAAGCGCTCGGCCCAGGACGGGGAGTGGTCCAGTAAACACTTGGCCACGGCCGTCGTGCGTCCGGTGGTGCCGACCAGCAGGACCGAGCGGCCGCTGCGGCGCAGCACCTGAACGGGGTTGAACTCGGGGCAGATGCGGTGCACGGAGGCGATCGCCGTGCGCAGCTGCGCGCCCTGAGGGCCGGACAAGTCGATTCTCCCGCTGAGGGGTTGGGCGCCGAGCCCCGGGCCCCTCCGTGCCCGTCCGCCCCCGAACGCGGCCCCCACGGCGTGGGAGGGGTCGAGGTACGGGCCGCTGCCGCTCTGCTGGGGACGGAGCGGCCGGGGCGGAGCGGACACGGAGGTCGATGCTGCATACATGGGCGGAACAGATCCCTTCGTGTCGGCGAATGCGGCGCTCCCGGTCTCCCGGGCCGTACACGCACCCTGGGGAATGCGGTCCGGCAACCGGGCGGCCGGGGTTGCGCGGTTCTACATCACACCCACGGCCAGGTGGCACACCATCTGGCGCACCCTGGCGAACCCTGGCGAATACTCGCCTGGCCCATGACGGGCCGATACCTTCAAGTCAGCCGAGGAACCTGGGGGCTTGACGTGACGAGTGAACCCAACACCCGCCTCGCGGACCTGTTCGGCCTGGCCGGATGGTCCAAGGGCGAGCTCGCGAGACTTGTGAACCGGCAGGCGGCGGCCATGGGCCACCCGCAGCTGGCGACCGACACCTCGCGGGTGCGGCGCTGGATCGACATGGGGGAGTCCCCGCGCGATCCCGTGCCCAGGGTGCTGGCAGCCCTCTTCACCGAGCGCCTCGGCCGTGTCGTGACCATCGAGGACCTCGGCTTCGGCCGTCGCGGGCGGGCCGGCAGCAAGGTGCAGACCCCGGACGGGCTGCCGTGGGCGCCCGAGCGGACGGCCGCGGTCCTCACCGAATTCACGGGAATGGACCTCATGCTCAACCGACGCGGCTTGGTGGGCGCGGGCGCCGCGCTCGCCGCAGGATCGGCACTCAGCAGCGCGATGCACGACTGGCTGCACACCGACCCCATCCTCGCTTCCGACGCTCCCCGATTCGACGACCCGTTGCGTGCGCATACCGTGCACGCCGACCCCGCTGCCTTCGACCGCTACGAGGCGACGCCCGTGGGCTCCACGGAGATCGACGCCCTGGAGCACTCGGTCGAGGTCTTCCGCGCCTGGGACGCCTCCCGCGGCGGCGGCCTCCAGCGCAAGGCCGTGGTGGGCCAGCTCAACGAGGTGGGCGGCATGCTCCAGTACCACCACCCCGACCATCTCCAGCGCAGGCTCTGGGGCGTCGCCGCCAACCTGGCGGTGCTCGCCGGCTGGATGTCCCACGACGTGGGCCTGGAGCCCACCGCCCAGAAGTACTTCGTGATCGCCGCGCACGCGGCCCGCGAGGGCGGCGACCGGCCCCGGGCCGCGGAGGCCCTCTCCCGCGCCGCCCGCCAGATGGTCCACCTGGGCCGCCCGGACGACGCCCTGGACCTGATGAAGCTGGCCCAGTCCGGCTGCGGCGACGAGACCCTGCCGCGCACCCGCGCCATGTTCCACACCATCGAGGCCTGGGCGCAGGCCTCGAAGGGTCAGGGGCAGGCGATGCGCCGCACCCTGGGCAAGGCCGAGGACCTCTTCGTCTCCGACCGGGGCGACGTGCCGCCGCCGAGCTGGATGCAGCTGTTCAACGAGGCGGACATGCACGGCATGCAGGGGCTCGCCTACCGCACGCTCGCCGAGCACGAGCCGACCGCGGCGGCCCCGGCCCAGCGGCACGCCAAAGAAGCGCTCGACCTGCGGGAGAACGGCCGGCAGCGGTCGCAGATCTTCGACCACATCTCGATCGCCTCGGCCTGCTTCATCGCGGGCGATCCCGAACAGGCGGACTGCTACGCCCGGCTGGCGCTGCTCACCATCGGCGACACCTCCTCGCACCGCACCTGGGACCGGCTGCGCGAGATGTACCGGCTCACCGGGAGGTACACGGGCAGCTCGCGGATCGACGAGCTGCGGCAGGATCTGCGGCGGGCGATGCCGAAGCCCTCGGCGACGGTCCGGACGGCGCAGGCGTGACCGCCCGCGGCTGCGGAAGCAGCCGCGGGCGGACCGGGCTCAGGAGCCGACGCGGGCGATCAGCACGCAGGCGTCGTCCTCGCGCTCCGTGCCGTCGAACTCCTCCAGCACGGCCCGTGCGCACTCCTGGGCGGTGTCCGCCGCGGTGAAGCGGGGGGCCAGCCCCAGCAGCCGTCCGGCGTCCGGTGACAGTCCCTCGGTGTGCAGGACGAGTACGTCGCCGGGCAGCAGTTCGTCCCGGACCTGGGCGTACTCGGCATCGGCGACGGCGCCGAGCAGCACGCCCGCCGGCGTCCGGAGCGCACGGGCCGTGCCGTCGCGGAAGAGCAGCGGGGCGGGGTGTCCGGCCTGGGACCACAGCAGGGTGCGGTTCCCGGGGTCGTAGCAGCAGCAGAGGGCGCTGCCCAGGGCGGGTTGCGCGGAGGCGTCGAGCAGGTGGTTGAGCCAGCCCATCAGGGGGCCCGGCTCCGTCCCCGCCAGGGCCATGCCGCGCACCGCGCCCAGCAGCATCGCCATGCCGGAGGTGGCCGTCACCCCGTGGCCGGTGAGCCCGCCGACGGTCAGCAGCGTCCGCCCGTCGGGCAGTTGCAGGGCGTCGAACCAGTCGCCGCCGACGAGGGTGCTCACGGCGGAAGGGAGGTAGTGCCCGGCGAGGTCGAGCGCGCCCGCGGCCGGCGGGCGGGCGGGGTCCGGACCGGGCGGGAGCAGCAGGGAGCCGCGCCACGACGGCAGCACGGCTTCCTGCAGCTCGACCGCGAGCCGGTGCTCGGTCTGTGCCCGGTGCCGCTGGTGCTGCAGCGAGTCACGGGTCTCCTGCACCACGTCCCGGCAGCGCTGCAGTGCGCTGACGTCCCGGAGCACGGCCCACATGGAGGCGGTGCAGCCGTCGGCGTCGAGCACCGGCTCGCCTTTCATGTGCACCGTGCGCACGGCGCCGTCGCCGCGCACGATGCGGAACTCGCCGTCGATCGGCCTGCCGTCCACCAGGCAGTCGGTGACCATAGCGGTCAGCTGCGGCCTGTCCTCCTCCAGCAGCCAGGAGGGAAGCTCGTCGAGGGTCAGCGCGCCGTCCTCGGGGTGGCGGCCGAAGAGCCCGTAGAGCTCGTCGGACCAGGTGGCCGCGTCGGTGAGGAGGTTCCACTCGGCGCTGCCCACGGTGCCCACGCGGCCCGCGGTGCCCCGGGCGACGGGGCCGGCCGGCTCCCCGGCCGGGGCCGGGCCGGCGGCCGGCGGGCCCTCGCGGAGCTGGTCCAGGTGCTCGCCCAGGTTGTCGGCGTGGTGGGCGGCGAGCTCGCACAGGGCGCGCTGCCAGCGCAGCCGCGGGTCGTCCGACTGCTCGGCGTCCGCCGCGGCCTCGCGGCGCACGGCGTCGATACCGCCTCTGAGCCGCCGCGTCTGGGAGATGAGCGCGTCGACCGCGCCGTGCTCGGGGGACTCGGCGGAACGGTCCGCGGACACTGGGGACGGCATCTAGGACTCCGATACACGCGCGGCGGTGGCGCCGGCTCCGGGATACTTCGGTGGAGCGGCCGCTTCGACGACTGCTGTCACGACTCTTGCACAGGCAGCGACGGCCTGTAAGGGCTTTGGCAATACCCGATCCGGTGGTGCTGACGGCATATGCCGTGGACATGACCGTGACATATCAGGCACAGGTCGGTGGAACCGCCGCTTCCAGGTAGGCTGCGGGCGCCCGGACCACCGGTTTCCACAGTTCACCGGCATGGACGGGCGGACAGCGGCAAGAATGCCGTCCGGGAGGAAATCCCGTTGCCAGCCGACTCCCCGCACCGGATGCTGACTTCATGTTCGATCCAGACATAGCGCCCAGCGGTACCCTGCTCGGCCTCCTCCAGCGAGGCCGCGGCGACGGGACCCTGCATGCCCTCGCGGCGCCGCGCGCGGAGGCGCTCGCGGCGCTGAACCACTGCGTGTTGCGCGACCCGCGGCGCGACTGGCAGGTGGAGAACCGCTCGCTGTACTACGCGCGCCTGTATCTGGACCTCGACGGCGGACTCGGCGGGATCGAGCAGCACCTCTTCCACCCGGACGACCTGACCGACCCCGCCGAGGAGCGCACCGGCCTGGCCCTCGCCGTCCTCGGCCACCTCGCCTCCTACGGGCGCGACGACGCCCTGCGACTGCTGCGCCGCTACGCGGCCGACGGCGCCAACTGGTCCTGGGCCCTGGACGAACTGGCCCTGCGCGACGACGACGCGGCCCTCGCGGCCCTCGGCGAGCGGGTCCTCGCCCGCTTCCCCCGCACCTCCGAGGGCGACAGCGCCCTCGCCGCCGCCGTCCGCGACGCCTTCGAGCCCCGCCCCTGGCGGCTGTGGGCCGACGAGCAGCACTCCCCGCGCACCGCGGCCCGGGTGCGCGCCGCGCAGGAACAGGGCTCCTTCGACCGCTGGCAGCGCCAGCTGCGCCCGCAGGGCCCCCGGCCCGGCTGGAGCGTGCGCGAGGTGTTCGACTGGGCCCAGGAGGGCCTCGACCTGCACCCCGCCCAGCTGCGCCACGTCCCGGCGACCCGCTGCCTCACGGCCGTCGCCGGCCCCGAGGACCGGCTGGAGATCATCGAGGCCGCCGCCTTCGGCGAGGGCGCCGCCCGTGCCACCGCGCTGCGCTACCTCGCCGAGCACGACGACCCGCAGGCCCTCGACCTCGTCGAGGGCGCCGCCGGCGACCCGGACCCGCTGGTCGCCGAGGCCGCCGTCACGGCCTTCGAGCGGATGCGCAGCGCGGCCGCCCTGGAGCGCGCCCGCGCCTGGGTCCGGCGGACCGACGCGCTGGGCGGTGCCGCGGCCGGGATGCTCGCCTGCCGGGGCGCGCAGTACGACGCCGCGCTCGTCCTCGACGCCCTGCGCCGCACCGTGCGGTCGGAGGGCTGCGACGCCCCCGTGCTGTGGGAGCTGGCCGACGGGGCCGGGCGGCTGCAGATCGCCTGCGCCGCGCCCGTCCTGCGGCACGTGTACCGCGAGACCGCCTCCTCGCACCTGCGCGGCCGCGCCGCCCGCGCCCTGGCCGCCACGGACCCGTCCTTCGCCGCGGGGTTCGCCGTCGAATGCCTCTGGGACTGCGAGGAGACCACCCGCGAACTGGCCGCGCACCACGCGACCACGGCCGATGCGCGGGTCGTCCAGCAGCTGCGCAGACTGGCCGCCGACCCGGCGGAGGAGGCCGAGGTGCAGACGGCGGTGCGCAGCCGCTTCGAGCCGGGCACACCGACGGGCTGAGCCGCGGCGGCACTTCCTAGGATGGCGGGGCTCTGTCCCCGTTCCTCCTGGAGTGCCATGCCCGTCCCCGCCGCCCGCGTGCTGCTCGCCCTCGGCACCGCGTTCGCCCTCCAACTCGCCCCGGCCGCCGTCGCGGTGGCCCGCCCGGCCTCCGCCGTCCCCGTAACCGCCCCGGCCGCCACGGTCCGGATCACCGAGGGGCAGGTCGCCGGGACCGGCCCCGGCGGCACGATCGTCTACCCGTCCGTCACCAGCTGTCTGACCGTCACCGTGCGGCTGCGCGACGGGAGCAAGGTCGGCGCCCACGCCAGTCTGTTCCAAGTGCCCGGCGCCTACCGCTCGGACGCGATCCTGGCCGCGGTGAAGCAGCGCGTCGGCTCCCGGGCCGTCCGCGCGGTCGAGGTGCGCGGCGCCGTGGGCGCCTGGGACCCGGGCTACTTCACCAAGGCCATCGAGGCCTACGGCGACGGGGAGGCTGTCCCCTATCCGACGCGGCCCGACCCCGCGGGCCTGCAGCGGGCGGTGGCCGCGGGCCTGGGCGTGCCGCGGACGGCCGTGACCGTCCAGGACGTTCCCGACGGGGACCAGACCGTCACCTGAGGACCGGTAGCACACCGGCTCACGGCGCAGCACGGGATGCGCCCTGCGCTGCGGAGCGGGGCTGTGCAGATAATGGTGGTGCCCCCGGTGCGCCCGTCCCGGCCGCCGACGGGGCGTCAGTACTGCCGAAGCACCGAAACAGGGGGCCTGGATGAAGACCGATCAGCAGCACGAAGGACGGTTCCGAGCACGCATCGCCCGCAGGGCGTCCGCCGTCGTCGGGCTGGCGCTGGGCGCGGCCCTGCTGGCCGCCCCGGCGCAGGCCGCGAGCGTGACCGCCCCGGTGCCGGGCGTGCAGCAGGCCGCCGTGGCCGAGGGGGCGGGCACGGCCGTGCCGGCGGAGGCCGCGGCACAGCACCCGGTTCAGGCGCAGGCGCACCACCGTCACGTCACGGCCGCGCACCCGGCGCCGAAGAAAAAGAAGAGCTTCTTCAAGAAGCTGGGCATCTTCCTGATCGTCCTGCTGATCGTGGCCATCCTCATCGTGGTGGCCGTGATCGCGCTGATCGTCCACTTCATCCGGCGGATCTTCCGCCGCCGCTGACCCGGGGGGGGGGGGGGGGGGGGGGGG
>NZ_JBKIWN010000037.1:0-8144 GCF_058146165.1 Streptomyces sp. AM25 | reverse complement strand
GTGGCCGGCCGCCCGGACCGCCGCTCAGCGCGTCCTGGTCACCCACGCCAGCGCCAGCCACGGGGTGGCCGCGCTCGCGACCGCCAGGCTCCAGCCCGTCGCCGTCGTCGGGAAGGCCGTCAGCAGCGGGACGATCATCACGGCACCGCACAGAAGCAGTGCCGCGGCGGGCAGGTGGACCCAGGGCTCGAAGCGGCGGGCCCGCCGGACGCGCCGCTCGTTGCGGCGCAGCGCCAGGCCGGTGAGGAACCCGGCGATGACCGCGGAGGTCCAGATCACCGGCAGGGCGACGTACCGTCCTGCGATGAAGCCGATGTCGGTCTCCGGCGCCTGCCGCACGCCCAGGCCGGGCCGGTCGGGGGCGTAGCGCAGCTGGAGCGTGCGGCCCTCCTCCGGCAGCCCGCGGGTGACCACCCCGTGCAGGGTGACCTCCTTCTTCCCGGCGGAGAAGGGGATGTCGGTGAGGACCGTCGAGGTGTACTCGTTGTCGTTGACCTCGTTGTCGACGGGCTGCGGCGTGCCGACGACGCTCCGGACGGGCACCTCGTACACCCCGCCCCCGGCCCGCTCGACCTTGGCGAGCCAGGCGCCGTAGGCGCCGTCGGGGCCCACGCCCTGGCACAGGGCGGCCGCGCTGGTGAACGCGATGCCGAAGCCCAGGACCCAGGAGAGCAGGCGCGACGAGCGCGGTGCGGGCCAGGGCCGGTACCGCCTGCGCCATTGCTTGCGGCGTAACACCGCACGTCTGCGCGCCCGCACGGCCAGGGAGGCCAGCACCCAGCACAGGGCGCATGCCGCGGTCGCGCCGAGCAGCCACAGCTGCTGCCGCTTGGGCGGCAGCTCCCGGAACGGGATCATTCCGGTCACCATGGTCGCGTAGCCCACGAGCAGCGTCGCCCACCCGATGAGCCGCGTCACCATTCTCATGCCGTACTTCCCCCGCCACCTGCGAAATCTTGACAAGGGGACAGCGTAATGGGGGCATTCGCGGCAGAAGTCCGCAGGTCCGCCGGAACGGCCTGCAGGGCAGGTCCGGCGCGGCTAGCGGACCGGGCCGAGGAACCTCTCGGGCTGGCAGGCGTCGCACAGCCGCACGTCCTGCCGGGCCACCTGGGCGCGGGCCTCGGCGGTGGTCAGCGTGGCCTCGCCGCCCTTGGGCACCCAGCAGCCGGCGTGGTGCAGCTCGTGGACGGCGCCGCCGGGGCGGCGCTGTTCGGTGAGCGGCCAGACGGCGTCCTCGATGTCGCGCCGGCCGCCGTTGAGCCGGTGCAGCACGACCGCGCGGACCCATTCGTGCGGAGAATGGCCGACTTCTTGTGCGGCGGCCTCGATACGGGCGAGTTCATCATGGGTGAAGAGCTGCTCCATGACGCGGGACAGTAGCAGCGGAAAGCCTGCCGCGAACCCCGTTCTCCAGATGCCCGGCGCTGCTGACCTGCAGGTTGACCGGGGAGCCGGGGGCACTGCCGGGATTGCGGAGGGAGGGGCGGTGAAACGTTGTGCAGCTCCGGCGGTCCTTGCCCCGACTGGCATAGGACAACGGCGTATTACGGCCGGAATTCGATGGCCGGATCGAACTCCCCGGACGCGGCCCATTCGTTGTCACCTGTCCTTGTGAACAGTCGTTCCACGGGCCGGAATTCAGCTCCCGTCGTCGTGCACCGGCTGCTCGCCCGTCCCGTCCGGCACGGTGTCCGTCTCGACGCCGTGTGCGCGGGCCAGCCGCAGCGCGTCGTCGAGCTCGTCCTCCGCGAGGGCCGCCTCGTAGCTGTCCCCGGCAGCCCGTGCCGCCGCGAGGGCCGCGCGTGCCGCACGCACCCTGTCCCGCATCGCCTCGGCGAACGCACTCACCGTCAGCCCCCTGTGTGGCTCGTCCGACTGTTCGCGCACTTGGTGAATTGATGAATTCCGCAATTCTAGGACATGCCGCCGTCCCGGGCCGCTGCCGCGTCGCCGGGCTGAGCATTCTCTCCGGCCGCCGGGCCCCCTCCAAGTGCGGGAACCGGTCACGCGCCGCTGCCATGTGAGTGATGCGTGGTCACTTTCGGTGCGTTTGTCAGATGATCGTAGGTCCGTTTTGTTACTTTTTCTCCCCCGAGGCGCCCCCTGGGCGTCTTGATCCCGTGTCCGTTCGTGGCTGGGGGTGTTGTGGTGGCGATTTCGGCGAGCGATGCCCGGTCGGCAACGGCCTGCGAGAGTACGGAACCGGGACGTTCCGGCACGGACTCCGCCGGAGGGCCGCCCGCCGACGGCCGGGGCGGCACCCTCGGCCCGGGACGGCCCGGCGGGGTGCCGGAGCCGGGCGGCGGACCCGGCGGCGCAGGGCCGGCCGGACCGGGCCGGCCCGGACCCGGCGGCACCGGCCCGGGCGGATGCGGACCCGGGCACTACGACTACGCCCGCTTCAGCCGGCTGGCCGGCGGCCTGACCGACCCCCCGCCCGGCGCCTACCGGGTGCGCTACCGGCGGCTGATGAGCAAGGGCGGCAGCCGCAGCCCGGGCGTCGGCCTCCTCCTCGGCACCGCCCCCCTGATGTCGCTGACGCTGATGGTGTGGCTGATGCTGCCGGAGCACTGGGTGCACCGCGCGTACGCGAGCGACTGGGAGCGCGGCGCCGACACGGCCATGATGCTCTCCATCGGGCTGATCGAACTCTTCCGCGTCGTCAACGTCGTCTCCAACGCCCACGCCACCCTCATGGCCCGGGACCCGGTGCCGGTGCGGGCGCAGCCGGGCACCCGGGTCGCCTTCCTCACCAGCTTCGTCCCCGGCAAGGAACCGCTGGCCATGGTGCGCGCCACGCTGGAGGGCGCGGTGCGCATCGAGCACGACGGGCTGCTGGACGTGTGGCTGCTGGACGAGGGCGACGACCCCGAGGCCCGGCGGCTGTGCGAGCGGCTGGGCGTACGGCACTTCAGCCGCAGGGGAGTCGACCGCTGGAACCGCCCCTCCGGACGCTTCCGGGCCCGTACCAAGCACGGCAACTACAACGCCTGGCTGGACGCGCACGGCGACGACTACGAGTTCATGGCCTGCGTGGACACCGACCACGTGCCCCTGCCCAACTTCCTCGAGCGCATGATGGGCTACTTCCGCGACCCGGACGTGGCGTTCGTCGTCGGCCCCCAGGTCTACGGCAACTACACGGCGGCGGTGACCAAGGCGGCCGAGAGCCAGCAGTTCCTCTTCCACGCCCTGATCCAGCGCGCGGGCAACGCCTACGGCTCCCCGATGTTCGTCGGGACCTGCAACTGCGTACGCATCGGCGTGCTCCGCCAGGTCGGCGGGCTCTACGACTCGATCACCGAGGACATGGCCACCGGCCTGGAGATCCACCGCCACCGCAACCCCGCCACCGGGCGGCGCTGGCGCTCGGTGTACACCCCGGACGTCCTCGCCGTCGGCGAGGGGCCGTCCACCTGGACCGACTACTTCTCCCAGCAGCTGCGCTGGTCCCGCGGCACCTACGAGACGCTGCTGCGCCAGTTCTGGCGCGCGGTGTGGTCGCTGTCCCCCGGGCGGCTGCTCAACTACACGCTGATGGTCACCTATTACCCCATGGCCGCCCTCAACTGGGTGCTCGGCGCCCTGTGCTGCGCCCTCTTCCTGGGCCTGGGCGCCGCGGGTGCCAACGTCGATCCGCGGCTGTGGCTGATGCTCTACTGCGACGCCGCGGCCCTGCAGATCGGCCTCTACCTCTGCAACCGCCGCCACAACGTCAGCCCGCACGAGCCCGCAGGCTCCTCCGGCACGGCCGGCATGGTGATGTCGGCCCTCTCGGCACCGCTCTACGCGCGCTCCCTCGGCGAGGCGCTGCTGCGGCGGACCTCGCGGTTCGTGGTGACCCCCAAGGGCGACTCCGCCAGCGCCGACTGCGTGGCCACCTTCCGCACCCACCTGACGTGGGCGGCCCTGTTCGCCCTGTCGCTGTGCGCCTCGGTGCTGCTCGGCCACGACCACACCGCCATGCGGATCTGGGCCCTGCTGGGGCTGGCGACCGCGCTCGGCCCGGTCGGCGTGTGGCGGACGAGCCTGGTATGCGAACGCCGCGCGCTGCGCGCCGGCATCCCCGCGCCCGGACCCGCCGCCCAGGGGCCCGAACCGGGGCCCGGGCCGCGGCCGGTGGGGCAGCGGACCGGACACTGAGCGGAGAGCACGATGAGGGCGAAGTCGCGCAGGACGCTGCTCGGTGCCGCGGCCGTGCTGGCCCTGCTGGCCGCGAACGCACCGGCCGCCACCGGGTTCGCCGAGCGCGCCTGGCACGAGTACACCGTCAACCAGGAGTCGTACAAGGCCCGTTACGGGCACTGGGACGTCGTGGACGTCCCCGGCCGGTTCCGGATCAACGCGATCCACGCCGCGCTGCTGCACACCGGCAAGGTGCTGCTGATCGCCGGATCCGGTAACGACGAGCGGAGGTTCCGGGCCGGGACGTTCCAGAGCGTGCTGTGGGACCCGTCGGACGGCACGTTCAAGGAGGTCCCCACCCCCAAGGACATGTTCTGCGCCGGGCACGCCCAGCTGACCGACGGAAAGCTGCTGGTCGCGGGAGGCACCGCCCGCTACGAGAAGCTCACCGGCGACGTCCGGCGGGCCGGCGGGGCGATGCTGGTGAAGAACGAGGACCCCGACCGCTCCCGGGTCTTCCCCGCGGGCACCGTCTTCCAGGGCCCCACCGGCCTGCAGTACCGCTCCCAGTTCCCGGTACTGCTGCCGCGCGCCGAGAAGACCGAGAGGGAGGGCGGGGCCACGGTGACCGCCTCCCAGGCGCGGGTCTACGTGGAGTCCGTCGCCGAGGGCGAGGAGGGCATCACCAACACCGCCGACCAGTACCGCATCCTGGGCCTGCGCGGCAAGGACTCCCAGGTCTTCTACGGGCTCGCCGCCAGACTCGGCCTGGACAAGAAGGACTTCCAGGGGCTGCGCGAGGCCTACGAGTTCGACCCGGTCGCCGAGCGCTACGTGCCGGTCGACCCGATGGCCGAGGCGCGCTGGTACCCCACGCTGGTGACCCTGCAGGACGGCCGCGTCCTGGCCGTCTCCGGCCTGGACGACATGGGCGAGATCATCCCCGGCAAGAACGAGATCTTCGACCCGGCGACGCGGAAGTGGTCCCCGGGGCCCGACCGGTACTTCCCCACCTACCCCGCCCTCTTCCTCACCGGCACCGGCAAGCTGTTCTACTCCGGCTCCAACGCGGGCTACGGACCCGCCGGCAAGGGCAGGACGCCGGGGCTGTGGGACCTGTGGCACAACACCTTCGCGCCCGTCCCCGGGCTGACCCGGCCGGAGCTGACCGAGACCTCGGCGTCCGTGCTGCTGCCGCCCGCACAGCAGCGCACCGTGATGCTCCTGGGCGGCGGCGGGGTGGGGGAGTCGCCGCTGTCGACCCGGCGCACGGCCCTCGTGGACCTCAAGGCAGCACGCCCGCACTACGCGCCCGGCCCCGACCTGCCGCAGGGCACGCGGTACCTCAACGCCGTACTGACGCCCGACGACCGGGTGTTCACGACCGGGGGATCGGGCGACTACCGGGGCAAGCACGCCTCCGACATCCTGCGCGCCCAGTTCTACGACCCGCACACACGGGCGTTCACGACCGCCGCCGACCCCACGGTCGGCCGGGACTACCACTCCGAGGCCCTGCTGCTGCCCGACGGGCGCATCGCGGTCTTCGGCTCCAACCCGCTCTTCGCGGACAAGGGCGACACCCGCCCCGGCTCCTTCGAGCAGCGCATCGAGGTCTACACCCCGCCGTACTTCTACCGCGGCCACCGCCCGTCGCTGCGCTCGGAGCCACTGGAGGTGCGGCGGGGCGAACTGGTCGCGCTGCCGGGCGCGTCGTCGCGCGGGGTGGCCGCGGTGCGGCTGATGCGGCCGAGCGCGGTGACGCACGCGACCGACGTGGAACAGCGCTCGATCGCCCTGGAGTTCGCGGTGCGCGGCGGGGTGCCGACGGTGCGGGTGCCGGAGGATCCGGCGTTGGTGCCGGGGGGTTGGTACATGCTGTTCCTGACGGACCGGTCGGGTACGCCGTCGCGCGCCGCTTGGGTGCGCGTGCGCTGAGCGGTGCGGGTCGTTCTACGGGGCGCGGCGCGGTGCCGCGTTCGCCAGGTCCAGCGCGTACTCCGACCACCAGAACCCCGCCGGAGGCGCACCGCGGCAGGTGCCGTCCGATTCCCCGGGGCGTTTGATCCAGACGAACGCGTCGACGAGCGGTGAGCCGGTGAGTGTGGTGGGCGGCGTTCCCAGGGCCCGTCCCGGCGGGTTGCACCACGACTCGTTCGCCGCGGGCAGCAGCGGGCCGTTGCCGTTGCGGCTGGTGTCGATGATGTAGTGCGAACCGCCCAGCAGCGCGGAGAGCTTGTCGCCGTAAGTGCGCGTCGTCTCCGTCGTGTGGAAGTTGGAGACGTTCAGCGCGAACCCGTCGGCCTGGCCGGCCCCCGACCGTTGCAGTGCGTCGGCCAGCATCTTCTGGTCGGAGATCCAGCCCGCGTTGCCCGCGTCCACGTACACCGAGGTGCCCGGCAGCGCCTTGAACGCCCGGACGGCCTCGGCGAGGAGGCCCAGCCGTTCCGCCGCGGCGTCCGCGGGGAGGCAGTGCGTGGCCCACTGGGCGATGGCGTCCGGCTCGAGGACGACCCATGCCCTGCGGTCGCCGATCCCGGCCGCGGCCCGGGCCACCCAGGTGCGGTAGGCGGCCGCGTCCTTGGCGCCGCCGGAGGAGTACTGTCCGCAGTCGCGGTGCGGGATGTCGTAGGCGACGAGGACGGGGATGCGGTGGGCCCTGGCCGCCTCGCCGGTGACCTGTGCGGCCTGGGGCTGCGGGTCGCCGGAGGTGAGCCAGACCGCCGTCGGCTCCTCGGAGAGGCGCCGCAGCGAGACGGCGTCCCCGTCGCGGCCGCGTTCCTGCCAGACCCGCTGCTGCCGGGCGGGCCGGCCCAACGGCTCGGACCAGAAGGGGAATCCGGGCCCGTCCCCGGGGTCCGTGGCGGCCGCGGCGCCGGCGCAGAGCGGCAGGCACACGGCACTCGAGCAGGCCAGGGCGGCGGCTCTCCGTCGCGTACGTCTCCTGTGCATGGGCGTCTTCCCTTCCGGCCGGCCGCAGAGATTCTTCCCAGGCTGGAATGTGGCGCCCCGTCAGGTCCTGTTTTGCTGCGCCGTACGGGTAGCGCTCTGCCCCGTTTGGAGGTGATGACGCGTCAGTTGGCGCCCAGTACCTCGCCCAGGTCGTAGCCCACCGGTTCCTCCAGCTGTGCGTAGGTGCACCCCTGCGGTTCGCGGTCCGGGCGCCAGCGCCGGAACCGGGCCGTGTGCCGGAAGCGGTCGCCCTGCATGTGGTCGTAGGCGACCTCGCACACCCGCTCCGGGCGCAGGGCGATCCAGGACAGGTCCTTCTTGCCGGTCCAGCGGCTCGGGGCGCCGGGCAGCCGTCCGGAGGCCTGGGCCTCCGCGTCCGCCCAGGACTCCCAGGGGTGCCCTGCGGGCGACTCCATGCGCAGCGGTGCCAGTTCGTCCATCAGTTCCCGGCGCCGGGCCATCGGGAAGGCGGCGCACACCCCGACGTGCTGGAGCCGGCCCGCGGAGTCGTACAGCCCCAGCAGCAGCGAGCCCACGACCGGGCCGCTCTTGTGCAGGCGCAGGCCGGCCACGACGCAGTCGGCGGTCCGCTCGTGCTTGATCTTCACCATGACGCGTTCGCCCGGCAGGTAGGGCAGTTCGGGCGGCTTGGCGACGACGCCGTCCAGGCCCGCCCCCTCGAACTGCTCGAACCAGCCGCGGGCCACGTCCAGGTCGTAGGTGACGGGCGCGGTGAAGAGCGGGGCGGTCGCCTTCCGCAGCGCGGCCGTCAGGGCGTCGCGGCGCTCGCGCTGGGGCGTGGCGAGCAGCGATGCGTCGCCCAGGGCGAGCAGGTCGAAGGCGACGAAGGAGGCCGGGGTCGTCCCGGCCAGCATGCGGACCCGGGAGTCGGCGGGGTGGATGCGCTCCAGCAGCGCGTCGAAGTCCAGCCGGCCCTCCCGGACGATCACGATCTCCCCGTCCAGGACGCAGCGCCGGGGGAGCTGCGCGAGCAGGGCGTCCACCAGTTCGGGGAAGTAACGGGTGAGCGGCTTGCCCCTCGACTTTCGCTGTTCTCGTAGGTC
>NZ_JBKIWN010000036.1:0-41986 GCF_058146165.1 Streptomyces sp. AM25 | reverse complement strand
TGTCCGGGGTGGACATGCGGCGTATCACGGCTTCCGGTATCCCGCCCCTGACGGTCGAGCAGGGTCTGGCTCTCCTCGACGCGGCCATGACCACCGACCAGGCGTTCCTCGTCCCGATGGGACCGTTCATGACGTCGGGCTCAGTACGGTTGCGGGGCGAAGTCCCCGCCATGTTCCGGAACCTCGTCCGTGGCGGTCGGCGCATGGCAGCCACCGTCGAAGGCGGAGCCGGCACGGCCGTCGCGCTCGCGGCCCGGCTGCAGGAGCTGCGCAGCGAAGAACGGATGCGCCTCCTCGTGGACGTGGTGCGGACCGAAGCCGCTGCCGTCCTCGGCCACGCCTCGGCACAGAACATCGGGCCGGACCGCGACTTCCACGACCTGGGCGTGGACTCGCTGACCGCGCTGGAGCTGCGCAACCGCCTGACCTCGGTCACCGGCCTGCGGCTCCCGGCCACCCTCGTCTTCGACCACCCGACCCCCACCGTCCTCGCCGGGCATCTCGTTGCGGAACTGCTCGACGAACACGGCGAGGTGAACACCCCCGCCGTCGCGGCGACCGGAATCCCGGACGACCTTGTCGCCATCGTGGGCATGGCCTGCCGGCTGCCGGGCGGGGCGGGTTCTCCTGAAGAGCTGTGGGACCTGGTCCTCGAAGGCCGTGAGGGCATATCGGACTTCCCCACCGACCGCGGCTGGGACATGGACACCCTGCTCGGCGGCGCACCGGACGCCCGGGGCCGCAGCGCCACGTCGAAGGGCGGATTCCTGCACGGAGTCGCCGAGTTCGACGCGGAGTTCTTCGGGATCTCACCGCGCGAGGCCCTGGCCATGGACCCGCAGCAGCGTCTGCTCCTGGAGACCTCCTGGGAAGCCGTCGAACGTGCGGCCATCGACCCCGCAGCGCTGCGGGGCAGCCGGACCGGCGTCTTTGTCGGCACCGGTGGCCAGGACTACCTCACACTGGTGATGAACTCCAGCGAGGACATCGAGGGCCACGCCGGCACGGGCCTGGCCGCCAGCGTCGTCTCCGGTCGCATCGCCTACACCCTCGGGCTGGAGGGACCGGCCGTCACGATCGACACGGCATGCTCGTCGTCGCTGGTCGCCCTGCACCTGGCCGCCCAGTCCCTGCGCAGCGGCGAATGCACGCTGGCCCTTGCCGGCGGCGTCACCGTGATGTCCTCGTCCCTCGGCTTCCCGGGCTTCACACGACAGGGCGGGCTCGCCACGGACGGCCGGTGCAAGGCCTACGCGGACGCGGCGGACGGCACGGGCTGGTCCGAGGGCGTCGGCGTACTGTTGCTGGAGCGGCTGTCGGACGCCCGGCGCAACGGGCACGAGGTCCTGGCCGTGGTCCGCGGCTCGGCGATCAACCAGGACGGTGCGAGCAACGGGCTGACCGCCCCCAACGGGCCCTCTCAGCAGAGGGTGATCCGCCAGGCCCTGGCAAACGCCTGCCTGACGGCCGCCGACGTGGACGTCGTCGAGGGGCATGGCACGGGCACGACCCTCGGCGACCCGATCGAGGCACAGGCACTGCTCGCCACGTACGGACGCGACCGCAACGCAGGAATGCCCCTCCTACTCGGCTCGCTCAAGTCGAACATCGGACACACACAGTCCGCGGCGGGTGCCGCGGGTGTGATCAAGATGGTGATGGCGATACGGCACGGTGTGTTGCCGCGCACGTTGCACGTGGATGCACCCTCCTCGCATGTGGACTGGTCGGCCGGAGAGGTCAGGCTCCTGACGGAGACGGTGGACTGGCCGGACACCGGACGGCCGCGGCGCGCAGCAGTCTCGGCCTTCGGCATCAGTGGCACGAACGCCCACGTGATCATCGAGCAGGCGGAGCCTGCCGAGCATGCTGTTCCCGATGTGCCTGTGGTTTTGCCGGTGTTGGTGCCGTGGGTGGTGTCGGGGAAGTCCGGGGCGGCGTTGGATGCGCAGGTGGAGCGGGTTTCGGCGTTGTGTGGTGTTTCGCCGTTGGATGTGGGTTTTTCGTTGGCGTCGGGGCGGTCGTCTTTTGGGTGTCGGGCGGTGTTGCTGGCCGGTGCCGGGGGCGGGCCTGTGGAGGTTGCCCGTGGAGTGGCGACCGATCGTTCGCTGGCGTTGTTGTTCTCTGGTCAGGGGTCGCAGCGGCTCGGTATGGGCCGGGAGTTGTATGAGCGGTTCCCTGTCTTCGCGGCCGGGTTCGATGCGGTGTGCGCCGGGCTGGACGGGCACTTGGACCGGCCGGTGCGTGACGTTGTATGGGGCGACGACGAGGAGTTGTTGAGCCAGACCGTTTACGCCCAGGCTGGTCTGTTCGCGGTCGAGGTGGCGCTGTTCCGGCTGCTGGAGTCCCTGGGGGTTGTCCCGGATTTCGTTGCTGGTCATTCGATCGGAGAGGTGACGGCCGCGTATGTGGCGGGAGTCTTCTCGCTTGCGGATGCGTGTGCGTTGGTGGCGGCGCGGGGTCGGCTGATGCAGGCACTTCCCGCCGGTGGAGCGATGCTGGCCGTTGAGGCCACCGAGGGTGAAGTTGTGTCGCTGCTCGGGGACGGGGGTTCCGTGTCGATCGCGGCCGTCAACGGTCCTTCGTCCGTGGTTGTTTCTGGAACGGAAGACGCGATTGAGGACGTCCGGGTCCGCATGGAAGGTCAAGGTCGCAAGACATCCCGGCTGAAGGTCTCGCATGCCTTCCATTCGCCGCTGATGGACCCCATGCTCGACGACTTCTGGACAGTCGTGAGCCGTCTGTCCTTCGTGCCGCCGTCGATTCCGCTGGTGTCGAACGTGACCGGTGAGCAGGTGTCCGCCGAGCGTGTCTGCACCCCGGACTACTGGATCCGGCACGTTCGCGAGACCGTGCGCTTCGCCGACGGCATACGGGCACTCCGCGAAGCCGGTGCATCCGCCTTCCTGGAGGTCGGTCCTGGCGGGGTCCTGACCGCCCTGGCCCGGCAGATTTTCACCACGGGTGAGCAGGTCACCGTCGCACCTGCCCTGCGCGCCGGCCACACCGAACAGCGTGCGCTCGTGACTGGGCTCGCCCACCTCCACGTGGTCGGCGTCGACATCGACTGGGTGCGGTGGTTCGACGGTACCGGCGCTCGGCGCGTGGACCTGCCCACCTACCCCTTCCAGCGCGAGCGTTACTGGCCGGAGCAGCGTCCCGCGGTCGCCCGCGCCGAGGATCCCCTCGGCGCGCGGTTCTGGGCCGCGATCGAGGACGAGGACCTCGGCGCCCTGGCCGCCGATCTGGACGTGGACAGCGGGGCGCTGGGCGTCGTGCTGCCGGCCCTCACGTCGTGGCGTCGGCACCACCGGGACCAGTCGCTGCTCGACGCCCTGCGGTACCACGAGTCGTGGAAGCCGCTGTCCGGTACCCTCTCGGCCCGCCCTTCCGGACGCTGGCTCGTCGTTGCCCCGTCCCGGTGCGGGGACGAGGAGTGGACGGCCGCCGTGATCAAGGCGGTCGGGCCCGATGTGCTGTGCCTGTACGTCGAGTCGCCGGAACCGGGGCGTGAGGCGCTCGCGGCGCAGCTGTGCGAACTGCCCGCATCCGGTGCCCCGTTCGCGGGTGTGCTCTGTCTGCTCGCACTGGCCGGAGCCGCCGAGACCGGCGATGCTGCCGCACTCGGCCCGGTCGTGGCGACGACCGCCCTGCTCCAGGCCCTGCGCGACGCGGAAATCTCCGCTCCGCTGTGGTGTGTGACACGAGGCGCCGTGGCGGTCGGCTCCGCAGACGGGCCGCCTGTCCCGGAGCAGGCGGGGGTATGGGGCCTCGGGCGCGTGGCCGCGCTGGAGTACCCGCAGCAATGGGGCGGTCTGGTCGACCTGCCGGAGGAACTCGACCGGCGGGCCGTCCAGCGGCTCGGTGCGGTCCTGTCAGGTCTCGACGGCGAGGACCAGGTCGCCGTGCGCCCGTCCGCGGTGTACGGCCGCAGGCTGGTCCCGGCGCCCTCCGGCTCGGCGGACGCCGGATGGGAGCCTCACGGCACGGTGCTGGTCACAGGCGGCACGGGTGGGCGCGGTGCGCATGTCGCACGCTGGCTGGCGGGTGCGGGTGCGGAGCACCTGCTGCTCGTCAGCCGCCACGGCCCGGAGGCGCCGGGCTCTGGAGAACTCGCCGCCGAACTGCGGTCGTTGGGAGCCGGAGTGTCCGTCGTCGCCTGTGACGCGGCCGACCGCGAACAACTGGCCGCCGTGCTGGCGGGTATACCCGAGGACCAGCGGCTCACCGCCGTGGTGCACGCGGCGGGGACCGTCGACGACGGTGTGCTCGAGGACCTGACCCCCGGCCGGTTCGCCGCCGTCCACCGGTCGAAGGCCGTCTCCGCCTTGAACCTCGACGAACTGACGCGCGGCCAGGACCTGTCCGCGTTCGTCCTGTTCTCCTCCGTGGCGGGCGCGGTCGGCAGCCCCGGCCGCGCGACCGCCGCGGCCGCGAACGCCGTGCTCGACGCTCTCGCCCAGCGGCGCCGGGCGCAGGGTCTGGCGGCGACATCCCTGGCCTGGGGTGCATGGACGGACGACGAACCGGCCGGGTCCGAGGACGCGGGGGTGGACCTCCCGCGCCGTACAGTCGTGCCCGTGATTCACCCGGAACTGGCCGTCGCCGCACTGCGGCAGGCCGTCACCGGGCCCGCCCCCACCGTGATCCTGCTCGACCTGGAACAGCCGCACCTCGTCGACACCCTCGTCGGCCTGCGCGGCAACCCGCTGCTGAAGGAGCTCCCGGCCGCCCGGCAGGCGATCGGGGAGGCTGCCGCGGCGCGCAGGGAGTTCGCCTCGGCGGCCTCCGGACTCGTACACCGCCTGAAGCCGATGCCCGCAGCAGAGCGGGTGGCACTCGTGACCGACCTGGTGCGCACGCACGTGGCGGCCGTCCTCGGATACGCTGACAAGGCGGCCATCGCCCCGGAGAAGAAGTTCCGCGACCTCGGCTTCGACTCGCTCACCGCCATCGAGCTGCCCGGCCGCCTCAACCTGGCCACGGGTCTCAAACTGCCGGCCACCACGGTCTTCGACTACCCGACCACGACCGTCCTGGCCGGACACCTCCTCACGGCGCTGCTGAACGCGCCCGCGGGCGAGGCTCTTCCGGCACCCGCGACCGCCCCGGCCTCCGACGACCCGATCGCCATCGTCGGCATGGCGTGCCGCCTGCCGGGCGGTGTGCGCTCTCCGGAGGACCTGTGGCAGCTGGTCTCCGAAGGCCGGGACGGGATCTCCGCCTTCCCCGACGACCGCGGCTGGGACCTCAGGACGCTGGCCGGCGGCGACCGCGAAGGACGCGGCAGGAGCGCCACCCTCGAAGGCGGATTCGTCCCGGGCGTCGCCGACTTCGATGCAGGCTTCTTCGGCATCTCCCCGCGCGAGGCCTTGGCCATGGACCCGCAGCAGCGGCTCCTGCTGGAGACCTCCTGGGAGGCGGTCGAGCGTGCCGGCATCGACCCCGAGAAGCTGCACGGCAGCCGGACCGGCGTTTTCGTCGGTACGAACGGCCTGGACTACGCGACCCTCATGATGAACTCGCGCGAGGACATCGGAGGCCACGCCGGCACCGGACTGGCCACCAGCGTCCTCTCCGGCCGCATCTCCTACACCCTCGGCCTCGAAGGGCCCGCGGTCACCGTCGACACCGCGTGCTCGTCGTCCCTGGTGGCACTGCACTGGGCCGCCCAGGCCCTCCGCAACGGCGAGTGCTCGCTCGCCCTGGCCGGCGGCGTGACCGTGATGACCACTCCTGTGAGCTTCGCGGGCTTCACCGTGCAGGGCGGGCTGGCCGCGGACGGCAGGTGCAAGGCCTACTCGGACGCCGCCGACGGCACCAACTGGTCCGAGGGCGTGGGCATCCTCGTCCTGGAGCGGCTGTCGGAGGCCCGCCGCAACGGGCACGACGTCCTGGCCGTGGTGCGCGGTTCCGCGGTCAACCAGGACGGCGCCTCCAACGGCATCACCGCCCCCAACGGTCCGTCCCAGCAGCGGGTGATCCGGCAGGCGCTCGCCGCCGCCGGACTGTCGGCCGACGAGGTGGACGCCGTCGAGGGCCACGGCACCGGTACCTCGCTCGGTGACCCGATCGAGGCGCAGGCCCTGCTCGCGACCTACGGACTCGAACGCGACCCCGAGCGCCCGCTGTTGCTGGGATCGCTCAAGTCCAACATCGGCCACGCCCAGGCGGCCGCGGGTGTTGCCGGAGTCATCAAGACCGTGCTGTCCATGCAGCACGGGGTGCTGCCCCAGTCGCTGCACATCGACCGGCCGTCCTCGCACGTCGACTGGTCCACCGGCGCCGTGGAGCTGCTCACCGAGGCGCGCCCGTGGCCCGGGACCGGACGGCCGTGGCGGGCGGGCGTGTCGTCCTTCGGCATCAGCGGCACGAACGCCCATGTGATCATCGAGCAGGCATCGCCCGCCGAGGCTGCGGATGCCGGGGCCGACGAGCCGACCCTGTCGCCGGCAGTGGTGCCATGGCCGGTGTCGGGCAGGTCCACTGCCGCGCTGGACGCCCAGGTCGAGCGGATCGCGGCGGTGACCGGAGCGTCTCCGCTGGACGTGGGCTTCTCGCTGGCGGCGGGCCGTTCGGCGTTCGTGCACCGGGCCGTGCTGCTGGCCGGCACCGACGGGCAGCCCGCCGTGATCGCCAGGGGAATGGCCGCCGGCCGTGCGACCGCCTTCCTGTTCTCCGGCCAGGGGTCGCAGCGGCTCGGCATGGGCCGCGAGCTGTACCGCAGGTTCCCGGCATTCGCGGACGCGTTCGATGTCGTCTGCGCAGGGCTGGACGAGCACCTGGAGCGGCCGGTCCGTGACGTGATCTGGGGTGAGGACGAAGAACTCGTCAACCGGACCGTGCACGCCCAGGCGGGACTGTTCGCCGTCGAGGTGGCACTGTTCCGGCTCCTGGCCTCCTGGGGCGTCCGCCCCGGCTTCGTCGCGGGCCACTCGATCGGCGAGGTCGCGGCTGCGCATGCCGCCGGAGTGCTCTCCCTGCAAGATGCCTGCACCCTCGTCGCCGCCCGCGGCCGGCTGATGCAGGCCCTGCCCGAGGGCGGCGCCATGGCCGCTGTCCAGGCCACCGAAGGCGAGGTCGTGGCCCGGCTGACCGGAGGCACGTCACTGGCGGCGGTCAACGGCCCGCAGAGTGTGGTGATCGCGGGCGGCGAGGACGAAGTCCTGGGCCTCGCCCGGGACTTCACGGCAGAAGGGCGCAAGACCAGCCGCCTCCCTGTCTCGCATGCGTTCCATTCGGCGCTGATGGATCCGATGCTGGAGGACTTCCGTGCCGTGGTGGGCGGCCTGTCCTTCGCGGCGCCGGTGATCCCGCTGGTGTCGAATGTGACGGGCACGGTGGCGGACGCGGAACTGGTGTGCTCGCCCGAGTACTGGGTGCAGCACGTCCGGGAGACCGTGCGGTTCGCCGACGGAGTACGGGCCTTGCGCGAGGCCGGTGCGACGGCGTTCGTGGAACTGGGGCCCGACGGGGTCCTGGCGGCCCTCGCCCAGCAGAGTCTGGAGCAGGACGGCGAGTCCGTGGTGGTGCCGGTCCTCCGCAAGGACCGTCCCGAAGAGACCGGCCTGCTCACCGGACTGGCGCAGCTGCACGTGGCCGGCGTCGACGTCGAATGGGCACGCCTCTTCGACGGCACCGGGGCCCGGCGCGTGGACCTGCCCACCTACGCCTTCCAGCACGAGCGCTACTGGCCGCGGCCCGGAGCCCTCTCGGGCGACGTGACCTCCGCAGGCCTCATCCCCGCCGAGCACCCGCTGCTCGGTGCGGCCGTGCCCCTGGCCGGCTCCGACGGAGTGCTCTTCACCAGTCGGCTGTCGACCCGCGTGCACCCCTGGCTGGCGGACCACCGCATCGGAGGCAGGATCCTCTTCCCGGCCACCGGCTTCGTCGAACTGGCCGTCCGCGCGGGCGACCAGGTCGGGTGCAGCCGGATCGAGGAGCTCACGCTGGCCGAACCCCTGGTCATCGGCGAGGACGACGCCCCGGTCGTCCAGGTGTGGCTCTCCGCCCCCGACCCGTCGGGTGCCCGCACGCTCGACTGTTACGCACGCTCTGCCGACACGGATCCCGACGAACCGTGGACGCACTGCGCCACCGGCACGCTCACCTCCGCGGGTACCCCGGACACGGCGTCCACGCCGGTCTGGCCGCCGGTGGGAGCCCTCGCCGTCGACCTCGACGGCTTCTACCGCGAAAGCGGACCGGGCCCCGCCTTCCGAGGGCTGCGCGCCGCCTGGGTGCGCGGCGAGGAGACCTGCGCCGAGGTGGAGCTTCCGGCCGGACTCGCCGAGGACGCCGGATACTTCGGACTGCACCCCGCCCTCCTGGCCGCGGCCCTGCACGCCACGCCTCTCGCCGGGCTCGGCGACGAGGAGACCGAGCTGCTTCCCCACGCCTGGCACGGCGTGACCCTGCACGCCGGAGGCGCCTCGGCGCTGCGCGTGCGCCTGACCAGGACCGGCGAGGACACACTGTCGCTCACGGCGTTCGATGCCGAGGGCACTCCGGTGCTGTCGGTGGAGTCGCTGCGGCTGCGCCCCGCAGCGGGCTCACCGGCGTCGGCTGCGGTGCACAGCAACGCACGCGCCCCCCTGTTCCGGCTGGACTGGGTGCCGGCGGCCGCCGACCGGGCGGCGGATCCGGTGCGCTGCATGGCGCTCGGTGACGACGCGTTCGGTCTCGGCGCCTCTGTCGGCTCGCCGGCCGAACTGGCCGCAGCCGGTGCGGAACCGCTCCCCGATCTGGTCGTGACCGAGCTTCCGGACACGGACCCGGACGGGGACGTGCCGTCCGCCGTGCACCGGCTCACGGCGTGGGCGCTGGAGCTGGTGCAGAAATGGATTGCGGACGAGCGGTTCGCCGCCTCACAGCTGGTGTTCGTGACCTGCGGCGCCATCGCCGCCGGAGCCGGTGAGAGGGTGCGTGACCTGACCGGCAGTGCCGTGTGGGGCCTCGTGCGCTCGGCACACTCGGAGCACCCCGGCCGGTTCGTCCTCCTCGACGTGGAACACCACGAGGACGTCACTGCGGTGCTGCCCGGCCTCGGCCCCCTGCTGGCCACCGGAGAGGCCCAGTTCGCCGTGCGCAACGGCAGCCTGCGCGTGGGCCGGCTGGCCCGCCTGGCGACCGGCCCCGGTCTGCTGCCCCCGGCCGGAGTGCCGTGGCGGCTCGACGCACCGCAGGGCGAGGACCGCGAACCGGCCCTCGTGCCCTGCCTCGAAGCGGCGGAACCGCTCGCCGCAGGCCAGGTACGCGTGGCCGTCCGCGCCGCCGGAGTGACCCTGCACGGCCTTCCCTCGGGCGGTCGGCTCGCCGGCGTGGTCACCGAGACAGGCCCCGGTGTGTCTGCGTTCCGTACCGGAGACCGTGTTGCCGGCCTCGGATGCCCCGGGCCGTTGGCCGTGCTCCGCCAGGACCGGCTGGCACACATCCCGCAGGACTGCTCCTGGGAACAAGCCGCTGCCGAGGCCTGCGACGGACTCCAGTCCCCGCCGGCCGCCCCGCACGACATCCGCCGCGCCCACCACGCCCTGCGCGCGAACGCGGCCGCAGTGCTCACCATGCCCCGGCAGTGGGACCCCGACGGGACGGTGCTCATCACCGGCGGCACCGGCGCGCTGGGCCGCCATCTCGCCCGTCACCTCGTGGTCGGCGGCACCCGGCACCTGCTGCTCACCAGCCGCCGCGGACCTGATGCACCGGGAGCCGGTGAACTGGCCTCCGAACTGCGCGCGTCGGGCGCACAGGTGACCATCACCGCGTGCGACACCGCGGACCGGGACGCAACCGCCGCACTGCTGGCCGCGATCCCGGATGCACATCCGCTGACCGCGGTCGTCCACACGGCCGGTGTGCTCGACGACGGCGTCGTGACCTCCCTGACCCCCGACCGGCTTTCGGCCGTCCTGCGCCCCAAGGTGGACGCGGCCTGGAACCTCCACGAACTCACCCGTGACCTCGGCCTCGCCGCGTTCGTCACCTTCTCGTCCGTCGCGGGCGTCATGGGCAGCCCCGGCCAGGGCAACTACGCGGCGGCGAACTCCTTCCTGGACGCCCTGGCCGAGCACCGCACGGCACTCGGCCTGCCCGGCACCTCGCTCGCCTGGGGACCCTGGGCACAGGACGCGGGAATGACCAGCGGCCTCGGCGACACCGACATGCAGCGCATGCAGTCCGGCGGCCTGCCGCCGCTCTCCGTCGGCCAGGGCCTGGAGCTCTTCGACGCTGCCCTCGGCTCCTCCGAACCGCTGGTCATCCCACTGGGCCTGGCCGGCGGCGGCATGCGCCCCCAGGGCGAGGTGCCCCCGCTCTTCCGCGGCCTGGTGCGCGGCACCCGGCGCGCCGCGGCGAACACCGCGGGCGGCGGGGCCACCGTGGCCGGCTTCACCCGGCAACTGCTGGAACTGGGCGAGCAGGACAGGTCCCGCTTCCTCGTCGACATCGTGCGCACCGAGTCCGCCACCGTGCTCGGCCACGCGTCGCCCGACGCCGTCGAAGCGGACCGGGACTTCTACGAGCTGGGCTTCGACTCGCTGACCTCCGTCGAACTGCGCAACCGCCTCTCCGCCGCCACCGGCCTGCGGCTGCCCGCCACCGTCGTCTTCGACAACAAGACGCCCAACGCGCTGGCCTCCTGGATCCGCAGCGAGCTGGCCGACCGGCCCGACCCCGGATCCGCTGCCCCCGGCACCCTCGCCCTGCCCTCCGGCCGGCAGGAAATCGACTCGCTGGAACGGCTGTTCACCGAAGCCCTCGACGCCGGCAAGGTCGCCGAGGCTCAGCGCATGCTGGCCACCGTCGCCGCCCTGCGCCCCACCTTCGAGAACACGGCGGAGCTGGAGGACCTGCCGTGGACCGCCACGCTGGCCGAAGGCCCGCACGAGCCGCGGCTCATCTGCGTCAGCGCGCCCACGGCCAACGCCGGCATCCACCAGTACTCCCGCCTCGCCGCCCACTTCCGTGGCGAGCGAGAGGTCTCCGCCATGCCGCTCATCGGCTTCGCCGCGGGAGAGCGACTGCCGGCCACGCCCCACGTCGCCACCCGCGTGATCGCCGAGAGCGCACTGCGGGCCGCCGACGGCAAGCCGTTCGTCCTGGTCGGCCACTCCTCCGGCGGCTCCTTCGCCTACGCGGCGGCCGGGCTGCTGGAGCACACGTGGGGGATCAGGCCCGCAGGCGTCGTCCTGCTCGACACCCTGAGCTTCCAGCACAACAGCGACGAGGGTGTCGACTACACGGGGCTGATGCTGCTCAACTTCGCAGCACTCGGGGACTCCCCGGTGCGGCTGACCAACTCCCGGCTCTCGGCGATGGGCCGGTGGATGGTTCTGCTGAACCAGCTGGAGGTCCGGCCCACGACGGCCCCCGTCCTGCTCGTCCAGTGCAGCAAGCCGCTTTTCGGCACCGACTCCAGGCCGATCGAGCAGCGGCAGGGCACGAGGGAGCCGCTGGTGGCCTCGGCGGACATCCGGCCGGTCGAGGCGGACCACCTCTCGCTGATCCGCGAGGACTCCGCCAAGACCGCGGCGATCATGGCGGACTGGCTCCGCTCCCTGCCCTCCGGGCAGTAGCCCTGAAGCTCTGAAGAGATCCGCAGTTCCACGGCCGTGAAACCGGGCCCGGCCGCTGTCCCGCACGGCAGTCGGGCCCCGGCGACGGGTCATCCGTCGTACCCGGCCGTCCTACGCGGCGTCGCGGAGCACGACCGGCGCCGCGGAGGCTACGGAAAATCGCAGTCCGGCACGTTGACACTGACGGCCCCGGCAACTCACTCCGAGAGGTTGACATCCTCATGTCGAACGAGGAGCAGCTCCGCGACTACCTGAAGCGGGCCGTCGCAGACCTTCATGACACGCGCGAACAGCTCCGTGAGGTGAGCGAGAAGAACCGGGAACCCATTGCCGTCGTCGGCATGGGATGCCGCTACCCGGGCGGCGTCCGCTCACCGGAAGACCTGTGGACAGTACTCCACGACGGCGTCGATGCGATCTCGCCCTTCCCCACCGACCGGGGCTGGGATCCGGGGACCCTGACCGGCTCCCGTGAGAGCGGATTCCTGCACGACGCCGCCGAGTTCGACCCCGGCTTCTTCGGGATCTCCCCCCGCGAGGCACTCGCGATGGACCCCCAGCAGCGCCTGCTGCTGGAAACCGCCTGGGAGACCGTCGAACGCGCCGGAATCGACCCGGAGTCGCTGCACGGCACCCGGACCGGCGTCTTCGTCGGCACCGGCCACGGCGGATACGACTCCGGCCCCCGGCGCCGCCAGGACGAGGTGGCCGGACACCTGCTCACCGGCAACACCGTCAGCGTCGCCTCCGGGCGTATCTCCTACGTGCTCGGCCTCGAAGGCCCGGCCGTCACCGTCGACACCGCCTGCTCCTCCTCACTCGTCGCACTCCACCTCGCCGTGCAGTCGTTGCGCCGCGGCGAGTGCTCCCTGGCCCTGGCAGGCGGGGCGACCGTGATGTCCACCCCGCAGATGTTCACGGAGTTCGGTCGACAGGGCGGCCTGGCCGCCGACGGGCGCTGCAAGCCGTTCGCCGCCGCGGCCGACGGCACCGCCTGGAGCGAGGGCGTCGGACTGCTGCTGGTCGAGCGGCTGTCGGACGCCCGGCAACGCGGCCACCGCGTGTTGGCCGTGATCCGTGGCTCGGCCGTCAACCAGGACGGTGCGAGCAACGGGCTGACCGCACCCAACGGCCCCTCACAGGAACGGGTGATCGGCCAGGCACTGGCCGACGCCCTGTTGTCCGCCGCCGACATCGACGTCCTGGAGGCGCACGGCACGGGGACCCGTCTCGGCGACCCGATCGAAGCACAGGCCGTGCTGGCCGCCTACGGCAGCCGACGCCCCGACGGCCGACCGCTGCTGCTCGGGTCGATGAAGTCGAACATCGGCCACACCCAGGCCGCTTCGGGCGTTGCCGGCGTGATGAAGACGGTGCTCGCGATGCAGCACGGCATCGTGCCCGGGACACTGCACATCGACGCCCCCACCCCGCATGTGAACTGGTCCGCCGGCACTGTCCGGCTGCTCACCGAGAATCAGCCGTGGCCGGACCGCGGCGAGCCCCGCCGCGCGGCGGTCTCCTCGTTCGGCGTCAGCGGCACCAACGCCCACGTCGTCCTCGAACAGGCCCCCGACGACGAGCCCGCCGCGGACGCAGCCGCCCCGTACGCTCATCCGGCCGTCCTGCCCTGGGTACTGTCCGGAAGGAGCACAGAAGCCCTGCGGGCCCAAGCCGGGCGCCTGGCAGCCGACGCCGGGGACCGCCCCGGCGCCGCCCCGCAGGACGTTGCCCTCTCCCTGGCCACCACGCGATCCCTCATGGAACACCGCGCGGTCGTCGTGGCGGCGGACCGCCGGGAGTTCCTGGATGCCCTGGGCGCCCTCGCCCGGGGTAGCGCCTCGCCCTCGGTCACCGAGGGCCGGGCCGCCGAGGAGCCGCTCGCCCTCCTCTTCCCGGGCCAGGGCGCACAGCGACTCGGCACGGGCCGGGAACTGTACGCCGCGCACCCCGCGTTCGCGCAGGCCTTCGACACGGTCTGTGCAGGACTGGACCGGCACCTGGACCGCCCGCTGCGCGAGGTGCTGTGGGGTACCGACGAAGAGCTGCTGAACCGGACGGAATTCGCCCAGCCGGCACTCTTCGCCGTCGAGGTCGCCCTCTTCCGGTTCCTGGAAACCCTCGGCGTGACACCGCAGTTCATCGGCGGCCACTCCGTCGGCGAGCTGGCAGCCGCCCACGTGGCAGGGGTCTTCTCGCTGGACGACGCCTGCGCCGTGGTGGCCTCCCGCGGCCGGTTGATGCAGGCGCTCCCCGCGGGCGGAGCAATGGCCGCGCTGCAGGCCACCGAGGACGAGGTGCTGCCGCTCCTGGGCGGCCAGATGTCACTCGCCGCGGTCAACGGCTCCTCGGCCGTGGTGATTTCCGGACCCGCCGAGGCCGTGGACGGGCTGCAGGCCCACTTCGCGGACCGCGGGCGCCGGACCACGCGCCTGAAGGTGTCGCACGCCTTCCACTCGGCGCTGATGGACCCCATGCTCGAGGACTTCCGTGCGGTGCTCGAGAACGTCACGTTCGGCGAGCCGGCGATACCGGTGGTCTCGAACCTGACCGGCGCAGCGGCCACGGCCGGACAGCTGGACTCCGCGGACTACTGGGTGCGCCACGTGCGCGAGACGGTCCGCTTCGCCGACGGCATGCGTACCCTGCACGCGCAGGGCGTGACCCGCTTCGTCGAATTGGGACCGGGCGGAGAGCTGTCCTCCCTGGCGCGGGAATCGGACGACGACACGGCCGTGTTCGTCCCCGTGCTGCGCCGGGGCCGGGACGAGGAGCGCACGTTCCTCGACGCCTTGGCACGCCTGCACGTCTGTGGTGTGCCCGTGGACTGGCCGGTGCTCCTGGCCGGCACGGGTGCCCGGCGCATCGGCCTGCCGACCTATGCGTTCCAGCGTCGGCGCTACTGGCTGGAGGCGGCTGCCGCCTCCACGGACGCGGAGGCGTTCGGCCTCAGGGCCGCGGACCATCCCCTGCTCTCCGGAGCCGTGGAACTGGCAGCCGCCGAGGGGCTCCTGCTCACCGGCCGACTGTCGGCACAGTCACAGCCGTGGCTCGCCGACTTCCCGGCCGGATGCCCGGCGGAGCTCCCGGGCACGGCCCTGCTCGACCTGGCGGTCCGGGCCGGCGACGAGACGGGCTGCGGCGCAGTGGCGGAACTGACGCTCGCCGCCCCGCTGATGCTGCCCGAGCACGACGCCGTCCAGATCCAGATGTGGGTGGGCGCACCGGACGCCTCGGGGCGCCGCGCCCTGACCGTGCACTCCCGACCCGCCCACGACACCACCGCCCCGTGGACCGAACACGCCCGCGGCGTGCTGGCCCCAGACGCCGCAGAGGTGCCCTTCGACGCGACGGTGTGGCCGCCGGAAGGCGCCGAGCCGCTGACGCCCACGCCGGGTCAGCGGGCGGCATGGCGGCGCGGCGACGAGGTGTTCGCCGAAACCGCCCTGCCCGAAGCCGCCGACGGCGAAGCGGCATCTTTCGGCCTGCACCCGGCTCTGCTGGACGCCGCGTTGCGCGCCGCCACGCTCACAGGGCTCCCCGAGGACGCCGTACCCTGCTCTTGGCGAGATGCCGCCCTGCATGCCTTCGGAGCGACGACGGTACGGGTCCGGCTGGTGCGCAACGGCGACGACACGGTGTCCCTGGCCCTCGCCGACGAAGAGGGCACCCCGGTCGCCTCGGCCGCGACCGTGACCCTGCGCATCCCCGAACGGGAGCACCGGACCGCGCACAACGCGCTTTTCCGGGTGGACTGGACCCCGGTCCGGCCTGCCGTCGGCGCTCCCGCGACGCCGGCCGTGGTGGGCCCCGACGCCGACGGACTGGCCGGCCCGGACACGGAGGTGCACCCCGACCTGGAGTCGCTGGCATCGCAGGACGTCCCGGCCGCGGTGCTCGTGCCCGTACAGCCCGCCCCGGGCGATGTGGCCGAGGCGGCCCACGCGGCAGTGGCGCACGTGCTGGGCCTGATCCAGTCCTGGCTGGCGGACGAGCGGTTCGCCGCCTCGCGCCTGGTGTTCGTGACCCGGGGCGCCGTCTCGGGCACGGCCCTGGCCGGCGCCGCCGTACAGGGCCTGGTGCGCTCCGCACAGTCGGAGAACCCGGGCCGCTTCGGCCTGGTCGACATCGAGGCCGAGGACTCCGCCACTGCCGCCGCCGTGTTGCGCGCTGCTGCTTCGGACGAGCCGCAACTGCTCGTGCGGGGCGGCGAACTGCTCGCCGCCCGGCTCACGCGGGTCACGGCCGGCGAGCGCACGCCCCTCACGGCGGGCGAAGGCACCGTCCTGATCACCGGCGGCACCGGCGGCCTCGGCCGCCTCGTCGCCCGGCATCTGGTGACGCGGCACGGGGTGCGGGACCTGCTGCTCGTGAGCCGCCGTGGCCCGGCGGCCGGGGGCGTCGACGAACTGTCCGCCGAACTGGCCGGACACGGTGCCAGGGTGACCGTCGAAGCCTGCGACGTGGCCGATGCCGACGTCGTGACGGCCCTGGTGGCCCGGCATCAGGTCCGGGCCGTCGTGCACACCGCAGGCATCCTGGACGACAGCGTCATCGGCGCCCTGACCCCCGAGCGCGCCTCGGCGGTGCTGCGCCCCAAGGCCGACGGAGCCTGGAACCTGCACCAGGCCACCCGGGGGCTCGCGCTCGACGCCTTCGTCGTGTTCTCGTCCGCATCCGGCGTGTTCGGCGGCCCCGGACAGGGCAACTACGCCGCCGCGAACGCCTTTCTCGACGGCTTCGCCCGCCATCGCCGCGAACAGGGCCTGCCGGCCGTCTCGTTGGCATGGGGCCCCTGGGCGCAGGACGGCGGCATGACCGGCGCCCTGTCCGGGACCGACATCCGGCGCCTCACCCGTTCCGGCATGCCGCCGCTGTCCGCGGCACAAGGACTCGCCCTCTTCGACGCCGCGCTGTCGGCCCCGGACCCGGTCGTGCTGCCGGTGCGCCTGGACCTCGCGACGCTGCGCACCCACGACGACGTGCCCGCCCTGCTGCACGGCCTGGTCCGCATGCGCCCCCGGCGCACCGCGGCCGGTGACTCCGGCACCACCTCCGGCCTGCTGCGGCAACTCTCCGGCCTGGATCCCGACGAGCGGCACGAGACGTTGCTCGACCTGGTGCGCACCCAGATCGCGCTGGTGCTCGGGCACGCGGCCGCGCAGACCGTGGATCCGGCCCGGGCCTTCCGCGACCTCGGATTCGACTCCCTGACCGCAGTCGAGTTGCGCAACCGCCTGAACACCACGACGGGGCTGCGGCTGCCCACCACGGTAGTCTTCGACCACCCGTCCGCCGACGCCCTGGCACGCCACCTGCTGGCCGAGCTGTCCGGCGACGGCACCGCCGCCCCGGCCCCCGTGGCCGCGCTGTCCCGCGCGGCCGACGACCCCGTGGTGATCGTGGGAATGGCTTGCCGCTACCCCGGCGGCGTGGCCTCCCCGGACGACCTGTGGCGGCTGGTGTCGGACGGTGTGGACGCGGTCTCCGGCTTCCCGGCCGACCGTGGCTGGGACGTGGACGGCCTCTACCACCCGGACCCCGCACACAAAGGCACCACCTATGCGTCCGGCGGCGGATTCCTGCACGACGCGGCCTGGTTCGACCCCGAGTTCTTCGGCATGAGCCCCCGGGAGGCACTGGCCACCGACTCCCAGCAGCGCTTGCTGCTGGAGACCACGTGGGAGGCGCTCGAGCACGCCGGCACGGACCCGGCGGCGCTGCGCGGCAGCCGGACCGGAGTCTTCGCCGGAGTCACCTACAGCGACTACGCCGGCCTGCTCACCGGCGCCGAGTTCGAGGGCTTCCGGGCCAACGGCACCGGACCCGCCATCGCTTCGGGCCGGGTCTCCTACACCTTCGGCTTCGAGGGGCCGGCTGTCACGGTGGACACGGCGTGCTCGTCGTCGCTGGTGGCCCTGCACTGGGCCGCGCAGGCCCTGCGGTCGGGCGACTGCTCGCTCGCCGTGGCCGGCGGCGTGGTCGTCATGTCGACCCCCGACATCTTCGTGGAGACCGCCCGTCAGCAGGTGCTGTCCCCCGACGGCCGGTGCCGGTCCTTCGCCGACGCGGCCGACGGCGTGGGCTGGGCCGAGGGCGTGGGCGTCCTGGTCCTGGAACGGCTGTCGGACGCCCGCCGCAACGGGCACCGCGTGCTCGCCGTCGTCCGCGGCAGCGCCGTCAACCAGGACGGCGCGAGCAACGGCCTGACCGCCCCCAACGGCCCTTCCCAGCAGCGCGTCATCCGCCAGGCCCTGGCCGGCGCCGGCCTGTCGGCCGCGGACGTCGACGCGGTCGAGGCACACGGCACGGGCACCACCCTGGGCGACCCCATCGAGGTACAGGCCCTGCTCGCCACCTACGGCCAGGACCGGCCGGAGGACCGGCCGTTGCTCCTGGGCTCGGTGAAGTCCAACATCGGGCACACCCAGGCGGCGGCCGGCGTTGCCGGCATCATCAAGATGGTCATGGCCATGCGGCACGGCACGCTGCCCCGCACGCTGCACGTCGACGTGCCCTCGTCCCACGTGGACTGGTCCACCGGAGCAGTGGAACTGCTGACGGAGGACAGGGCCTGGCCGGAGACCGGCCGCCCGCGCCGCGCAGGCGTCTCGTCCTTCGGCATCAGCGGCACCAACGCACACGTGATCCTCGAACAGCCCGGAACCGCCGACACCGAGCCGCCTGCCGAACCGGCCACGGGCACGGCACCGTTGGCGCTCTCCGGCAAGAGCGGCGCGGCGCTGCGCGCGCAGGCAGCACGACTGCTCGCACGCCTCACGGACGACCCCGGACTGCGGCCCACGGACGTGGCGTTCTCACTGGCCACCGAACGCTCCGCATTCGCCCACCGCGCCGTCGTCGTCGCCGCCGACCGGGACTCCGCACTGCGCGGGCTCGCCGCCCTGTCCGCGGGAGAAGCCGCGACCGGCCTGGTCGAAGGCACCGCCGGCCCGGGCAGGACCGCCTTCCTGTTCGCGGGACAGGGATCCCAGCGCATCGGGACGGGCCGCGAACTCCACGGCCGTTTCCCGGCCTTCGCCGCAGCCTTCGACACCGTGTGCACGAGCCTGGAGGACCGGCTGGGGCTTCCTCTGCGCGACGTGCTGTGGGGCACCGACGCCGCACTGCTCGAGGAGACGCAGTACACGCAGGCCGCCCTCTTCGCCGTCGAGGTCGCGCTGTTCCGGCTGCTGCGCTCCTGGGGCGTGCGGCCGGACTTCCTCGCCGGGCACTCCATCGGCGAAGTGACGGCCGCGCATGTGGCCGGTGTTCTCTCCCTCGACGACGCCTGCACGCTGGTCGCCGCCCGCGGGCGGCTCATGCAGGACCTGCCGGCCGGCGGCGCCATGCTCGCGCTCCAGGCCGCCGAGGGCGAGGTGCTGCCGCTCCTGGGCGACCGGGTCTCCCTGGCCGCGGTCAACGGCCCCTCGGCCGTGGTGATATCGGGCGACAGGAACGCGGTGGAGGAGATCCGGGCCCGCTTCGGGGAACAGGGCCGCAGGGCCACCGCCCTGCGCGTCTCGCACGCCTTCCACTCCCCGCTGATGGACCCCGTGCTGGACGAGTTCCGCAGCGTGCTCGAAGGACTCGCCTACCACGCACCGGACATCCCGGTCGTCTCCGGCCTCACCGGCACCCTGGCCACCGCAGAGCAGCTTAGGTCCCCCCGGTACTGGGTCCGCCACGCCCGCGAAACCGTCCGGTTCGCCGACGTCGTGCACACCCTGCACACCGAGGGCACCACCCGGTTCGTCGAACTGGGCCCCGACGGCGTGCTGTCGGCCATGGCCCGCGCGTCCGTACCTGACGACGAGGCCGTGTTCGTCCCCGTGCTGCGCAGGAACCGGCCCGAAGAGCCCGCGGCCGTGGGCGCGCTGGCACACCTGCACGCCGTCGGAGTGCAGGCCGACTGGAACGCCTTCTTCACCGGGACCGGTGCCCGCCACGCGGACCTGCCCACCTACGCCTTCCAGCGTCGGCGGTTCTGGCCGGCGGGCGTGCCCGCCCGCACACCTGTCACCACCCCCGTCACGGACGCACTGCCCGGAGCGGCACAGCTGAGGGAGCGGTTCGCCGGCCTGACGCCCGACGGGCAGGAGCGCCTGCTGACGGGCATGATCCAGCAGGAGACGGCCCGCGTGCTCGGGTACGACTCCGCAGACGCCGTCGAGGACGACAGGCCCTTCCGCGAGCTCGGCTTCGACTCGCTCACGGCCGTCGAACTGCGCGGCCGGCTCGCCGCGGTGACGGGCGTCCCGCTGCCCGCCACGCTGCTCTTCGACCACCCCACCGTCTCCGCCGTCGCTGCGCACCTGCGTGCCGAAATGCTGGGCGCGCAGGAGCAGGACGACGCCTTCGCACCCGTCGCCGCCGCTCACGACGAGCCCATCGCCATCGTGGGCATGGCCTGCCGCCTCCCCGGCGGCGTGCAGTCGCCCGAGGACTTCTGGCGCCTGGTCGCGGACGGCGTGGACGCCATCGGGGACTTCCCGGCCGACCGCGGCTGGGACACCGACCGCATCCACCACCCCGACCCCCGTCACCAGGGCACCAGCTACGTACGCGAAGGCGGCTTCCTCACCGGCATGGCCGAGTTCGATGCAGGCTTCTTCGGCATTTCTCCGCGCGAGGCCCTGGCCATGGACCCGCAGCAGCGGCTCCTGCTGGAGACCTCCTGGGAGACCGTCGAACGCGCCGGGATCGACCCGGAGTCGCTGCGCGGCAGCGCCACCGGAGTGTTCGTCGGCGCCACCTACCACGAGTACCAGACGGTCCTGGCCCGTACCGCGGACGACGTTGCCGGCCACCTCATGACCGGCAACGCCTCCAGCGTCGTCTCGGGCAGGGTCTCGTACGCCCTCGGACTCGAGGGGCCAGCCGTCACGATCGACACGGCCTGCTCGTCGTCCCTGGTGGCCCTCCACCTCGCCGCCCAGTCGCTGCGCCGTGGCGAATGCACGCTCGCCCTGGCCGGCGGCGTGACGGTGTTCGCCACCCCCGAGATGTTCGTCGAGTTCTCCCGCCAGGGCGCCCTCGCACCCGACGGGCGGTGCAAGCCCTTCGCCGCCGCGGCCGACGGCGCCGGGTGGAGCGAGGGCATCGGCCTGCTGCTGGTGGAGCGTCTCTCGGACGCCCGCCGACGGGGACACCGCGTCCTGGCACTCGTCCGCGGAAGTGCCATGAACCAGGACGGCGCCTCCAACGGCCTTACGGCCCCCAACGGCCCCTCCCAGCAACGGGTGATCAGGAGGGCCCTGGCCGACGCCGGCCTGACCCCGGCCGATGTCGACGTGGTCGAGGCCCATGGCACCGGAACACGCCTGGGCGACCCCATCGAGGCCCAGGCGGTCCTGGCCGCCTACGGTCAGGACCGCGAACACCCGCTGCTGCTCGGCTCGGTGAAGTCCAACATCGGCCACGCCCAGGGAGCCGCCGGCGTCGCCGGCATCATCAAGATGGTGCTGGCCATGCAGCACGGTCTGATCCCCAAGACCCTCCACATCGACGGCGCCACCCCGCACGTGGACTGGAGCACGGGCCGGGTGGAGCTGCTCACCGAACCGGCGGCCTGGCCCGCGACCGGTCGGCCGCACCGCGCGGGCGTCTCCTCCTTCGGTATGAGCGGCACCAACGCCCACGTCATCCTCGAACAGGCACCTCCGGAGACCCCGGTGGGGGAGGTGCTCGCACCGGCACGTCCGTACGCCCTGCCCTGGATGCTGTCGGCCAAGAGCCGGGACGCCCTGCACGAGCAGGCACGCCGACTGGCCGGGCACCTCAGGGATTTCGACGGCGGACTCGACGACGTCGCCTATTCGCTGGCGACCGGCCGCGCAGCTCTGGAGCACCGTGCGGCCGTCGTCGCGGCGGACCGCGACGCGTTCCTCGCCGGCCTGGACGCACTGGCCCGCGGCGAGGCCGCCCCCGGCGTACTGCAGGGCACGTCCGGGGGCGACGGCAGCACGGTCTTCGTCTTCCCCGGCCAGGGCTCACAGTGGACCGGCATGGCACGCGAACTCCTCGACATCTCGCCGGACTTCGCCGAACGCATGGGGGAGTGCGCTGCCGCTCTGGCGCAGTACACCGACTGGTCCCTGCTGGACGTCCTGCGCGGAGCACCCGGCACACCGGACCTGGAACGGGTCGACGTCGTCCAGCCCGTGCTGTTCGCCGTCATGGTGTCGTTGGCGGCCCTGTGGCGGGCCCATGGCATCGAACCGGCCGCCGTGATGGGCCACTCGCAGGGCGAGATCGCCGCGGCCTGCGTGGCCGGCGCCCTCTCGCTGGACGACGCGGCCCGGGTGGTCGCCCTGCGCAGCCAGGCCCTGACCGCACTGTCCGGACGCGGTGGCATGGTCTCGGTCGCCCAGCCCGTCCAGGCCGTGCGCGACCGCATCCGTGCCTGGGACGGACGGATGTCGGTCGCCGCCGTCAACGGCCCCGGCTCCGTGGTCGTCTCCGGTGCTCCGGACGCCCTCGCGGAACTGCTCGCCGGATGCGAACGGGACGGGATCCGGGCCCGCCGGATCCCCGTGGACTACGCCTCGCACTCCGCCCAGGTGGAGCTCATCGAAGAGCAGGTGCTCACCGCGCTGGCCCCCATCACGCCACGCCCGGCCCGCATCCCCTTCTGCTCGACCGTCACGGGCGAACCGATCGACACCACCGCCCTCGACGCCGCCTATTGGTACCGCAACCTGCGTCACACGGTGGAGTTCGAGCAGGCCACCCGCACCCTGCTGGACGCCGGACACCGCATCTTCGCCGAGATCAGCCCGCACCCGGTCGTCACCCCCGGGATCCGGGAGACCATCGAGGCCGCCGGCGTCACGGCCCTGGCCACCGGCACCCTGCGCCGCGACGAGGGCGGCATCGGCCGGTTCCTCGCCTCCCTCGCCGAGCTCCGCAACCACGGCGCCCGCATCGCCTGGGACGTCCTCTTCGCCGGAACCGACGCCCACCGGGTCGCACTGCCCGTATACGCCTTCCAGCGGCAGCAGTTCTGGCCCCGGCCCGCGCAGACGGCCGGAGACGTGGCCTCGGCGGGCCTGGACGCCCTGGAGCACCCGCTGCTCGGAGCGGCCGTGGAGCTCGCCCGCGGGGACGGTCTCGTGGCCACCGCCCGCTGGTCGCTCAGGACCCATCCGTGGCTCGCCGACCACGCCGTCTCCGGCACCGTCCTGGTCCCCGGCGCCGCCCTCGTGGAGGCCGCGATCAGGACGGGGGACGAACTCGGCTGCGGCCGGGTCGGGGAGCTCACCCTGCACGCACCGCTCACCCTCCCCGAACGGGGCGAAGTGCACGTGCAGATCACGGTCGGCGCCGCCGACGACTCCGGCAGCCGGCCGGTGGCCGTCCACGCCCGCCCCGCCGCCGGCGACTCCGCAGCGGCCTGGACCGAGCACGCCACCGGCTTGCTCGCCCCGGCCGCCCCGGCCCCCGCCACGGCACCGGAGGACCTCGTCACCTGGCCCCCGCGCGGTGCCGAGGCCCTGCCCACGGACGGCCACTACGCCGCCCTGCGCGAGGAGGGCTACGAGTACGGACCCGTGTTCCAGGGCGTACGGGCCGCCTGGCGCCGGGGCCGGGACGTCTACGCCGACGTGGCCCTGCCCGAACAGGCGCTGCCGGACGCCGTCCGGTTCGGCATGCACCCCGCCCTGCTGGACGCCTCGCTGCACGCCTCCGGGCTGGGCCTGCTGAGCAACGAGGGCGCCGGCATTGGACTGCCCTTCTCCTGGACGGGCGTATCCCTCCACGCCACCGGGGCCACCGCCCTGCGCGTCCGCCTCTCACCGGCCGGCCCCGGCGCCGTCTCCGTGCTGATGGCCGACCACACCGGCAGGCCCGTGGCCGCCGTCGACTCCCTGGCCGTAAGGCCCCTCGCCGCCGGAGCCCTCACGGCCGGGCAACGGACCGCCCGCGACGCGCTGTTCCACCTCCGCTGGACCGCTGTGCCCGCGGCCCCCGCAGCAGGGCCCGCCCCCTGGGCCCTGACCGGAAACGCCGACGACCGGCTCCTCGCGGCCCTCGCCGCAGGCGGCGCCGGACTGCACGGCACGGACGCCCCCGCGGTGGCCGTGCTGTTCCCCCCGGCACCGGCCGACGACGCGGCCACCACCCTGGACCGCACCCTGGAGACCCTCCAGGCGTGGCTCGCCGACGACCGGCTCGTCGGCACGCGCCTGCTCGTGGTCACCCGCGAAGCCGTCGCCACCGACACCTGGTCCGATGTCCGGGACCTGCCCGGTGCCGCCGTGTGGGGACTCGTACGCTCGGCACAGTCCGAGAACCCCGGCCGCATCGTGCTCGCCGACCTCGACACGGACCCCGCCTCCTGGCAGGCCCTGCCCGCCCTGCTCGGCACCGGAGAACCCCAACTGGCCCTGCGCCGGGGCATCGCGTACGCCCCCCGCCTCCTCCGCACGCACACCGACCCGGCTCTTCCCGTCCCCACCACGGACGCGCCGTGGCGGCTGGAGATCCCGGAAAAGGGCACGGTGGACAACCTGGTCCTCGCTCCCTGCCCCGACGCGGCCGAACCCCTCGGCCCTGGAAAGGTACGGATCGCCGTGCGCGCCGCAGGACTGAACTTCCGCGATGTCCTCAACTCCCTGGGCATGTACCCCGGCCACGCACCCCGCCTCGGCTCCGAGGTCGCCGGCATCGTCACCGCAACCGGCCCGGACGTGCCCGGACTCGGCGTCGGCGACCGCGTCATGGGCATGGCCGAGGGCGGTTTCGGCACGTTCGCCGTCGCCGACCACCGCGTACTGGTCCGCATGCCCCGGGACTGGACCTTCGTCCAAGCCGCCTCGGTCCCGGTGGTCTTCCTCACCGCCTACTACGCGCTGCACGACTTGGCCGGCCTCACCGCGGGGGAGACCCTCCTAGTGCACGCCGCCGCCGGCGGCGTCGGCATGGCCGCGGCCCAACTCGCCCGCCACTGGGGCGCGGAGGTGTACGGCACCGCCAGCGAGCCCAAGCTGGAACGGCTGCAGGCCGACGGATGGCCCGCCGGGCAGCTGGCCTCGTCCCGCACCCTCGACTTCGAGGAGCGGTTCCGCACCGCCACCGGCGGCCGGGGCATGGACGTCGTCCTCAACTCCCTCGCAGGAGAGTTCACCGACGCCTCGCTGCGGCTGCTGCAACCGGGCGGCCGCCTGATCGACATGGGCAAGACCGACGTCCGCGACGCCGAGGAGGTGGCCTGCGACCACCAGGGCGTCACCTACCGGGCGTTCGAACTGTCCGAGGCGGGACCCGAGCGCATCGGCCGCATGCTGGCCGAGGTGGTGACCCTCTTCGAGAACGGAGTGCTCCGCCTGCTGCCCGTCACCGCCTGGGACGTACGCCACGCCCGCGACGCGTTCCGTCACATGGCCCAGGCCCGCCACATCGGCAAGATCGTCCTGACCGTGTCCCGCCCCCTCGATCCCGAGGGCACCGTGCTGATCACCGGCGGCACCGGAGAACTGGGCGGGCTCCTCGCCCGTCACCTGGTGGCCGAACACGGCGTCCGCCACCTGCTGTTGACCGGCCGCCGAGGTCTCGACGCCCCGGGCGCCCGGGCCCTGTGCGACGAACTCGCCGCACTGGGAGCCCGGGTCACCGTGACCGCCTGCGACGTCTCCGACCGCCGGGCGGTCGCCGGGCTCCTCGCATCCGTCCCCGCACAGCACCCCCTGACCGCGGTCGTGCACGCCGCAGGCGTCCTTGACGACGGCGTGCTCGCCTCCCTGACCCCGGAACGCCTGCGGACCGTGCTGCGTCCCAAGGCCGACGCGGCACGCCACCTGCACGACCTGACCACACACCTCGACCTGGCCGCCTTCGTCCTGTTCTCCTCCGCCGCAGGCGTCTTCGGCGCACCGGGCCAGGGCAACTACGCCGCGGCCAACGCCTGCCTGGACGGGCTCGCCCAGCACCGCCGGGCCCACGGCCTGCCCGCCACCTCCATCGCCTGGAGCCTGTGGGACCGGACCAGCACCATGACCGGGCACCTCGCCGGCACCGACCGCCAACGGTCGGCGAAGTCGGGCATGCTGTCGCTGTCCGACGAGGACGGACTGGCCCTGTACGACGCCGCCGTCGCTGGACCATGGGCGCAGCTCGTCACCGTACGGCTGGACGGCGGCGCCCTGCGCTCCCGGACGGCGGACGAACTCCCGTCCTTGCTGCGGACCCTGGTCCGCGGCACCGCCCGGCGCGCCGTCGAGACCGGCACGGGCCCGGACGCCGACGACCTGCGAGCCCGCCTGGCCGTACTGCCCGGCACCGAACGGCGCGCCCTGCTGCTCGACCTCGTCACCACCTGCGCCGCCGCCGTGCTCGGACGCAGCAGCGCGGATCTGCCCGATCCGGACCGTGCCTTCCGCGACCTCGGCTTCGACTCGCTCACCGCCGTCGAACTGCGCAACAGGCTCACCACCGCCACCGGGCTGCGCCTGCCCGCCACCCTGGTCTTCGACCACCCGACCCCGACCGCCCTCGCGCAGCACCTCGACGGCGAACTCTTCGACGCGGAAGCCCCGGAGGCCACCCCGGAGGCCGCCACGGCAGCCTCCGGCGAGCCGATCGCGATCGTCGGCATGGCCTGCCGCTATCCCGGCGGGGTGCGGTCGCCCGAGGACCTGTGGACCCTGCTGGCCACCGGCACCGACGCCATCGCCGGTTTCCCGACCGACCGCGGCTGGGACCTCGGCCGGCTCTACGACTCCGTACCCGACCACCCCGACGCCTCCCGCACCCTGGATGGCGGATACCTCAACGACGCCGCCCATTTCGACGCCGGCTTCTTCGGCATCAGCCCCAACGAGGCCCTGATGATGGACCCCCAGCAGCGCGTGCTGCTGGAAACCGCCTGGGAAGCCTTCGAACGCGCAGGCATCGACCCCCGCTCGCTGCGCGGCAGCAGCACCGGTGTATTCGCCGGCCTCTCCTCCAGCGACTACATGACCGGCGCCGCGGACGTGCCCGACGAACTGGCGGGCTACGTCAACAACGGCAACGCGGTCAGCGTGGTCTCCGGCCGCGTCGCCTACACCCTGGGCCTGGAGGGCCCGGCCGTCACGGTCGACACCGCATGTTCCTCCTCGCTCGTGGCCCTCCACATGGCGGTGCAGGCGCTGCGCTCGGGCGAATGCTCGCTGGCGCTCGCCGGGGGTGTGACCGTCATGTCCTCCCCGGTGATCGTCGTGGACTTTTCCCGGCAGCGCGGCATGGCCCCCGACGGCCGCTGCAAACCCTTCGCCGCGGGCGCCGACGGCACCGGATTCTCCGAGGGCTCCGGGCTGCTCGTCGTCGAGCGGCTGTCCGACGCCCTGCGCAACGGGCATCAGGTCCTGGGCATCGTGCGCGGCTCCGCCGTCAACCAGGACGGTGCGAGCAATGGCCTCACGGCTCCCAACGGACCCTCCCAACAACGCGTCATACGCCAGGCCCTGGCGAACGCCGGTCTGACCCCGGCCGATGTCGACGTGGTCGAGGCCCATGGCACCGGAACGCGTCTGGGTGACCCGATCGAGGCCCAGGCGGTCCTGGCCGCCTACGGCCAGGACCGCGAACACCCGCTGCTGCTCGGCTCGGTGAAGTCCAACATCGGCCATACGCAGGCGGCGGCCGGCGTGGCAGGCGTCATCAAGATGGTGATGGCCATGCGCAACGGCGTACTGCCCAAGAGCCTGCACATCGACGCCCCCACCCCGTATGTGGACTGGTCCTCCGGCGCGGTCGGCCTGTTGACCGAGACCACCGACTGGCCGCACATCGAACGGCCCCGCCGGGCCGGGGTGTCCTCGTTCGGTATCAGCGGCACCAACGTCCACGTCATCCTCGAACAGGCCCCCGACACCGACACCGGCACCGGACCCGCGCCCGGAGCGGAACCGCCCGCGCGGACCGTACCCTGGCTGCTCTCCGCACGCAGCGAACCCGCCCTGCGCGGACAGGCACGGGCACTCCTCGCACACCTCGACGCCCACCCGGCCGCGCCCCTCGACACCGCCCACTCCCTGGCCACCCGGCGCGCCACGCTCGAACACCGGGCCGTCGCCATCGGCACGGACCCCGGCGAGCTGCGGGCCGCACTCGGCGCACTCGCCGACGGCATCCCGGCCCCCGGCATCGTCCACGGCCACCGTGCGACCGGCCGCGAGCGCAAGGTCGTCCTCGTCTTCCCCGGCCAGGGCTCGCAATGGGCCGGCATGGGCACAGAACTGCTCGACTCCTTCCCGGAGTTCGCCGAACGCATCGCCGAATGCGAGCTCGCCCTGGCGCCGCACGTCGACTGGTCGCTGCACGAGGTCCTGCGCGGCGCCGACGGCGCACCCGGCCTGGAGCGGGCCGACGTGGCCCAGCCCGTCCTGTGGGCCGTCATGGTCGCCCTCGCCGAGGTGTGGCGTGCCCACGGAGTCGAGCCGGCCGCGGTACTGGGTCACTCCCAGGGCGAGATCGCCGCGGCCTGTGTCGCCGGAGCCCTCTCGCTCGCGGACGCGGCCCGGGTGGTCGCCCTCCGCAGCAGGGCCATCGCCGACGGGCTCTCGGGCCACGGCGCCATGGTCTCGGTGACCGCGCCCCACGACGACCTTGTCGCACGGCTCGAGCCGTGGGGCGAGCGGATCTCCGTCGCCGCCGTCAACGGCCCCTCCACCGTGGTCCTCTCCGGCGAGAGCGGCGCTCTCGACGAACTGATCGCCGCGTGCGAACAGGACGGCATCCGGGCCAAGAAGGTCCCCGTCGACTACGCCTCACACTCCGCCCAGGTCGAGCGCATCCGCGACACCCTCCTGCACGACCTGGCCGGTCTCGGGACCGGCGAGCGCCGTACCCCCTTCTTCTCCACGGTGAACGGCGACTGGCTCGACGACGACACGCCCCTCGACGCCCACTACTGGTACGAGAACCTGCGCCGCACCGTCCGCCTGGAGGAATCGCTGCGCACCCTGCTCCAGCAGGGACATGACGTCTTCGTCGAATGCAGCCCGCACCCCGTCCTCACCATGGGCATCGAGGACACCAGCGCCGCCGTGGACGCCGAGGCGACTGTCATCGGCTCCCTGCGCCGCGACGACGGCGGCCCGGCCCGCATCCTCACCTCCCTGGCCGAGGCCCACGTGCACGGCGTCCGCGTCGACTGGCGCCCCGCCGTCCGGGGCGGCCGCGCAGCGGACCTGCCGACCTACGCCTTCCAGCGCGAGCGGTACTGGTGGCAGGCGGCCCCGCACAGCAGCGGCAGCCCCGACCCGGCCGGCCTGGACACGGTCGTCCGCCCGGCGAACGAGGACACCGTCCTCCTCACCGGAACCATCGGCCTCGGCACCCACCCGTGGCTCGCCGACCACACCGTCCTGGGCTCCGTGGTCGTCCCGGGCAGCCTGCTCCTCGAATGGGCCGTCCGTGCGGCGGACGAGGCCGGCTGTGCGGCCGTCGCCGAACTCGCCCAGCAGCAGCCGCTGATCCTGCCCGACGGCGGCCCGGCCGAGATTCAGGTCACCGTCGGCACCGCAGCCGGCGAGGCCGGCCACCGCCCGGTCACCGTGTACGCCCGCGCAGCCGGATCCGACGGAGCATGGGCCCGTCACGCCGACGGCATCCTCGCCGCCGCGCACGATGCGGCACCTGCTCCCGGCGACGAGCTCTGGCCGCCGCAGGACGCCGTCCCGGTCGACGTCGAGCAGCTCCGGCAGCGGCTCGCCGACCACGGATTCGACCACGGCCCGCTGTTCCGGACGGTACGTGCCGTCTGGCGCCGGAACGACGAGACCTTCGCCGACGTGGGCCTCCCCGACGGAACCGGGGCGTCGGCAGCGGGATTCCGGATCCATCCGGCCCTCCTCCAGGCACCCCTCGTCCTGGTGACCGCCGACGGTACCCCCGGTCTCCCGGCATCCTGGCGTGGAGTGTCGGTCCCGGCCACCGGTGCGACCCGGCTCCGCCTGCGGCTCACTCCCGCACCGGACGGCACCGTCGCCCTCACCGCCACCGACAGCACCGGAGCACCCGTTCTCACTATCGACTCGGTCACTACACGGCCGGTCTCGGAGGAGCAGCTCACCGCACGCGGCGACAGCCTGTTCCGCGTCGCATGGACCCCTCTGGACGTCAACGCGGTTGAACCGTCCGCCACATGGGCCGTCCTCGGCGACGACACCAGGACGCTCAAGGCCCTTCAGAACACTGGAACACCGGTGCGCGTCTTCGAGGCCCTCACCGCCCTCGCCACGGCACCGGACGAGGACATGCCGGCCACCGTGCTGCTGCGCCTCACGGGCGGGGAACGTGACACCCCCACGGTCGTGCACGAATCCGTCCGGACCGCCCTGCGTCTCGCCCAGCTGTGGGTGAGCGATCCTCGCTTCGCCAGGTCACGGCTGGTCCTGCTGACCGAAGGCGCGGTCGCCGCCGCCCCGCAGGACGAAGTGACGGCCCTGGCGGACGCCGCAGTCCGGGGCCTGATCCGCTCGGCCCAGTCCGAACACCCCGGCCGCTTCCTGCTCGTCGACACCGACGGCGACGCGGCCTCCGACGCGGTACTCGCCACTGCTGCGGCAGCCGCTGCGGCCGCCGGAGAAACCCAACTGGCCATCCGTGGCGGTGTGGTGACGGTTCCCCGTCTCCTCCCCGCAGACCGGGGCGCCGAGCAGCAATCCCCGTCTTCCTGGCAGGAGAACGGCACCGTCCTCATCACCGGCGGCACCGGAACTCTCGGCAGCCTCGTCGCCCGGCACCTCGTCACCCGCCATGGTGTACGCCACCTGCTGCTGACCTCCCGGCGCGGACCGGCCGCCCCCGGCGCCGACGCCCTGCGCGACGAACTCACCTCCCTGGGCGCCGAGGTGACCATCACCGCCTGCGACACCGCCGACCGGCAGCAGCTCGCCGACGTCCTCGCCGCAGTCCCGGCCGACCGCCCGCTCACCGCCGTCGTGCACGCCGCAGGTGTGCTCCACGACGCGCTCCTGGAGAGCCTGACGGTCGAACACATGGAAGAAGTGCTGTGCCCCAAGGCCGACGCCGCCTGGAACCTGCACGAACTGACCCGCGACGCGAAGCTGTCGGCCTTCGTCCTCTTCTCCTCCTTCTCCGGAGTCGTCGGCGGCATGGGCCAGACCAACTACGCGGCGGCCAACGCCTTCCTCGACGCCCTCGCCGACCACCGCCGGGCGCAAGGACTCACGGCTGTCTCCCTGGCATGGGGATACTGGCAGGAATCGAGTGGAATGACAGGCACATTGGACGATGCGGACGTTGCCCGCTTCGCGCGCGCCGGACTGCGGCCACTGCCGACCGACCACGCACTCAACCTGTTCGACGCGGCAATCGGTACGGCCCCCGGCCAGGACAGCGCCCTGCTGGTGCCCGTCCGGCTCGACCTCACCACGCTGCGTTCCGCCGACGTCCCGCCCCTGCTGCGCGCCCTCGCACCCGTCCGCCGCACACCTGTGCGCAGGACCGTCGACGCCGACACCGTCGGCCGCGACCAGGCCTTCACGGAGCGGCTGGCCGGACTGACCGAAGCACAGCAGGAGGACCGGCTGCTCCAGTTGATCAACCGCCACGCGGCCGCCGTACTCGGTCACTCCTCACCCGAGGCGATCGAACCGGAACGCGGCTTCCTCGACCTCGGCATGTCCTCGCTGACGGCCGTGGAACTCCGTAACCGCCTCAACGCCGAAACCGGACTGCGCCTGCCCACCACGGCCGTCTTCGACCACCCGACCCCCGCGGACCTGGCCCGCCACCTGCGGACCCACCTCGGTACCGAACCGGCCGAACCGGTCTTCACCGAGCTCGACACCCTCGAGACGGCCCTCTCGGCCGCCGAGCTGGACGCCGAGGCCCGTGCCCGGCTCATCGCCCGGCTCAAGTCCCTCCAATGGAAACTCGACGCCGCCGACGCGGACGGGCCCGGCGAAGGCGGCAACGACGCCGACCTCGAGGCCTCGACCGACGACGAGATGTTCGACCTGATCGACAAAGAACTCGGCCTCGCCTGAAAAGCCCAGCCGAACCTCCCCCTTCGTTTCTCCTGCGAGGTTTCCCGCCCATGTCCAGCTCCTCCGAAGACAAGCTCCGCGACTACCTCAAGAAGGTCACCGCCGACCTGCGGCGCACCAAGCATCGGCTGGAGTCCGCCGAGGCCAGGGACAGCGAGCCGATCGCTGTCATCGGCATGGCCTGCCGCTTCCCCGGAGGCGTCCGGTCGCCGGAGGACCTGTGGCAACTCGTCGTCGACGGCACCGACGCCATCGCTCCGCTCCCCGATGACCGCGGGTGGGACGTGGCCTCCCTCTACGACCCCCGCCCGGGCACCCCTGGCAAGACCTACGTCCGCCACGGCGGATTCGTCGATGGAGCGGGCGACTTCGACGCCGACCTCTTCGGCATCGCACCGCGCGAGGCCCTGGCCATGGACCCGCAGCAGCGCCTCCTGCTGGAATCCGCCTGGGAGGCCATCGAACGGGCCCGCATCAACCCGGCCTCCCTGCGCGGAAGCGAGACCGGCGTCTTCGTCGGCGGCGCGGACAGCGACTACGGATCCCTCGCAGAACGGTCGGAGGAGACGGAGGGACACCTGCTGACCGGCGGCGCGGTGAGCGTCCTCTCCGGCCGCATCTCCTACACCCTCGGCCTGGAAGGGCCGGCAGTCACCGTCGACACCGCCTGCTCCTCCGCCCTCGTGGCCCTCCACCTGGCCGTCCGCGCCCTGCGTGCCGGCGAGTGCTCGATGGCCCTGGCCGGCGGCGTCGCCGTCATGCCCACCCCCCGCCTGTTCACCGAGTTCTCCCGTCAGCGAGGGCTTGCCGCCGATGGCCGTTGCAAGGCCTTCGCCGAAGCCGCCGACGGCACCTCGTGGGCCGAGGGCGTCGGCATCCTGCTCGTGGAACGCCTCTCCGACGCCCGCCGCAACGGCCACGAGGTCCTGGCCGTCGTGCGCGGCTCCGCCGTCAACCAGGACGGTGCCAGCAGCCGGCTCGCCGCCCCCAACGGCCCCTCCCAGCAGCGCGTCATCCAGGCCGCCCTCGCCAACGCACGGCTCACCGCCGACCAGGTCGACACAGTCGAGGCCCACGGCACCGGTACCGCCCTGGGCGACCCCATCGAGGCCCAGGCCCTGCTCGCCACCTACGGCCGCAACCGCCCCGCCGGCCGACCGCTGTTGCTCGGTGCTGTGAAGTCCAACATCGGCCACGCCCAGGCCGCCGCGGGCATGGCCGGCGTCATCAAGACGATCATGGCCATGCGCCACGGGGTCCTGCCCAAGACCCTTCACGTCGACGCACCGACCTCGCACGTCGACTGGAGCACGGGCGCGGTCGAGCTGCTGACCGAACGCACCGACTGGCCCGACACCGGCCGTCCGCGCCGCGCAGGCGTCTCGGCCTTCGGTATCAGCGGCACCAACGCACATATCGTCCTGGAACAGGGCGAGCCGCTGGAGACCACCCCCGAGGCCGCCGGGATGCCGGTCACGCCCGGTGTCGTCCCGTGGATCCTCTCCGGCAGGAATGAGACGGCGCTCCGGGCCCAGGCGGCCCGGCTGCTCACCCACGTCCGCCACCAGGGCGCAGAAAAGCCGGGGGACATCGGATACTCGCTGGCAACGAGCCGGGCGGCGTTCCCGCATCGGGCGGTGGTGCTCGCCGAGGACCGGGAGACCGCGCTGAGCAGCCTCGCCGCCCCGGAGGCCGGTGAGGCTGCTGCCGGTGTGGTGGAGGGGGCGGTGCGTGCGGGCAAGTGCGCGGTGCTGTTCTCGGGACAGGGCTCGCAGCGGCTGGGGATGGGGCGCGAACTGTATGGCCGGTTCCCGGCGTTCGCCGAGGCGCTGGATGCGGTGTGCGCGGAGCTCGACGAGCGGTTGGAGCGCCCTCTTCGGGATGTCATCTGGGGTGATGATGCCGGTCTGTTGGACCGGACTGTGTTCGCCCAGGCTGGGTTGTTCGCGGTCGAGATGGCGTTGTTCCGTCTGGTGGAGTCGTGGGGGGTACGCCCGGACTTCGTGGCTGGGCATTCGATCGGTGAGGTGGCGGCTGCGCATGTGGCCGGGGTGTTCTCGCTGGCCGACGCGTGTGCCTTGGTTGCGGCGCGTGGCCGTCTGATGCAGGCCCTGCCGGCCGGTGGCGCCATGCTCGCCGTGCAGGCGACGGAGGACGAAGTCCTGCCCCTGCTGGGCGAGTCCGTCTCCATAGCGGCTGTCAACGGCCCGTCCTCCGTCGTGGTTTCGGGCGTCGAAGACGCTGTGCGCGAGATCGGCGCGTACTTCGGGAGCCGGGACCGCAAGACGACCAGTCTTCGTGTCTCCCATGCCTTCCACTCACCGCTCATGAACCCGATGCTGGACGACTTCCGTGCCGTCGTGCGCCGCCTGTCGCCGCAAGCACCGGCCGTTCCCGTCGTGTCCAACCTGACCGGCGAGCTCGCCACGAGCGAGCAGCTGTGCTCCCCGGACTACTGGGTGGACCATGTCCGTGAGACGGTGCGTTTCGCCGACGGTGTGCGTGCTCTGCACGCCGCGGGCGTCAACCGGTTCCTCGAACTGGGCCCGGACGGCGTCCTGTCCGCCATGGCCGCCGAATCTGTGACGGACGACAGCGCATTCATTCCGGTCCTGCGCAAGGGGCAGGACGAGGAGACCACGGCCGTCGAAGCCATGGCGCACTTGTACATCTCAGGGATTCCGGTCGACTGGGCGGCGATGTTCACCGGAACCGGCGCCGCACTGACGGACCTGCCGACCTATGCTTTCCAGCACCGCCGCTTCTGGCCCGAGGCGACCGCGCCCGTCGCCGACATCAGGGGCGCAGGACTCGACGCCATGGACCACCCGCTGCTCATGGCGTCTGCCGAACTCCCCGACGCCGAAGGCATCCTGTTCACCACGAGGCTGTCGGTGCAGTCGCACCCCTGGCTGGCCGACCACGTGGTGATGGGATCGGTGCTGCTGCCCGGCACCGCGTTCCTGGAGCTGGCGATGCGCGCCGCCGACGAAGCCGGCTGCGACCTGGTGGAGGAACTCACCCTGGCCGCGCCCCTCGCGCTGCCCGAACACGGCGGCGTACAGCTGCAACTGCGTGTCGGAGCGGCCGACGACGACGGCCGCCGCACCGTCACCGTGCGCTCCCGGCGCGAAGACGCAGAAGGGGAACCCTGGCTCCGGCACGCCACAGGCGTGCTGGCGACGGGGGAGCGGACGGCCGCCTTCGGCGCCACGACGTGGCCGCCCGCCGACGCCGACCCCGTGGATCTGTCCGGCCTCTACGGCCGCATGTCCGAAGGCGGATTCGACTACGGCCCCCTCTTCCAGGGACTGCGGGCGGCATGGCGGCAGGGCGACGACGTCTTCGCGGAGGTGAGTCTCCCGGAGACGGCCGAGAAGGAAGCGGCTGTCTTCGGCCTGCACCCGGCTCTGCTCGACGCGGCACTGCACGTCACCGCATTCAACGGCATGCCGAAGAGCGTGGTGCCGTTCTCCTGGGAGGGCGTCTCGCTCCACGCGTCCGGCGCATCGGCCGTCCGCGTACGGGTGACGCGCACGGGCCAGGAATCCGTGGCGGTGGCGTTGGCCGATATCCACGGAGGGCCTGTGGCCTCCGTGGAATCCTTGGTGCTCAGGCCCGTACCGGCTGAGCAGATGAGCGAATCGGTGCGGACCGCCACGGGCCGGGATTCGCTGTTCCGCGTGGAGTGGTCACCGGTCCGTGCGGCGGGAGACGCCACCGTGGCATTCGCGGAGGTCGACTGCGCCGCGGAAGCGCTGGTGCGGATCCCGGCACACGTGCCGGACGCGGTACTCGTGCGCCCGGTCACCAGTGACGACGCCGTGGTGGGGTCGGTGCACGAGACGGCATCGCGTGTGTTGGCTGTGGTGCAGGCGTGGCTGGGCGAGGAACGGTTCGAGGCGTCACGTCTGGTTGTGGTGACGCGGGGCGCGACGTCGGGAGCGGATCTTGCTGCGGCGTCGGTATGGGGTCTGGTGCGTTCGGCGGCCTCGGAGAATCCGGGCCGGTTCGGCTTGGTGGATCTCGAAGGTGACGAGGAGGCGTGCCTGTGCGCGCTGCCGAAGGCGCTGGCGCTCGACGAGCCTCAGCTGCTGATCCGTGAAGGCGAAGTCCTCGCGGCCCGGCTGGCTCGGGTTCCTACGCCGGACGTGGCCACTGCGCCGGTGTGGGGCGCCGAGGGCACGGTGTTGATCACGGGCGGTACGGGCGGCCTGGGCCGTGTGATGGCGCGCCATCTGGTGACTGAGCGGGGTGTGCGGAGCCTGCTGCTGGTGAGCCGCCGTGGCGCTGCCGCGGACGGTGCGGAGGCACTGGTGGCCGAACTGGTCGGTTGCGGTGCCGAGGTGAGCGTCGAGGCATGCGACCTCTCCGACCGCACGGCCGTCGCCGACCTCGTTGCCCGCAACCCCGTGCGCGCCGTGATCCATACGGCAGGAGTCCTCGACGACGGCGTGATCGCCTCCCTGACTCCCGAGCGCCTGGCGGCCGTTCTGCGTCCGAAGGTGGACGCGGCGTGGAACGTGCACGAGGCCACCAAGGACCTGGACGTGTCGGCGTTCGTCCTCTTCTCGTCCGTGTCCGGCATCTTCGGCGGAGCCGGCCAGGCCAACTACGCAGCGGGCAACACCTTCCTGGACGCACTCGCACAGCACCGCCGTGCCCAGGGCCTGCCCGCCGTGTCGCTGGCCTGGGGTCCTTGGACCCAGGACGGCGGCATGACCGGCACGCTGAGCGAAACCGACGTCCGGCGCATCGCGCGCACCGGCATGACCGAACTCGGTGCGGCGGACGGCGCGATGCTCTTCGACGCAGGGCTGGACGCTGCCGCCGCTGAAGCCGTCGTCCTGCCCGTGCGGTTCGACTTCGCCGCGCTGCGCGCGCAGGACGAGGTTCCGGCACTGTTGCGCGGCCTGGTGCGGGCCCGTGCACGGCGCTCGGTGGTGGCCGGTTCACCGGCAACCGCAGGCCTGGTGCAGCGCCTCGCCGCCCTGTCCGCCGATGAACGGTACGAAACAGTGCTCGACCTCGTGCGCGCCCAGGCCGCCATGGTGCTCGGCCACTCCGGCGCGTCGGACGTCGAACCGACAAGGGCGTTCCAGGACCTCGGCTTCGACTCCCTGACCGCCGTGGAACTGCGCAACCGGCTGAACGGGACGCTGGGCCTGCGTCTGTCGGCCACAACCGTGTTCGACTACCCCTCGGCGGGTACCCTCGCCCGCTTCCTGCTCGACCAGCTGTTCGATACGGAAGCCGCGGTAGTGGCTCCGGTCCGTGCGCTGCCGTCGGTGGCGGACGATCCGGTGGTGATCGTGGGGATGGCCTGCCGGTACCCGGGTGGTGTCGAGTCGCCCGAGGACCTGTGGGAGCTGGTCTCCGAGGGCGTGGACGCCGTCTCCGACTTCCCGGCCGACCGCGGCTGGGACATGGAGGCCCTTTTCAGCGGCGACCGCGAGGCGCTGGGCACATCGCACACACGCAAGGGCGGTTTCCTCCACCAGGCGCCCGAGTTCGACCCGGATTTCTTCGGGATGAGTCCGCGGGAGGCGTTGGCGACGGATGCGCAGCAGCGTCTGCTGCTGGAGACGTCCTGGGAGGCGGTCGAGCGGGCGGGTATCGACCCGGTGTCGCTGCGCGGCAGCAGCACCGGCGTCTTCGCCGGCGTGATGTATGCCGACTACCGCACCATGCTCTCCGGAGGCCAGTTCGAAGGCTTCCGGGGCAACGGCACCGCACCGAGCATCGCATCGGGCCGGGTGTCCTACACCTTCGGCTTCGAAGGCCCCGCGGTGACCGTGGACACGGCCTGCTCCTCTTCGCTCGTCGCTCTCCACTGGGCGGCACAGGCATTGCGCTCGGGCGAGTGCTCGCTGGCCCTGGCGGGCGGTGTGACGGTGATGGCCACTCCGACCACGTTCGTGGAGTTCTCCCGCCAGGGCGGACTCGCACCCGATGGGCGCTGCAAGGCGTTTGCGGATGCTGCGGATGGTGTGGGCTGGTCCGAGGGCGTGGGTGTGCTGGTGCTGGAGCGCCTGTCGGATGCCCGGCGTTATGGTCACCGTGTGCTGGCTGTGGTGCGTGGGTCTGCGGTGAATCAGGATGGTGCGAGCAATGGGTTGACGGCGCCGAATGGTCCGTCGCAGCAGCGGGTGATCCGGCAGGCGCTGGCCAGTGGTGGTCTGTCGGCGTCGGATGTGGACGTGGTCGAGGCACACGGTACGGGTACGACGCTGGGTGACCCGATCGAGGCCCAGGCGCTGCTGGCGGCTTACGGCCAGGACCGTGATCCCGAACGGCCGTTGCTGCTGGGCTCGATCAAATCCAACATCGGTCACACCCAAGCTGCGGCCGGTGTGGCGGGCGTCATCAAGATGGTCATGGCGATGAGGCACGGTACCCTGCCGCGCACCCTGCACGTGGACGCCCCGTCCTCGCATGTGGACTGGTCCGCCGGCGCGGTGGAACTGCTGAAGCAGGAGCGGGCGTGGCCGACGGGCGCCGGACCGCGTCGTGCGGGTGTGTCCTCGTTCGGCATCAGCGGCACGAACGCGCACGTGGTACTGGAGCGGCCCGAGCCGATGCAAGAGCCGGCTATTGCCGGCGCGCTGGCGGTGGAGCCCGGCATGGTCCCGCTGGTGCTGTCGGGTAAGTCCGAGGCAGCGCTGAGGGGTCAGGGACTACGCCTGCTTGCCACCTTGAATGAACAGGCCGAGCTGCATCTGGCGGATGTGGGCTGGTCACTCGCCGCCGAGCGGTCGATGTTCGCTCACCGTGCAGTGGTGCTTGCTGGGGACAGGGAGACCGCACTGAACGGCCTTGCGGCTCTGTCGGCGGGTGAAGCTGCAGCCGGTGTGGTCGAGGGGGCGGTGAGCGCGGGAAAGTCCGCGGTGCTGTTCTCGGGGCAAGGCTCGCAGCGCCTGGGGATGGGGCGTGAACTCCACGCTCGCTTCCCGGTGTTCGCAGAAGCCTTCGATGCGGTGTGTGCGGAGCTGGACGGGCACCTGGAGCAGCCTGTCCGTGACGTCGTCTGGGGCGACGACGCCGATCTGTTGGATCGGACTGTGTTCGCCCAGGCTGGGTTGTTCGCGGTCGAGGTGGCGTTGTTCCGTCTGGTGGAGTCGTGGGGGGTACGTCCCGATTTCGTGGCCGGGCATTCGATTGGTGAGGTGGCGGCTGCGCATGTGGCCGGTGTGTTCTCGCTGGCCGACGCGTGCAAGCTGGTCGCGGCGCGTGGTCGGCTGATGCAGGCCCTGCCGGCGGGCGGTGCCATGCTCGCTGTCCAGGCGACGGAGGACGAAGTCCTGCCCCTGCTTGGCGAGTCCGTCTCCGTCGCGGCTGTCAACGGCCCGTCTTCCGTGGTGATCTCGGGCTCCGAAGACGCCGTACAGGAGATCGGCACGCACTTCAGGAGCAGGGATCGCAAGACGACCCGCTTGCGGGTTTCGCACGCCTTCCACTCGCCGCTCATGGACCCGATGCTCGGAGAATTCGGCCGCGTCGTGGCAGGGCTGTCTTTCGAAGCCCCATCGATGCCCGTCGTCTCCAACCTCTCCGGTGAGCTCGGCACCGGAGAGCAGCTGTGCACCCCGGACTACTGGGTGGACCATGTCCGTGAGACGGTGCGCTTCGCCGACGGTATGCGTGTTCTGCATGCCGAGGGGGTCAGCCGTTTCCTCGAACTGGGCCCGGACGGCGTCCTGTCCGCCATGGCCGCCGAATCCGTCCCGGACAGTGGAGCGCTCTTTGCTCCCGTCCTGCGCAAGGGCGGGGACGAGGAGGCAACGGCGCTCACGGCACTTGCCCACCTGCACGTCCACGGCGCCAAGGTCGACTGGTCCGCGCTGTTCACCGGAACGGGGGTGCGCAGCGTCGACCTGCCGACCTATGCCTTCCAACGACGGCGATTCTGGCCGATGGGTGGGGCGGTCGGCACGGGCGATGTACGGGCCGCGGGCCTTCGGTCCGCACAACACCCGCTGCTCGGCGCGGCGGTGGAACTGGTGGAAACGGACGGCTTCCTGTTCACGGGCCGGCTGTCGGTGGATGCGCACCCGTGGCTGATAGATCACGTCGTGCAGGGCACCGTGCTCGTACCGGGCACTGTCCTGCTCGAACTGGCCGTCCGTGCTGCCGATGAGGCCGGCTGCGACGTGGTGGAGGAGCTGACGCTCGCTGCACCGCTGACGCTGCCCGAACACGGCGCCGTGCAGCTGCAGGTGTGGGTCGGCGCGCCGGACGACTCCGGCCGACGGCCCGTCAGCGTCCACTCCCGCGCCGACACCGGGCAGTCGCCGTGGACCCTGCACGCCAGTGGTGTGCTCGCATCGGACAGCGCCGTACCCGCGTCGTTCGACACGTCGGTATGGCCGCCGACGGGTGCCGAGCCGCTGGATGTGATCGGTGCGTACGAGCGCATGGCCGAGGGAGGCTTCGTCTACGGGCCTGCGTTCCAGGGACTCCGGGCCGCTTGGCGGCTCGGGGACGAGGTGTTCGCCGAGGTCGCCCTGCCCGATGGCATGGACGGCGCCGCGTTCGGTCTGCACCCGGCACTTTTCGACGCGTGCCTGCACGCCTCGGTGTTCATGGACATCCAGAACGGTGTGCCGTTCTCGTGGTCCGGAGTGATGCTGCACGCGTCGGGCGCCTCGGCGGCGCGCGTGAGGTTGTCGCGCTCAGGAGCGGACGCAGTGGTGCTGGCGATTGCTGACAGCACAGGCGCACCGATCGCCTCGGTCGAGGCACTGGTGGTACGTCCGGTCACCGAGGGGCAGCTGGGGGCACCGGACACCCTTGTCCGCGACGGACTGTTCAGCCTTGAATGGACGCCGGTCCGGGTGGCAGGTGACGTCCCCGTGACGTTCGTAAAGGTCGAGGACACTGCGGAAGCTCTGGCCGGGGTACTGGCGGAAGTGCCGGACGTGGTGCTGGTGGAGCCCGTCGCCGCTGATGGAGGTGTGGTGGAGTCGGCGCATGCGGCAGTGTCGCGTGTGCTGGGTCTGGTGCAGCAGTGGCTGGCGGAGGAGCGGTTCGGGGCGTCGCGTTTGGTGTTTGTGACGCGGGGGGCGGCGTCGGGTGGGGGTCTTGCTGCGGCGTCGGTGTGGGGTCTGGTGCGTTCTGCGGTTTCGGAGCATCCGGGTCGGTTTGGTCTGGTGGACTTCGAAGGCGATGAGGATGCCTGCCGTGCTGTGTTGCCGCGGGCCCTCGCGTTGGATGAGCCGCAGCTGCTGGTTCGTGAGGGCGAGCTTCTGGCGGCTCGGTTGGCGCGGGTTCCCGTGCCGGATGCGGCCGGTGTGCTGGTGTGGGGCACCGGGGGCACGGTTCTGGTCACGGGTGGTACGGGTGGTCTGGGTCGTGTGGTGGCACGGCACTTGGTGGTGGTGCATGGTGTGCGGAGTCTGCTGCTGGTGAGTCGGCGGGGGGCTGCGGCGGTGGGTGCCGAGGAGCTGGTGGCGGAACTTGCCGGTCTTGGTGCGGAGGTGAATATCGAGGCGTGTGACGTTTCTGATCGCGTGGCTGTTGCCGACCTGATCGCCCGTTACCCTGTGCGTGCTGTGATCCACACGGCGGGAGTCCTCGACGACGGCACGGTCGCTTCCCTGACTCCCGAGCGTCTGGGGGCTGTTCTGCGTCCGAAGGTGGACGCGGCGTGGAACCTGCACGAAGCCACCAAGGACCTGGACCTGTCGGCGTTCGTCCTCTTCTCGTCGGTAGCAGCGACTTTCGGAAGCGCGGGCCAGGCCAACTACGCCGCGGCCAACGCCTTCCTGGATGCTCTCGCACAGCACCGCCGGGCCCAGGGGCTGCCCGCCGCGTCGCTCGCATGGGGTCCCTGGACCCAGAGCGACGGCATGACCGGAGAGTTGAGCGCGGCTGATGCCGAGCGCATCACACGGCTCGGCATGCCGGCGATGTCGCCCGAGCAGGGCGTCACGCTCTTCGATGCTGCACTGGCCGACGAGCGGGCCGTGGTCCTGCCGGTTCGCCTGGACCTCACGGTGCAGAAGGAACAGCACGAGATTCCCGCGCTGCTGCGCGGACTGGTACGGGCACGTGCGCGGCGCTCGGCAGTGGGAGGCCCGGCGGCCGCGGCCGGTTTGGTGCAGCGCCTGTCCGGTCTCTCCGCGGACGAGCGGCGTGAGACGCTGCTCGACCTGGTACGCGGCCAGATCGCCACAGTCCTGGGGCACGCGGAGGCCGGCACGGTCGACCCGACGAGGGCGTTCCAGGACCTCGGCTTCGACTCGCTGACGGCAGTCGAGCTGCGCAACCGCCTCGGGCTGGTGACGGGCCTGCGGCTGCCCGCGACGGTGGTGTTCGACCACCCCTCGGCCGGGGCACTGGCCGGATTCCTGCTGGACGAGCTGCTGGGAACGGAGACCGCGATAGCGGCTCCGGTTCGTGCGCTGTCGTCGG
>NZ_JBKIWN010000035.1:0-45995 GCF_058146165.1 Streptomyces sp. AM25 | reverse complement strand
GCTGGTCCAGCGAGCCCGCGTTCACGCCGATACGGATCGGGGTGCCCGCCTCCGAGGCCGCCTTGGCGATCTCCTTGACCTTGTCGTCGAACTGCTTGATGTTGCCCGGGTTCACCCGCACCGCCGCACAGCCCGCGTCGATCGCGGCGAACACGTACTTGGGCTGGAAGTGGATGTCCGCGATCACCGGGATCTGCGACTTCGCCGCGATCACCTTCAGCGCGTCCGCGTCGTCCTGCGTCGGACACGCCACCCGCACGATCTGGCAGCCCGACGCCGTCAGCTCCGCGATCTGCTGCAACGTCGCACCGATGTCGGACGTCCGCGTCGTCGTCATCGACTGGACCGACACCGGAGCGTCACCGCCGACGGCCACGGACCCGACCTGGATCTTGCGGCTGACACGGCGGTCGGCCAGCTTGGTCGGTACGGACGGCATTCCCAGCGAAATCGCAGTCATCTGGTGAGCAACCCCAAGGTCTGATTCAAGGTCCCGAGATCGGCGTGCTCCGGCCTCGGCCTTCGAGATTACGGCACGCGATCCGCCCGGGGCACATCCGCTGCCCGGACGGCGGCCCTCCGGGCGGACCGTCGTGCGGGGCCGGCGTCAGGTGAGCCGGACCGGATTCACCACATCCGCGATCAGCACGAGCAGGGTGAAGCAGACGAAGATCCCGGCGACCACGTACGCGACCGGCATCAGCCGGGCGACGTCGAACGGGCCCGGGTCGGGGCGGCGGAAGACCTTGGCCAGGCCGCGGCGCAGGGACTCCCACAGCGCTCCCGCGATGTGCCCGCCGTCCAGCGGCAGCAGGGGCAGCATGTTGAACAGGAACAGCGAGAGGTTGAAGCCCGCGACCAGGAACAGCATGGTCGCGATCTGCTGCGACGGCGGGATGTCCAGGTTGAAGACCTCGCCGCCGACGCGTGCGGCGCCGACCACGCCCATCGGGGAGTCGGGCTTGCGCTCGGCGCCGTCGAAGGCCGCGTTCCACAGGTCGGGGATCTTGCCGGGCAGGGCCACCAGGGACTCCACGCCGGACTGGACCATGTCGCCCATCCGGTTGACCGACTGTCCGAAGGACTGCTGGACGACGCCGCTGGCGGGCGTGAAGCCGAGGAAGCCCGCCGTGACGTACTGGCCCTGGACGGGGGCGCCCTTGCCGTCGTACTTCTGGACCTGGTTGGAGATCAGGTCCGCACTGAGGGTCCTGCGCTGCCCGTCCCGCTCGACGGTGATCGTGGCGGGGCCGGTGGTCTTGCGGATGTCCTTCTGGAGCGTGGCCCAGTCGTCGATCCTGTGCCCGTTGAAGGCCACGATCTTGTCGCGCGGCTGCAGGCCGGCGGCCTTGGCCGGGGAGTCCTTGGCCCCGGCCGGGCACTTGTCGGTCTTGGCACTGGCCGAGACGACGCAGTCGGAGACGGTGGAGACCGTGGTGGTCTGGGTGTTGACGCCGAACGACATCATCACGCCGAGGAAGATCACGACGGCCAGGACCAGGTTCATGAACGGCCCGGCGAACATCACGATCACGCGCTTCCAGGGCTTGCGCGTGTAGAACAGCCGCGACTCGTCGCCGGGCTGCAGCTCCTCGAAGGCCGCCGAGCGGGCGTCCTCGATCATGCCGCGCCACGGGGAGGTGGAGCGGGCGCTGATCTTGCCGTCCTCCCCGGGCGGGAACATGCCGATCATGCGGATGTAGCCGCCGAGCGGCACGGCCTTCACGCCGTACTCGGTCTCGCCCTTCTTCCGCGAGAAGATCGTCGGCCCGAAGCCCACCATGTACTGCGGCACCCGGATGCCGAACATCTTCGCGGTGGAGAGGTGGCCCAGCTCGTGCCAGGCGATGGAGAAGAGCAGGCCCACCACGAAGACGACTATGCCGAGGACCGTCATCAGTGCCGTCATGCAGGAGCCTCCGAGCTCGCCGTCGCCGTACGTGCCGCGGGGGCCGTACGTGCTGCCAGTTCCCGGGCCCGGGCGCGGGCCCAGGCCTCCGCCTGCAGGACGTCCGGGACCGTCAGGCGGGTTCCCGCGGCCGGAGTGCCGTGTTCCGCCACCACTTCCGCGACCGTGTCCACGATCCCATTGAACGGCAGGTGTCCGCTGAGGAACGCATCCACGCACTCCTCGTTGGCGGCGTTGAACACGGCGGGCGCGGTGCCGCCGAGCGCACCGACGTGCCGGGCCAGGCCCACGGAGGGGAAGGCCTCGGTGTCGAGCGGGAAGAACTCCCACGTGGAGGCCTTCGACCAGTCGAAGGCGGGGGCCGCGTCGGGCACCCGCTCGGGCCAGCCGAGGCCGATGGCGATGGGTCCGCGCATGTCCGGCGGGGTCGCCTGGGCCAGGGTGGAACCGTCCGTGAATTCCACCATCGAGTGGACATAGGACTGCGGGTGGACGACAACCTCGATCCGCTCGAAGGGGATGTCGTAGAGCAGGTGGGCCTCGATGACCTCCAGGCCCTTGTTGACCAGCGTGGCCGAGTTGACCGTGATCACCGGGCCCATGGACCAGGTGGGGTGGGCCAGCGCGTCCTTGGGGGTGACCGCGGCCAGCTCCGCCTTCGTCCGGCCGCGGAAGGGGCCGCCGGAGGCCGTGACGACGAGCTTGCGCACCTCGGCGCGGGTGCCGCCGAGCAGGGCCTGGAAGAGGGCGGCGTGCTCGGAGTCCACCGGGATGATCTGCCCCGGCTTGGCGACGGCCTTGACCAGCGGGCCGCCGACGATCAGCGACTCCTTGTTGGCCAGCGCCAGGGTGCGGCCCGCCTCCAGGGCGGCCAGGGTGGGGGCGAGGCCGATGGAGCCGGTGATGCCGTTGAGGACGGTGTGGCACTCACTGCGGGCCAGCTCGGTGGCCGCGTCGGGCCCGGCCAGGATCTCCGGCAGCGGCTCGCTCCCGTACCGCGCGGCCAGCGCCTCGCGCAGCTCGCCCGCCCTGCCGGCCTGCGCGACCGCGACCGTGCGCACGCGCAGGCGGTGCGCCTGCTCGGCGAGCAGCTCCACCCGGCCGCCGGCCGCGGACAGGGCGGTGACCGTGAAGCGCTCGGGGTTGCGCAGGACCAGATCGATGGCCTGAGTGCCGATCGAGCCCGTCGAACCGAGGATCACGATCTCGCGCGGGCCGCCGGCGGCATCGGCGGGGGCGGAATAGCGCAGGTGCGGGTCAGCGAGGGAGTCCGTCATCCCTCCATTGTTGCCGCACCACCGGGAGCGTCCGACAGCGCATCCCGGTGATGCGGCGATCACCGGTGCGGAGGGCGGGGTTCAGCGGATGGGCCGGTGGACGTTCTCCGCCTTGGAAGGGCCGGGGGTGGCGTCGGCGATCCACGGGCCCTCGCCGCTGGGGTCGACGATGCCTCCCTCGAGCCACTCGTACGAGCCCGCCAGCACCCCGGAGACGACCTTCCGGTCCAGCTCGTCCGTGTTGACCCACAGGCGGTGGAAGAGCTCCTCCACGCGGACCCGGGCCTGTTGGCAGAAGGCGTCGGCCAGCTGATACGCCTCGGGCCCGTGCTCCCCGCGGGAGCGCAGGTGCTCGGCGCGCACGCAGGCCGCGCTCATGGCGAACAGCTCGGCGCCGATGTCGACGACGCGGCCGAGGAAGCCCTGCTTGGTCTCCATCCGGCCCTGCCAGCGCGACATCCCGTAGAACGTGGAGCGGGCGAGCTTGCGCGCGGAGCGCTCGACGTAGCGCAGGTGGCCGGAGAGGTCGCGGTGGCCCGCAGGGTGGAACTCGGCGTAGGTGCGCGGCAGCTGGCCCGGCCCCGCGACCAGCTTGGGCAGCCAGCGCGCGTAGAAGCCGCCGGCCTTGGCGCCCGCCTTCGCCTTGTCGCCGAGGGACTTGTCGGGGTCGATGAGGTCGCCGGCGACCGAGAGGTGGGTGTCGACGGCCTCGCGGGCGATGAGCAGGTGCATGATCTCGGTCGAGCCCTCGAAGATGCGGTTGATGCGTGCGTCGCGCAGCATCTGCTCGGCGGGGACGGCGCGCTCGCCCCGGGCCGCCAGGGAGTCGGCGGTCTCGTAGCCGCGGCCGCCGCGGATCTGGACCAGTTCGTCCGTCATCAGCCAGGACATCTCGCTGGCGTAGAGCTTGGCGAGGGCGGCCTCGATGCGGATGTCGTTGCGGTCCTCGTCGGCCATCTGGCCCGACAGTTCGAGGACGGCCTCCAGGGCGAAGGTGGTCGCGGCGATGAAGGAGATCTTCGCGCCGACGGCTTCGTGCTTGGCGATGGACTTGCCCCACTGCTCGCGGGCCAGGGACCACTCGCGGGCGATCTTCAGCGCCCACTTGCCGCCGGAGACGCACATCGCGGGGATGGACAGGCGGCCGGTGTTGAGCGTGGTCAGCGCGATCTTCAGGCCGGCGCCCTCGGGGCCGATGCGGTGCGCGGCGGGGACCCGGACCTGGTGGAAGCGGGTGACGCCGTTCTCGATGCCGCGCAGGCCCATGAAGGCGTTGCGCCGCTCGACGGTGACGCCCTCGGCGGCCGCCTCGACGACGAAGGCGGTGATGCCGCCCTTGTGGCCCTCGCTCTTCGGGACCCTGGCCATGACGACGAGCAGATCGGCGACGACGCCGTTGGTGGTCCACAGCTTGACGCCGTCGAGGACGTAGTCGTCGCCGTCGGGCACGGCCGCGGTGGCCAGCCGGGCCGGGTCGGAGCCGACGTCCGGCTCGGTGAGCAGGAAGGCCGAGATGTCGGTGCGCGCGCAGCGGGGCAGGAAGGCGTCCTTCTGCTCCTGGGTGCCGAAGAGCTTGAGCGGCTGGGGCACGCCGATGGACTGGTGCGCGGAGAGCAGGGCGCCGACGACGGGGCTGGCCGAGCCCACGAGGGCGAGGGCCTTGTTGTAGTAGACCTGCGTGAGGCCGAGGCCGCCGTACTTGGTGTCGATCTTCATGCCGAAGGCGCCGAGCTCCTTCAGCCCGGCGACCGTCTCGTCGGGGATCTGCGCCTCGCGCTCGATGAGGGCGCCGTCGATGCGGGTCTCGCAGAAGTCGCGCAGCTTGGCCAGGAACTCCTCGCCGCGGCGCACGTCGTCGGGCAGGGGCGTGGGATGCGGGTGGATGAGGTCGAGCCGGAACCGGCCGAGGAAGAGCTCCTTGGCGAAGCTGGGCTTCTTCCAGTCCTGCTCCCGGGCCGCCTCGGCGACCTGGCGCGCCTCTCGCTCGGATACCGGTCGTACGGATGGTGCGGTCATCTGGCACCTCACCGCTGAGTCGGTTGTCCCGGTCGACTACCGACCGGTGCTACTCGTCCGTATGTACCTACCCGATCCGCACCCCCTCTACCAGCCCCCGCGCAAGGTTCCGGTCCACGGACGGTTCAGCCGGGAGAGCCGGGGACGACGAGGCCGCTCTCGTAGGCGGCGACGACGACCTGGGCGCGGCTGCACAGACCCAGTTTGGCCATGGCCCGGTTGAGGTGGGTCTTGACGGTGGCCTCGCTGATGACGAGCTCGTCGGCGATGCTGGCGTTGGACAGGCCGCGTCCGGTGAGCCGCAGGACCTCCCGTTCCCGCCCGGTGAGCGCCTCCAGGGCGCCGGCGGCCGGCTGCGGTCCGGTCCCGGGCGGCCGGCTGCGGGTGAAGGCCTCGATCAGGCGGCGGGTGACGGTCGGGGCGAAGAGGGTGTCACCGCCCGCGACGGCCGTGACGGCGGCGAGCAGCCGCTGCGGGCCGGCGTCCTTGAGGAGGAATCCGGCGGCTCCGGCCCGCAGGGCGGCGTAGACGTACTCGTCGAGGTCGAAGGTGGTCAGGACGAGCACCCGTGGTGCGGGGTCGGGGGCGTCACCCAGGATGCGTTCGGTGGCGGCGATGCCGCTCATGCCGGGCATGCGGATGTCCATCAGGACGACGTCGGGCCGGTGTGCGGCGGCGAGGGCGACGGCCTCCTCGCCGTCGGCGGCCTCGCCGACGACCTCCATGCCAGGGGCAGCGCGCAGCAGGGCGGCGACGCCCGCGCGGATGAGGACCTGGTCGTCCACGACGAGGACGCGTATGCCCTCCTGTTTGCCGGTCATGCCAACTCCCGTGCGGCCGGGGGGAGTCAGAGCGGGAGCGTGAGCAGCACCTCGAACCCGCCCTCGTCGCGCGGCCCGGCGGCCAGGGTCCCCCGGTAGATCCTGGCGCGCTCGCGCATGCCGATCAAGCCGTGTCCGGTGGAGGGTCCCGGGATGGCCGGAACCGTTCCCCTGCCGTCGTCGGTGATGCGGACGGTCAGCCGGTGCGCGCCGTAGTCGACGCGGACGGCGGCGCGGGCGGGGCGGGCGTGCTTGATGACGTTGGTGAGGGCCTCCTGGACGACGCGGTGGGCGCACAGGTCGGGTCCGGGCGCCAGGGGCCGCCGCTCCCCCGTGACCTCGACCGTCACCTCCACGCCGGCGGCCCGCACCCGCTCGGCGGTCTCCTCCAGGCGGTCGAGCCCCGGGGTCGGCTGGTACGCGGCCTCGCCCGCGGTCTCCCCGACGCCCTCGGGGCCGACGCGCAGGACGGACAGCAGCCGGCGGAGCTCTTCGAGGGCCTCGCCACTGGTGGCCGAAATCGTGCCCAGGGCGGCGCGGGCGGTGTCGGCGTCGCTGGTGAAGACGTAGTGGGCGAGCCCGGCCTGAACGGATATCACGGACATGTGGTGGGCGACGACGTCGTGGAGCTCGCGGGCGATGCGGACGCGTTCCTCGGCGACGGCGCGCCGGGCGTTCTCGGCCTGCTCGCGGCGCAGTTGCGCGGTGACGGCCGACAACTGGACGTTGCGCTCGGCCAGTTGCCGGGCCGCGTGACCGAACCACCAGAAGACCAGGGGGACCAGGACGCTCTGCGCGGCGACGGTCCGCATGTCGCTGTGATCGGGGTTGGAGAGGCCTGCCAGCATCCAGACCGCGAAGAGCACCACGGCGCACGCGGCGGCGACCCGTGGCGGGCGGGACGCGGCGACCGTGTAGAAGGCGAGCATGGCGCCCGCGGACTCGACCACCGGCCAGTAGCCGAGGGCGATGTGGAGCAGCCACAGGGCGTGCAGGGCGGCGAAGACGGCCACCGGCGCGCGCCTGCGGAACACGAGTGTCGCGTAGAGCGCGACGGTGAGCGCGTAACCGCCCGGGTCCAGGTGACGCCAGCCCTCGGGGGGCGGCTCGTGCCCCAACAGCAGGGCGACGACTGCGAGTCCGGCCGCCAGCGGCACGTCGAGCGCCGCGACACGTTTCCGCATCACCGGAGCGTAACGGCGTTGCGGACGACCGGACATCGGTCATACGGAGGCAGTGCCGCCTACTGCGGGGGTTGCAGGACTACCGCACAGGTTGACGGAACCCCGCGCCCCCAAGGGGGCGCGGGGCAGTTCTGATATGCGGCTTCGCCGCGTGGGCGCGAGCAACCAAAGCCGACCCGCAGCCGAAGAACTCAGAGATCGAGCCCCGTGAGCACGAGCACCCGCTCGTACGTGTAGTCGTCCATCGCGTACCGCACGCCCTCGCGCCCGACACCCGACTGCTTGGCGCCGCCGTACGGCATCTGGTCGGCCCGGTACGACGGCACGTCGCCGATGATGACGCCGCCGGTCTCCAGCGCGCGGTGCGCGCGGAAGGCGGTCTGCAGGTCGTGCGTGAACACGCCCGCCTGCAGGCCGTACGGGGAGTCGTTGACGGCGGCGAAGGCGGCCTTCTCGCCGTCGACGCGGCTGAGCGTGAGGACCGGCCCGAAGACCTCCTCGCACGCGATGGTGACCCCGGCGGGGACGTCCGCGAGCACGGTCGGGGCGTAGGTGGCGCCGTCCCGCTTGCCGCCCGTGAGCAGCTTCGCGCCCGCCTCGACCGCCTCGTCGACCCAGGCCTCGACGCGCTTGGCCGCGTCCTCGCTGACGAGCGGGCCGACGTCGGTGGCGTCGTCCGACGGGTCGCCGGTGACCTGGGCCTCGACGGCGGCCACGACCTTGGGCACCAGGCGCTCGTAGAGCGAGGCGTCGGCGATGACGCGCTGCACCGAGATGCAGGACTGGCCGCCCTGGTAGTTGGAGAAGGTGGCGATGCGCTGGGCCGCCCGGTCGAGGTCCTGCTCGGAGGACCAGTCGGCCAGGACGACGGCCGCGCCGTTGCCGCCGAGCTCCAGGGTGACGTGCTTGCGCGGGGCGGAGTCGAGGATCGACCAGCCGACGGGGCCGGAGCCGGTGAAGGAGATGACCGGCAGGCGCTCGTCCTGGACGAGCGCGGGCATCCGGTCGTTGGGGACCGGGAGCACGCTCCAGGAGCCGGCGGGCAGGTCCGTCTCGGCCAGGATCTCGCCCAGGACGAGCGAGGAGAGCGGGGTGGCCGGGGCCGGCTTGAGGATGATCGGGGCGCCGACGGCGATGGCCGGGGCGACCTTGTGCGCGCTCAGGTTGAGCGGGAAGTTGAACGGCGCGATGCCGAGGACGGTGCCGCGGGGGAAGCGGCGGGTCAGGGCGAGGCGGCCGGTGCCGCCCGCGTCGGTGTCCAGGCGCTGGGCGTCGCCCGCGTTGAAGCGGCGGGCCTCCTCGGCGGCCCAGCGGAAGACGGAGACGGCGCGGCCGACCTCGCCGCGGGCCCACTTGACGGGCTTGCCGTTCTCGGCGGAGATCAGCAGGGCGATCTCCTCGGCGCGCTCGGTCAGCCGCCGGGCGACGTGGTCGAGGGCCGCGGTGCGTATGTGCGCGGGCGTCGCCGCGAACTCGTCCCGCACGGCGTGCGCGGCGGCGACGGCCTCCTCGACCTGCGCCTCGGTGGGCACGCTCACGGTGCCGACGAGACGGCCGTCCCAGGAGTTCGTGACCTCGAAGGACTCCTCGCCGGTGGCCTCGCGGCCGGCCAGCCAGAATCCGCGCGGGGCAGCGTCAGTCACAGTCCCGGCCCCTTCCCAAGTGGTGGTGTGCGATGTGGTTCCCCCACGGTAGGGGGCCTGCGGGCCGGGCCCGTTTGTCCGCGGTGGAGCGGTGGGGCGGCACGGGGTGCCGCACTGGAAGGTTCGGGGTCCCCGGGTACCGGCCGCCGGGTGGCGGCGGGCCCACGGGGCGGGGCGGACGGGGTACGGACGGTTCGGCACCGCCGGACTCCGCCGTCGTGGTTGCTCACCGTTGCGGCGGGAGCAAGGGGGCGGGCGCCCCCTCGACCCCCACCGGGGTGCGGTCAGGCCTCCCCCGCACCGGATGGCGACCCCGTCGCCTTGAGGGCCAGCCACAGCTCCATCCGCACGTCGGGGTCGTCCAACGACCGGCCGAGGATCTCCTCGACCCTCCGCATGCGGTAGCGCAGCGTATGCCGGTGCACCCCCAGATCCGCGGCAGCGGCGTCCCACTGGCCGTGGCGGGAGAGCCACGCGTGGAGCGAGCGGACCAGGTCGCCGCGCCCGGTCTCGTCGTGCTGCCGCAGGGCCCGCAGCATGCCGTCCGCGAAGGCCCGTACCGCGTCGTCGGCGAGCAGCGGCAGAACGGAGCCGGCGGCGACGTCCTCGTGCTCCACCAGGGCGCGGCCCCGACGCCGGGCCACGGACAGGGCCTGTTCGGCCTGCCGGTGCGCGGCCGCGGCCCCCGCCGGTCCCGCCGGTGCGGAGAGCCCCACCGCGACGCCGGGGATCCCTGCGCACACGGCCACCGCCGCACCCTCGTCGGGCGCGAGGACCACGAGCCGCCCGCCCTCGGGGACGGCGAGTACCGCCTCGGCCCCCCGGCTCGCCGCGGTGTCCACCGCATCCGCCAGCGCCCCGAGCGGATCGGCCGGCGCAACGACGCCCGAGCCCTCCGCAGGAGCCGCGGCCTCGGCGACGAGCACCCGGAAGGGCGCGTCCAGCAGGGTTCCGTACAGTTCCCCCGCGACGGCGCGCGCATGGTCCGGCTCCCCTGCGAGCAGCATGCGCAGCACGGCCGCGCCGAGCCGCTGTTCGGCGTCCTGAAGCGCGCGGGAGCGCTCGGTGGTGAGGGTGAGGAGTGCGATCGCGGACTGCACCGCGTAGCGCTCGGCCGTGCCCAGGGGTGCGCCGGTGCCGACGGCCAGCACGCCCCGGGCGCGCCGCCCGGAGCCGAGGGACTGCAGCTCGACGCGGTCGCCGCCCTCCTCGTCGGCCCCTTCGGTCACGGAGCCGACGACCGCCGTGGCGGGCGCGGGCTTCTCCTTCAGGCGCCCGACGTCCACGCCGAGCCGGGCCGCCCGGCGTGCCGCCCAGTCGGGCGCGGCGGCCACGACGGCGCCGGAGGCGTCGTACAGCGCGGCCCATCCGTCGAGGTGAGCGGCGAGCCGGGCCAGGAGGGCGGCGGGCCCCTCGGGGCCCAGTGCGGCGCGGGTCAGTTCGCGCTGGGCCTCGAAGCCCGCGGTCACCGCCCGGTACTGGTCGGCGGCGATGGCCGCGGAGACGGCCTTGGTGATGGCGATGAACGGGGTGCGGCGGGGCACCTCCAGCAGCGGCAGCCCCTCGGCCTCCGCCGCCTCGACGAGCGCCCCGGGCACCTGCTCGTAGTTGACGCCGACCGCGAAGCCCAGGCCCACGACCCCGGCCCGGGCCAGGCGGTGGACGTAGCCGCGGGCCGCCGCCGGGTCCTCGGCGTCGATCTGCAGGGCGGTGGTCAGCAGCAGTTCGCCGCCGTCCATCCACGGCACGGGGTCGGGCAGCTCGCTCACGTGCGCCCAGCGGACGGGCGTGTCCAGCCGGTCCCGCCCGGCGAGGACGCCGAGCTTGAGCGCGGAGTGGTGGACGAGCGAGGCGAGCGTGGGGGGCATGGCACCTTCGGTGGAGCAACCTGAAAGAACACTGCCGTCCCGTATGAACGGCTGTCACCGATTCTGCCTCAGTGGAGCAATGGGCGACATGTCACCAAGGAGTCACCCCTCCAGGTCCACCAGCACCGGAGGCGCGCTCTCGCCGCGCACGGACGTCACGGACAGCACCGCGTGCCCGGCGGGCACCCCGTGCGCCAGCTCGGACGCGGACCAGCGCTCCCGCTCCACCTTGCGGACGGTCACCGACTGCGCGGTGACGGCCCGGCCGGTGACGATGCGCCGCACGACGTGCGTGGCCCGGGTGAACGGCTCGTGGGCGATGATCTGCCGGTCGGTGACGTCGCGGGCCTCGACCCACTCCTTGCCCCACACCTCGGCGAAGCGCGCACCGTCCCAGGTGGTCACGCCGGAGAAGGCCATCCGGCAGCCGACCGCGCCGAGCAGGGCGCTGCGCAGCGTCTCGGGCACGTCGTCGAGTGTGCGCAGGGTGAGCACGGCGCCCGCGTGGGCGGAGCGCAGCCGCTGCAGCCCGCGGACGGACTCGGGGGTGACGGTGCGGGTGGCGTCGTCGAGGACGAGGCAGGCGAACAGCGAGCGGTCGGCGCGCCCGGCGGCGCACTCGGTGAACTGGGCGAGGACGAGCCGGGCGAGCATCCGGGAGGCCTCGGCGTGCCCGCGTTCGGGGAGGTCGATCCGTACGCGCAGCGGGTGTTCGAGGGCGCGCAGCGAGAAGGTGCGGGCGGGGTCGGAGGTGCCGAAGAAGCCGGCGAAGGCGGGCCGGTCGAGGAGGGCGAGCCGGTCGGCGAGCAGGGATCCGGCGTCGCCGGGGCGCTGTGCCTGCCGTTCGCGCGCGTCGAGTTCGCGGGCGAGCGCGTCGTGCCCGCCCGTCTTGAGCGCGGCGCGCAGCGTGTCGAGGGCCGCGGCGGAGCCGTCGAGCAGTTCGCGCAGTTCGGGGACGGACGGGAAGCGGCCGTGGACGGCCCGGAAGGGGCCGAGGAGCTGGGCCAGGGCGGTGGCGGCGCGCCGGCCGTCCTCGCCGGGGGTGCCGGGGGCGAGGTCGCCGACGAGGCCCTCGGCGAGGACGCCGGCCGCCTCGTCGGGGTCGTCGGTGCCGCCGTACAGGTCGAGGTCGTAGGCGGAGTCGGGGCGTCCGATCTTCACGACGACGTCGAAGGCCTCGTCCGGGGCGAGCGGTGCGCCCGCCGCGCCGACGGCGACGACCGCGGCCCGCCCGGCGAGGGACTGCAGGCACAGGGACTCCAGGACGGGCCGCACCAGGCGGGCGGTCTTGCCGCAGCCGGGCGGGCCGACGGCGAGCAGGGACGTGCCGAGCAGGGCGGGGTCGAGGGCGCAGCCCGCGCCGCGGTGCTCGTAGGGGTTGCGCGGGTCCACGGCAGCGGCGCCCAGCCGTACCTGACGGGTGATCAGGTCGTGCGGGGCGGCGCGTACGGGCAGGTCGCGCGCGCCCGACGGGTGGGCGCAGGCCGCGGCACCGTGCCGCAGCACGGTGTCGGTGAAGGAGGCGAGGCGGCCGGGCCGGCTGCGGACGGACTGCCAGGCGCGCTCGATGCGGGCGTGGTCGACGTCGCTCATCAGCCCGGCCTGCGCGTCCGCCGCCAGCCGGTCGGCGGCGTCGTGCGCCCCGGCGGCGCGCAGCAGCGGCCACTCGGCGGGGTCCTCCTGCGGCGCGGGGGCGACCGGCGGCGGGTTGCCGGAGTCGTCCCACAGCCGGCGCAGGGCGGGCACGGCCCAGCGGCGCCAGACCTGGGGCCAGCGGCCGAGGCGGCCGAAGACGACGACGAGCACGAGCAGGCAGAGGCCGTAGTAGATGTAGACGGTCCAGACGGCGACCATGCCGTGGTGCCAGGAGTCGGGCGTCAGCGCGTACAGCGGCCACACCCAGTAGCTGCCGAGGTAGCCGTTCCACAGCAGGGACCACAGCAGCCAGCCGCAGAGCAGCGAGATCAGCGCGCCGCTGAACAGCTGCCGGCCGGGGATGCGGTCGGGCTCCTCCGGCGGTTTGGGCCGGTGCCCGTAGCGCCAGATGCCGGGTTCGGCGGCCGGGCGCGGGGTGCGCAGCCAGGTGAGGAACGGCGGCGGCACGACGGGGCCGGCGGGCGCCTCGGGCAGGGCGGCGGGGCGCGGTGGCACCGGTGGTGCGGCGGGCGGCTCGGGGGGGCGCGGCACCCGGTCGTGCCGGGTGCCGGGTGCGTCGTGCGTGCCCTCGGTGTCCATCACTGCCCCTCGCCCCCCGCCGGCCCTCTCGCGCCCGCGTGTGTCCGACGTCTCCGACCGGCTCAACCTACCGGCGTTTTCCCCGCCGTGCCGGTCCGCCATATCCGGTACGGACAACGCGACGCGCGTACTTCTCCCGAACGGAACATGCCCGGCTGCGGCCGCCGCCCCTAGCCTGCGGGGGAAAGCCCGTCCATCCACCCCTCGGGAGCCCCTCATGACCGACAAGACCGGAGGCGCGGCCCTCCCCCAGGAGCGCCGCCTCGTGACCGCGATCCCCGGCCCGAAGTCGCTGGAGCTCCAGGCCCGCCGCACCGCCGTGGTGGCCGGCGGCGTGGGCTCGACGCTGCCGGTGTTCACCGTCCGCGCGGGCGGTGGCGTCCTGGAGGACGTGGACGGCAACTCCCTGATCGACTTCGGCTCCGGCATCGCCGTGACCTCGGTCGGCGCCAGCGCGGAGGCCGTGGTGCGCCGCGCGTCCGCACAGCTCGCCGACTTCACCCACACCTGTTTCATGGTGACCCCGTACGAGGGTTACGTGGAGGTCTGCGAGCAGCTCGCCGAGCTGACGCCGGGCGACCACGCCAAGAAGTCGGCGCTGTTCAACTCCGGTGCGGAGGCCGTCGAGAACGCGGTCAAGATCGCCCGTGCGTACACCAAGCGCCAGGCGGTCGTCGTCTTCGACCACGGCTACCACGGCCGGACGAACCTGACGATGGCGCTCACCGCCAAGAACATGCCGTACAAGCACGGCTTCGGCCCGTTCGCGCCCGAGGTCTACCGCGCCCCGCTGGCCTACGGCTACCGCTGGCCGACCGGCCCGGAGAACTGCGGTCCCGAGGCGGCCGCCGCGGCCATCGACATGATCACCAAGCAGGTGGGCGCGGACAACGTCGCCGCGATCATCATCGAGCCGGTGCTCGGCGAGGGCGGCTTCATCGAGCCGGCCAAGGGCTTCCTCCCGGCGATCGCGCAGTTCGCCAAGGACAACGGCATCGTCTTCGTCGCGGACGAGATCCAGTCCGGCTTCTGCCGCACCGGCCAGTGGTTCGCCTGCGAGGACGAGGGCATCGTCCCCGACCTGATCACCACCGCCAAGGGCATCGCGGGCGGTCTGCCGCTGGCGGCCGTCACGGGCCGCGCGGAGATCATGGACGCGGCGCACGCGGGCGGCCTCGGCGGCACCTACGGCGGCAACCCGGTGGCGTGCGCGGCGGCGCTCGGCTCGATCGAGACCATGCGCGAGCTGGACCTCAACGCCAAGGCCAAGCGCATCGAGGAGATCATGAAGGGCCGCCTGGCGGCCATGCAGGAGAAGCACGCCGGCATCGGAGACATCCGCGGCCGCGGCGCCATGATCGCCATCGAGCTGGTGAAGCCCGGCACGAAGGAGCCCGACGCCGCGGCGGCCGGTGCGCTGGCGAAGGCCTGCCACGCGGAGGGCCTGATCGTGCTCACCTGCGGCACCTACGGCAACGTGCTGCGCTTCCTGCCCCCGCTGGTCATCGGCGAGGACCTGCTGAACGAGGGCCTGGACATCATCGAGGCGGCGTTCGCGCGTCTGTGAGCCCCATGTGCGCCCCTTGTGAGTGAGTGAAGAACCTGTGCGGGGCGGGTGGTGGACGGGTGATCCGGCTTCTCCGCCCCCTCTTGCCTGCCGTACGGTTTCTTCAGATGAACGCAACACCCGGCCCGCAGGAGACTGCGGGCGACGCCGAGCCGGTGCCTCCCCAGCGCCGGTCGGTCCGTGCCATCGCGCACACCACCGGGGCCGCAGGCCCCGGGCATCCTCACCGATCGAACGGCCGCTCGTTCCACACCCCCCGGGGCGCGCGGTCCGACGGCCGGAACGGCGACTCCGGAACCATCCCCCCGGTTCCGGGGTCGCCGTCTTCTCGCGTTTTCCCCCTCGCCTGCGTGCTGGTCCTCGCGCTGACGGCCTGGCAGGTCGCCGCGCACGGCCCGCTGCGCACGCTCGACGAGCGCCTGGGCCGGGCCGTCGCCGGCTCCGCCTTTCCGCGGCCCCTCGCCGGCTTCCTCGCCGACCTGGGCAACGCGACGGTGGCGGTGCCGGTCCTCGTCGCTGCCGTGCTCGTGTGGTTCCTGCGCTTCCGGCGCTCCGCGGCCCGGCCGTGGCTGCCGCCGCTCGCCGCCGCACTGGCGATGGCGGCGGTGCCGGCACTGGTCGTCCCGCTCAAGACCTGGATCGCGCGCCCCGGCCCGCCGCCCATGGCCGGCGTCCACGAGGGCTTCTTCCCGTCGGGCCACGCGGCCACGGCGGCGGTGGCGTACGGGGCCGCCGTGCTGCTGCTGTTCCGGGGCTCCCGGTGGGCCGCCGCCGGGTACGCGCTGCTGAACGCCGCCGTCGGCGCGGGCCTGGTCCGCTGCGGCTACCACTGGCCGCTGGACGTGGCGGGGGCGTGGTGCGTGGCGGGGATGGTGCTGTGGGGGCTGGCCCTCAGCTGTCGAAACCGAGCCCCACTTTGTCCATCGCGCGCAGCCACAGGTTCCGCCGGCCGCCGTTGTGGTCGGCGCGCGTCATCGCCCACTGGGTGATGCCGATGCCCATCGACCGCACCGGCTCCGGCGGGAACGGCAGCGGCTTGCTGCGCACCATCTCCAGGCCGGTCCGCTCGGTGCGTTCGCCGGCCAGCAGGTCGAGCATCACCTCCGCGCCGAAGCGCGTCGCGCCGACGCCCAGTCCCGTGTAGCCGAGCGCATAGGCGACCCGGCCGCCGTGCGCGGTGCCGAAGAACGCCGAGAAGCGCGAGCACGTGTCGATCGCTCCGCCCCACGTGTGCGTGAAGCGCACACCGTCCAGCTGCGGGAAGCAGTGGAAGAAGTTCTCGGCCAGGCGCTGGTACGTGGCCGGGTGGTGGTCGTACTCGGCGCGCACGCCGCCGCCGTAGCGGTAGACGATGTCGTAACCGCCCCACAGGATGCGGCCGTCCGCGGTGATGCGGAAGTAGTGGAAGTGGTTGGCGCTGTCGCTCAGGCCCTGGCGGCGCTTCCAGCCCACGGAGGCGAGCTGCTCCGCCGTGAGCGGCTCGGTCATCAGGGCGTAGTCGTAGACCGGTGCGATGTACGGGCGCAGGCGCTTCACCAGGCTGGGAAAGGCGTTGGTCGCGAGGGCGGCGTACCGGGCGAAGACGCGGCCGTAGGGCGTGCCCACGGCCACCCCGGCGCCGCGCGAGGAGAACCGGGTGCCGGGCGTGTGCTCGTAGATCCGCACTCCGGCGCGGAGGCACGCGCGCTTGAGGCCCCAGGCGAGCCGGGCGGGGTGCAGCATGGCCACGCCGGTGCGGTTCCAGAGGCCGCCGAGGAAGGTCGGGGAGTCCACTTCGGCGCGCAGGGCGTCGCGGTCGAGGAATTCGTGGCCGGTCACGCCGAGCGAGGCGGCCTCCTCGGCGGCCTCCTGGAGCTCCAGGACCTGGTGCGGGGCGGTGGCGACGTCTATCTCGCCGGTGCGTTCGAAGTCGCAGTCGATGCCGTGCCGGACGAGGTCGGCTTCGAGGGCGTCGAGGTTGTGATGGCCGAGCTGTTCAAGTTTGACGAGCTCGTCGGGCCAGCGGGCTGCGCCGTTGGCCCAGCCGTGGGTGAGGGAGGCGGAGCAGAAGCCGCCGTTGCGGCCGGAGGCGGCCCAGGCGGTCTCCTGGGCCTCGATGAGGACGACGTCCCGGCCGGGGGCGCGCTCCTTCGCGAGGAGCGCGGTCCACAGTCCGGAGTAGCCGCCGCCGACGACGAGCAGGTCGCAGTGTTCGTCGCCGACGAGCGCGGGGAGTGCGTCCGGCCGGGAGGGGTCGTCGAGCCAGTAGGGCCGCAGTGCGGCATCGGAAAGTGCTTTGGCAGCGGGGGGCCGGGGGTTTCCCCCGGAAGAATGCAGCATGGCACTGGAGGCCATGGTTCTCAGCTCCTTTTTCGGCGTCTCCCGACCAGTTGTCCGGCGAGGACGCACAGCACGGCGATGGCGAACATCGCCGTTCCGATGACATTGATTTGAACGGGGGTGCCCCGTTGTGCGGCTCCCCAGACGTACATGGGGAAGGTCACACTCGAGCCGGCGTTGAAGTTGGTGATGATGAAGTCGTCGAAGGACAGGGCGAAGGAGAGCAGCGCGCCCGCGGCGATGCCGGGGGCGGCGATGGGCAGGGTGACCCGCAGGAAGGTCTGCAGCGGGGAGGCGTAGAGATCCTGCGCGGCCTGCTCCAGGCGCGGGTCCATGCTCATCACGCGGGCCTTGACGGCCGTCACCACGAAGCTGAGGCAGAAGGTGATGTGGGCGATGAGGACGGTCCAGAAGCCGAAGCTGATGCCCATGTTGAGGAAGAGGGTGGCCAGCGAGGCGGCCATGACGACCTCGGGCATGGCCATCGGCAGGAAGATCAGGGTGCTGACGCCCGAGCGGGCGCGGAACCGGTAGCGGGCCAGCGCGAAGGCGATGGCCGTGCCCAGGACGGTCGCGCCGAACGTGGCCCAGACGGCGATGCGCAGGCTGAGCGAGAGCGAGCCGCACAGGTCGGCGACGCCGCAGGGGTGCGTCCAGGCGTCCGTGGAAAAGCGCTGCCACTGGTAGTTGAAGCGGCCGTTGGGCTTGTTGAAGGAGAAGACCGTCACGACGACGTTGGGCAGCAGCAGATAGCCGAGCGTGCCCAGGCCCGCGATCACCACGAGGTGGCGGCGCAGCCAGCGTGCGGGGGTGGCCAGAGGAGCCATCAGACCAGTTCCTCCGTCCCGGACTTGCGGATGTGGAGCGTGACCAGGGCGAGGATCGCGGCCATGAGGATGAAGGACAGGGCAGCTGCGGTCGGGTAGTCCAGGACGCGCAGGAACTGGGACTGGATGACGTTGCCGATCATCTTCTGGTCGGTGGAGCCGAGCAGTTCGGCGTTGATGTAGTCGCCCGCGGCGGGGATGAACGTCAGCAGCGTGCCGGCGACGACGCCCGGCATGGACAGCGGGAAGGTCACCTTGCGGAAGGTGGTCAACGGCCGGGCGTAGAGGTCGCCGGCGGCCTCGTGGAGCCGACTGTCGATGCGTTCCAGCGAGGTGTAGAGCGGCAGGATCATGAACGGCAGGAAGTTGTAGGTCAGTCCGCAGACGACGGCGAGCGGGGTGGCCAGCACCCGGTGGCCCTCGGTGAGGCCGAGCGCGTCGGTCAGGCCGAGGACGTGCAGCGAGTCGAGTGTGGAGACGACCATGCCGCCGTCGGACAGGATCGTCTTCCAGGCGAGGGTGCGGATCAGGAAGCTGGTGAAGAACGGTGCGATGACCAAGATCATCAGCAGGTTGCGCCAGCGGCCCGCGCGGAAGGCGATGAGGTACGCCAGCGGGTAACCGAGCAGCAGGCACAGCGCGGTGGCGGCGGTCGCGTAGCCGACCGAGCGCAGGAACTGCGGGTAGTACTCGCTCAATGCGTCGGCGTAGGTGCCGAAGTGCCAGGTGAGCTTGAAGCCCTCTTCGAGCGATCCGGTCTGCAGGGAGGTGGAGGCCTGGTAGACGAGCGGGGCGGCGAAGAAGACGAGCAGCCAGAGGATGCCGGGGACCAGCAGCCAGTAGGGGACGAGCTTCTTGCGGCGGGCGGTGCCGGCACTGGACGCCGTCTGCTCGCCGGCGGTGGTCGTGAGGGTCATCCTGCGCCCTCCGCTTCCACGTCGGTGCCGGCCTCGATGTTCTGGGCGGCGTCCAGGCCGAAGCTGTGGCCGGGGTTCCAGTGCAGGACGACCTCGGCGCCGGGGACCAGGCGGGAGTCGCGCTCGATGTTCTGCTCGTAGACCGACAGGCCGGAGGCGGCGGGGCTGTCGACGAGGTACTGGGTGGCGACGCCGGTGAAGCTCGACTCGGTGATCCGGCCGGTGATCCGGTTGCGGCCGTCGGGGATGCTGCCCGCGTCGTCGGCGTGGGTGAGCGTGATCTTTTCCGGCCGTATGCCGACCAGGAGCTTCTCGCCCGTGCGGGCGCCGGCTGTACATCGTGTCGCCGGAAGGGCGAGTTTGGTATGGGAGGCCCGCAGAAGGATGTCGTCGCCGGACGTGTCGAGGACGTCGGCGGTGATGAGGTTGGACGTGCCGAGGAAGTTGGCGACGAAGGTGGTGCGCGGGGTCTCGTAGAGGTCCGCGGGGGCGCCGAGCTGCTCGATCCGGCCGGCGTTCATGACCGCCACCGTGTCGGCCATGGTCATGGCCTCCTCCTGGTCGTGGGTGACGTGGATGAACGTGATGCCGACCTCGTGCTGGATGCGCTTGAGCTCCAGCTGCATCTGGCGGCGCAGCTTGAGGTCCAGGGCGCCGAGGGGCTCGTCGAGCAGCAGCACCTGCGGGTGGTTGATCAGGGCGCGGGCGACGGCGACGCGCTGCTGCTGTCCGCCGGAGAGCTGCTGCGGCTTGCGGCGGGCCAGATCGCCGAGCTGGACGAGCTCGAGCATCTCGTCCACCTGTTTCTTCACCGACTTGACGCCCCGGCGGCGCAGGCCGAAGGCGACGTTCTCGTAGATGTCCAGGTGCGGGAAGAGCGCGTAGCTCTGGAAGACGGTGTTGACAGGCCGCTTGTAGGCGGGCAGACCGGTGACGTTCCTGCCGGCCAGCTCCACGGTGCCGGTGCTGGGCTCCTCCAGGCCGGCGATCATGCGGAGCGTGGTGGTCTTGCCGCAGCCGGAGGCACCGAGGAGCGCGAAGAACGAGCCCGCGGGGACGGAGAGGTCCAGGGGGTGCACGGCGGTGAAGGAGCCGTAGGCCTTGCTGATGCCGGTGAGGCGGACATCGGTGCCGCTGGTGCCGGCCGGTGCGGTGGTCGTCATGGGGCTGGGTCCAGGGGGTTCGCGGGGACGGAGAACACGTAACAGTGACATACGCCTGGGTGCACTTTTGTACGGGCGTGCCGCTGCCGGGGACATGTGTGTCTGATACCGGATGAACCGCCCCTGAACCGAGGGCTCAGCGCACCCCGAAGACGGTGCGGTGCCAGTCCTTGCGGGCGATGGCGGTGTTGTCGTACATAACGTGCTTGACCTGCGTGTATTCGTCGAACGAGTAGGCCGACATGTCCTTCCCGAAGCCGGAGGCCCGGAAGCCGCCGTGCGGCATCTCGCTGACGATCGGGATGTGGTCGTTGATCCATACGCAGCCGGCCCGGATCTCCCGGGTGGCCCGGCCCGCGCGGTAGACGTCGCGCGTCCAGGCGGAGGCGGCCAGCCCGTACGGGGTGTCGCCGGCCAGAGCGAGGCCCTCGTCGTCGGTGTCGAAGGGCAGCACGGCCAGCACCGGGCCGAAGACCTCGGCCTGGACGATCTCGCTGTCCTGCGGGGCACCGGTGACCAGGGTGGGCCGGTAGTACGCACCGGCCGCCAGTTCGCCCCCGGGCGCCGTGCCCCCGGTGACCACGGTGGCGTACGTGCGCACCCGGTCGACGAACCCCGCGACGCGGTCCCGCTGGGCGTGCGAGACGAGCGGGCCGAGGTCGGTCGCGGGGTCGAAGGGGTCGCCGAGGCGGACGGAGGCCATCAGGTCGGCGACTCCCGCGACGAACGCCTCGTACAACGGCCGTTGGACGTACGCGCGCGTGGCGGCGGTGCAGTCCTGGCCGGTGTTGATCAGCGAGCCCGCCACGGCGCCGTGGACGGCCGCCTCCAGGTCGGCGTCGTCGAAGACGACGAAGGGGGCCTTGCCGCCGAGTTCGAGGTGGAGGCGTTTGACGGAGGCGGTGGCGAGTTCGGCGACGCGTCTGCCGACGGCGGTGGAGCCGGTGAAGGAGGTCATCGCGACCGCCGGGTGGCGCACGAGGTGTTCGCCCGCGTCCGGTCCGGCGCCCGTGACGACGTTGACCACGCCGTCCGGGATGCCGGCCGCGGTGGCCGCCTGCGCGAACATCAGCGAGGTGAGCGGGGTGAGTTCGGCGGGCTTGAGGACGACGGTGTTGCCCGCCGCGACGGCGGGGAGCACCTTCCAGGCCGCCATCTGCAGCGGGTAGTTCCAGGGGGCGATCGAACCGACGACGCCGACCGGTTCGCGCCGGATGTACGAGGTGTGGTCCGCGCTGTACTCGCCGGCCGCCCTGCCCTCCAGGTGCCGGGCGGCCCCGGCGAAGAAGGCGGTGTTGTCCACCGTGCCCGGGACGTCGAACTCGGCGCTGAGCCGCAGGGGTTTGCCGCACTGGAGCGACTCGGCGTGCGCGAAGTCCCGTGCCTGTGCGGCGAGTTCGGTGGCGAAGCGGTGCAGCGCGTCGGAGCGTTCGCCCGGCGTGGCCCCGGCCCACCCGGGGAAGGCCCGCCCGGCGGCGGCCACGGCCGCGTCCACGTCGGCCGGTCCGGCCAGTTCGCAGCGCAGGACCTCCGCGCCGGTGGCGGGGTCGACGACCGCGTGCGCACGGCCCGAGGTGCCCGGCCGCAGCCGGCCGCCGATGTACTGGACGCCCCCGGTGAAGCGCCCCTCCGCGTCGAACCGTTCCCGCACCACGCACTCTCCTCCGCATCGACCGACCGGAATTGATTGCCGATCCTGACAGAGCAATGCGGTAACAACAAGGGATTCCGTAGCAGTTTCTTAACTCGACGACGGAATCGGTGTGTTGTCAGAGGTCGCTGCAAGAATGGCCGGCATGAACGACACGGGGGAGAATCAACCGCACGCCGCCCGTTCGGCGGCGGAGCTGACGGCAGCCGTCCGGCGGGGCGAGCGCGTGAGGTACGTGCACTTCTGGGGGCACCGCCCGCGCCGCGACGGGAGCGTGGGTCCGGGGTGCTTCAGCCAGTGGTGGCCGTCGCCCTTCACGGTGGACGGCACGGTCTACGCCACGGCCGAGCACTGGATGATGGCGGGCAAGGCGCAGCTCTTCGGCGACGCCGAGGCGGAGGCCGCGGCGCTGGCAGCGGCCCATCCCAAACAGGCCAAGGACGCGGGCCGTTCGGTGCGCGGCTTCGACGAGGAGCAGTGGCGCCGGCACCGCTTCGAGCTGGTCGTGCAGGGCAGCGTCCACAAGTTCGCACAGCACCCGGAGCTGCGCGCCTACTTGCTGGGCACGGGCGACCGGGTGCTGGTGGAGGCCAGCCCGCTGGACCGGGTCTGGGGCATCGGGCTGGCCGCCGACGACGAGCGGGCGCAGGATCCCGCGCAGTGGCGCGGGCTGAATCTGCTGGGCTTCGCCCTGATGGAGGCGCGTCAGCGCCTGACGGGGAGCATCAGCGGTCCGGACGCGGCCGGCCGGTGCATATAGGCGCCGTAGGTGGCGTCGGGGTCCTCGTCGGGGAGGCGGCTGCCGTGGTGGCTCGCGGCCGTGATGTAGAGGGCGAGCATCAGTGCGGTGGCGAGGAGCGCCGCGCCGCCGAGCACCAGCCCGGCCAGCGCCTGCCCGCCGTTGGCGGCCAGGCCGGTCTTCGCCTTGTTGCGGCCGATCGCGCCGAGCACGATGGCCAGCACCCCGAGGATGACGCCGAACACGATCGTCGGCGAGAAGACGATGCCGACGATGCCGAGCACCAGGGCTGCGGTGCCGAGGGCGTTGTCGGGCCTCGGCCCGGGCTGCCAGCCGGGGGCGCCCCACGCGGTGCCGTAGACCGGCTGCCCGTACCCGTACGGCCCGGGGGCGTACGGCCCTTGGGGGTGCTGCGGGTGCGGGCCGGGTATGCCGCCCTGCCAGTAGGGCTGTTGGGGGTGCAGGCCGTACGGCCCGCCCTGGTACGCGCTCGGTGTGCCCGGCCCGGTCGGGGCCTGCGGTATCGGCGGCACGGCCTGCGGACCGGCAGGAACAGGAGGATCGGCAGGACTGGCCTGACCCACGGGACCGGCCTGACCCGCCGGACCGTCGCCGACGGCGGCGGCTGCGGCGGCGTCCTGCACCGGAGCGGCGTCGGAAGCGGCTGCCGGGGCCTCTCCCCCGGCCGGCGCCTGCGGTGGCACCGCCGCGGTGTCCGGTTTGTCCAGCGAGACCCGTTCCCCGGGCGGAGCCCACGGGTTCTGCTCCCGCTGCTCCTGCTGTGCTTCGCTGTTGCCGTCCTTGCCGGACATGGTCCTCCCCACTCGGTACCCCGTCATGCTAAGGCCTGAGGAAGGGCCCCGTGCCCGCCCCGCATACGATGACGGGCAGTCGCACCAGCCGCGCCAACAGCCCTGGAGGCCCGCATGTCCGCACTCGACCCGTTCATCGCAGGACTGCCGAAAGCGGAACTGCATGTGCACCACGTGGGCTCCGCGTCGCCGCGCATCGTCGCCGAACTGGCCGCCCGGCACCCCGACTCCCCGGTGCCGACCGACCCCGAGGCGCTGGCCGACTTCTTCACCTTCCGCGACTTCGCGCACTTCATCGAGGTCTACCTGTCCGTGGTCGACCTGATCCGCGACGCCGAGGACGTGCGCCTGCTGACGTATGAGGTCGCCCGCGACATGGCGCGGCAGAACATCCGCTACGCCGAGCTGACCGTCACCCCCTACAGCTCCACCCGCCGCGGCATCCCCGACGCGGCCTTCGTGGAGGCGATCGAGGACGCCCGCAAGGCGGCGGAGTCCGAGCTGGGCGTGGTGCTGCGCTGGTGCTTCGACATCCCCGGCGAGGCCGGGCTGGAGGCCGCCGAGGAGACGGCCCGGATCGCGTGCGACCTGAAGCCGGACGGCCTGGTCTCGTTCGGGCTCGGCGGCCCCGAGATCGGCGTCCCGCGGCCGCAGTTCAAGCCGTACTTCGACCGCGCCATCGCGGCCGGGCTGCACAGCGTCCCGCACGCCGGCGAGACGACGGGCCCGCAGACGATCTGGGACGCCCTCACCGAGCTGCGCGCCGAGCGCATCGGCCACGGCACCAGCGCCCCGCAGGACCCGAAGCTGCTGGCCCACCTAGCGGAGCACCGCATCCCGCTGGAGGTCTGCCCCACCTCCAACCTCGCCACCCGGGCCGTGCAGGACCTGGAGCAGCACCCGGTCCGGGAGATGGTCTCCGCCGGTGTCCTGGTGACGATCAACAGCGACGACCCGCCCATGTTCGGCACCGACCTCAACACCGAGTACGGCGTGGCCGCCCGCCTCCTGGACCTCGACGCCCCGGGCGTCGCCGCCCTCGCCAAGAACGCCGTCGAGGCCTCGTTCATGGACGCGGCCGGCAGGGCGGCGCTCACCGCGGAGATCGACGCCTACACGGCGGCCTGGCGCGGCTGACGTCCGCCCCGCCGCATCCGCCACAATGAGCACCATGGCCACCGCGTTCACCGCCGTCGCCCACCGCGGCGACCCGTACGTCCACCGCGAGAACACCCTGCCCTCGATCCGTTCCGCGGTGCGGGCGGGTGCCGGGGCGGTGGAGATCGACGTCCGGCTGACCCGCGACGGGGTGCCCGTCCTGCTGCACGACGCGACGCTGCAGCGGCTGTGGGGCGTGGACCGGCCGCTGGGCGCGCTCACCGCCGACGAGGTGCGCGAGCGGACCGGTGGCGGGGTGCCGACGCTGCGGGAGACCCTCGCGGAGGCGGCCGAAGTCGCCGACGGGGCACGGCTGTTCATCGACCTGCCCGACCCGTCGGCCGCCGCCGCTGCCGTCGCCGAGGTGCACGCGTCCGGTGCGGCCGGGCGCGTCTACTACTGCGGCGCCGCACCCTCGATGCTCGCGGTGCGCCGCGCGGACACCGCTGCGGAGATCGTCCTGACCTGGACCACGCTGGCCCCGCCCCGGCCGGACCTCCTCGCGGAGGTGCGGCCGCACTGGCTCAACTACCGCTTCGGGCTGGTGAGTCCGGAGCTGGTGGCCCGCAACCACGCGGACGGCCTGCTGGTCTCGGCGTGGACGGCGGACACGCGGCGCACGATGCGGCGGCTGCTGGCCGCAGGGGTCGACTCGATCACGACGAACCGCATCGGGACCCTGCGCGCGGTGGAGGCCTCCCGGGGGCTTCGCCCCCGGACCCCCTTGTCGCGGCTCCGCCGCTCGTCCTCAATCGCCGGACAGGCTGATTTCAGCCCGTCCGGCGATTGAGGACACCCGCTCACAGCCCCACGATCTCGTTCCACGTCCTCGTGAACTCGGGCCGTTCCCTGGCCGTCATGTCCCGTGCCGTCGCGAGCCGCTTGCGCATCTCCTCCGTCGGGAAGACCAGCGGGTTCTCCGCGAGGGCCGCCTCGTCCTTGTTCCTGGACGCCGCCAGGACCTCGCGTGCCGCGGGCACCGGGCAGACGTAGTTGACGGCGGCCGCCAGCCGGGCCGCCACCTCCGGCTCGTAGTAGTAGTCGATGATCCGCTCGGCATTGCTCTTGTGCGCCGCCAGGTTCGGGATCATCATGCTCTCCGCCCACAGCTCGGCCCCCTCCTCCGGCACCACGAACTCGATGTCGGGGTTGTCGGCCTGCAGCTGGATGATGTCGCCGGAGTAGGCCTGGCAGGCGAGCACGTCGCCGGACGACAGGTCCTTGATGTAGTCGTTGCCGGTGAAGCGGCGGATGTGCTTCGTGCGGACGAGCTCGCGCAGCCGGTCGGCCATGCGGTGGAAGTCGTCGGCGGTCCAGCGGGTGACGTCGGTGCCGTTGCCCTGCATCAGCAGGGAGAAGGCCTCGTCCATCCCGGCCAGCAGGGTGACCCGGCCGCGCAGGTCGTCCTTCCACAGGTCCGAGGTGTGCCGGATCTCGCGGCCGAGCTTCTTGCGGTTGTAGGCGATGCCGGTGATGCCCGACTGCCAGGGGACGGTGTGCCGCCGCCCGGGGTCGAAGGACGGCTTGCGCAGCAGCGGGTCGAGGTTGCGGGCGACATGGGGCTGGCGGTCCCGGTCCATCTCCTGGACCCAGCCGAGCCGGACGTAGCGGGCGCACATCCAGTCGCTGACGACGATGATGTCCCGGCCGGTCCGCTGGTGGTTCATCAGCGCCGGGCTGATCTTGCCGAAGAACTCGTCGTTGTCGTTGATCTCCTCGGTGTACTTCACCGAGATGCCGGTGCGCTTCTCGAAGTCGTCCAGCGTCGGCCGGCGCTGCGGGTCCTTCTCGTCGGTGTCGATGTAGAGCGGCCAGTTGGCGAAGACCAGCCGCCTGTCCGTGGCGGAACGATCCGCCGCGGCCCGGTCGCGCGGGGCGACGTAGGCGGCGGGCACACCGCAACCGGCGAGTGCGGCGGCCCCGGCGCCGGCGCCCAGCGCCCGCAGCAGGGTCCGGCGGGACAGGGGCTTCACGGGCTTCTCTCGCATTCCGGCAGGATGGCTGGTCACGGTGGGGCGGACAAGGGACGTCCTGTCCGGGAGCCGCCCGTCCGGCCCGACACCCTGACGGGGCCCGGTGCGGCGGCGCGGGGGCCGATGATATCCCGCCCGCCGCCGGCACCGGGCACGGCCCGGCAGGGGCCTCGTCCCGGCTCAGCCCAGCGAGGTCATCACGTGCTTGATGCGCGTGTAGTCCTCGAAGCCGTAGGAGGAAAGGTCCTTGCCGTAGCCGGACTTCTTGAAGCCGCCGTGCGGCATCTCGGCGACGAGCGGGATGTGCGTGTTGATCCAGACGCAGCCGAAGTCCAGGGCCTTGGACATCCGCATGGCCCGCGCGTGGTCCTTGGTCCACACCGAGGAGGCCAGCGCGTACTCGACGCCGTTGGCGTACTCGACGGCCTGCTGCTCGTCGGCGAAGGACTGGACGGTGATCACCGGGCCGAACACCTCGCGCTGGACGATCTCGTCGTCCTGCTTGAGGCCGGAGACGACGGTGGGCGCGAAGAAGAAGCCCTTCTCCCCCACCCGGCGGCCACCGGCCTCGACCTTGGCGTGGGCGGGCAGGCGCTCGATGAAGCCGGAGACCTGCTGCAGCTGGTTGGCGTTGTTGAGGGGGCCGTAGAGCACGTCCTCGTCGTCCGCCGGGCCGGTCTTGGTGTCGGCGGCCGCCTTGGCCAGGGCCGTCACGAACTCGTCGTGCACCGACTCGTGCACCAGCACGCGCGTCGCGGCCGTACAGTCCTGGCCGGCGTTGAAGTACCCCGCGACGGAGATCTCCTCGACGGCCTTGGCGATGTCGGCGTCCTCGAAGACGACGACCGGCGCCTTGCCGCCCAGCTCCAGGTGGACGCGCTTGAGGTCGCGGGAGGCGGACTCGGCGACCTGCATGCCGGCCCGCACGGAGCCGGTGATGGAGGCCATCGCGGGCACCGGGTGCTCGACCATCAGCCGGCCCGTCTCGCGGTCGCCGCAGATGACGTTGAACACGCCCTTGGGGTGGCCCAGTTCCTCCAGCACCCCGCCGATGATCTCGGCGAGCAGCACGGTGGAGGCGGGGGTCGTGTCGGAGGGCTTGAGGACGACGGTGTTGCCTGCGGCGAGCGCCGGGGCGAACTTCCACACGGCCATCATCATCGGGTAGTTCCACGGCGCCACCTGGGCGCAGACGCCCACGGGCTCGCGCCGGACGATGGAGGTCATCCCCTCCATGTACTCGCCGGCCGAGCGGCCCTCGAGCATCCGGGCGGCGCCCGCGAAGAAGCGGATCTGGTCCACCATCGGCGGGACCTCCTCGCTGCGGGTGAGCGCGAGGGGCTTGCCGGTGTTCTCGGACTCGGTCGTGATCAGCTCCTCGGCGCGCGCCTCGATCGCGTCGGCGATCTTGAGGAGGACCTTCTGCCGCTCGCCGGGGACCAGGTCGCGCCAGACGGGGAAGGCGGCCTGCGCGGCGGCCATGGCGGCGTCGACGTCGGCGGCGCCGGACAGCGGGGCGGTCGCATAGGCCTCGCCGGTGGCCGGATCCACCACGTCGGTGGTCCGCCCGTCGGCGGCGTCCCTGAACTCCCCGTCGATGTAGTTGCGCAGTCGACGCAGCTCGGTGGTCACAATGCGCCACCCCTTCTGTCCTTGTCCGATTGCTGAGATGCCCAGCCTAGTCAGTCGTGCCGCGCTTTCGACATACCCACACCACTCGAACAACGGAATCAGTGATTTATAAGATCCTAGACAACGAATTTCATCGCTCCGGGCTTGTCACACAGCCGAGTCCTCATGCACAGTGGTGCCCGTGGCCACTCGTAACGCAGACCTCAAGAGCGTGACCGGCACGCAGCCGATCGACGCCGTCTCCCTGGCGATCATCGAGCAGCTCCAGGAGGACGGCCGCCGCCCCTACGCGGCGATCGGCAAAGCGGTCGGACTGTCCGAAGCGGCGGTCCGGCAGCGCGTGCAGAAGCTGCTCGACCAGGGCGCGATGCAGATCGTCGCCGTCACCGACCCGCTCACCGTGGGATTCCGGCGGCAGGCGATGGTCGGCATCAACGTCGAGGGAGACCTCGACCCGGTCGCCGACGCCCTGACGGCGATGGACGAAGTGGAGTACGTCGTGGTGACGGCGGGCTCCTTCGATCTCCTCATCGAGATCGTGGCCGAGGACGACGACCATCTCCTCGAAACGATCAACAAGCGGATCCGCACCCTGCCCGGCGTGCGCTCCACGGAGAGCTTCGTCTACCTCAAGCTCCGCAAGCAGACCTATACCTGGGGAACCCGATAGCCGTGAGCAAGGACCGTTCCACCACCGCTTACGACCACCTGTGGATGCACTTCACCCGCATGTCGTCGTACGAGAAGAGCCCCGTCCCCGTCATCGTGCGCGGCGAGGGCACCTACGTCTACGACGAGCACGGCAAGCGCTACCTCGACGGTCTCGCCGGCCTGTTCGTGGTGCAGGCCGGCCACGGCCGCGCCGAGCTGGCCGAGGCGGCCGCCAAGCAGGCCCAGGAGCTCGCCTTCTTCCCCGTGTGGAGCTACGCGCACCCCAAGGCCGTCGAACTGGCCGAGCGGCTGGCCCACTACGCCCCGGGCGACCTCAACAAGGTCTTCTTCACCACCGGCGGCGGCGAGGCCGTCGAGACCGCGTGGAAGCTGGCGAAGCAGTACCACAAGCTCACCGGCAACCCCATGAAGTACAAGGTCATATCCCGCGCCGTCGCCTACCACGGCACGCCGCAGGGCGCCCTGGCCATCACCGGACTCCCGGCCCTCAAGGCCCCCTTCGAGCCCCTGGTCCCCGGTGCCCACAAGGTGCCCAACACCAACATCTACCGCGCGCCGATCCACGGCGACGACCCCGAGGCCTTCGGCCGCTGGGCCGCCGACCAGATCGAGCAGCAGATCCTCTTCGAGGGCCCCGACACCGTCGCCGCGGTCTTCCTGGAGCCCGTGCAGAACGCGGGCGGCTGCTTCCCGCCGCCTCCCGGCTACTTCCAGCGCGTGCGCGAGATCTGCGACACCTACGACGTGCTGCTCGTCTCCGACGAGGTCATCTGCGCCTTCGGCCGGCTCGGCACCATGTTCGCGTGCGACAAGTTCGGCTACGTGCCGGACATCATCACCTGCGCCAAGGGCATGACCTCCGGCTACTCCCCCATCGGCGCCGCCGTCGTCTCCGACCGCATCGCCGAGCCGTTCTTCAAGGGCAGCAACACCTTCCTGCACGGCTACACCTTCGGCGGCCACCCGGTCTCCGCGGCGGTCGCGCTCGCCAACCTCGACATCTTCGAGCGCGAGGGCCTCAACCAGCACGTCCTCGACAACGAGGCCGCGTTCCACGGCACCCTCTCCAAGCTGCACGACCTGCCGATCGTCGGCGACGTGCGCGGCAACGGCTTCTTCTACGGCATCGAGCTGGTGAAGGACAAGGTCACCAAGGAGTCGTTCACGCCCGAGGAGTGCGAGCGGCTGCTCTACGGCTTCGTCTCCAAGAAGCTCTTCGAGAACGGGCTGTACTGCCGCGCGGACGACCGCGGCGACCCGGTCGTCCAGCTAGCGCCGCCGCTGATCTCCGACCAGTCGACCTTCGACGAGATCGAACAGATCGTCCGCGGCGTCCTGACAGAGGCGTGGGAGAGGATCTGATCGACGTCCGGCGCATGGCCGCCGCAGCACACGGGTAGTCCTCGGGGCGGTTGGGACCGATGGGATGAGTCCGATGGGAGGAAAGTCGGTCTCCTGCGCCGAGCCTGGACGGAGGCTAGGATCCCGGTTCCGTACGGTGCCAGTGACCCAATGGCCTCCGGTTCGTTCACCCGGACAGGGGAACGGACCCTTCATTGACCCGAGGTGTGCTTCACATGGTGGCCCCGCCGGACAACGACGTGCTCTGGGCACGTGGCCTGCACTACTCCTACAGCGGTTCCCCCGCCCTCACGGGCGTCTCGATCGGTGTCCGCGAAGGCGAGGTCCTGGCTGTCACGGGGCCGCGCGGCGCCGGGAAGACCACGCTTCTGAAGTGCCTGTCGGGCCAGTTGCTGGCCGACCCCGGCGAGGTGTGGTTCAACAGCGCACCGGTGCACACGCTCTCCCGCGCCGCCCGCGAGCGGCTGCGCCGCGAGCGCTTCGGGTGGATCGACTCCACCCCGCACCTGGTCCCGGAGCTGTCGGGCTGGGAGAACGCGGCGCTCCCGCTGCTGGTGCGGGGCACGGCCCACCGGGCGGCCAAACAGACGGCCCTGGAGTGGCTGGAGCGGCTCGACGTCGGTGACTGTGCGCGCAAGAAGCCCGGTGCACTGACGCAGGCGCAGCGCCAGCGGATCGCCATCGCCCGCGCGCTGGCCGCCGAGCCGACCGTGGTCTTCGCCGACGAACCGACCGCCCCCCTGCACAGCGCCGACCGCGCCCAGGTGCTGCGCACCCTGACCACGGCCGCCCGCTCGCACCACATCACGGTCGTCCTGGCCACGCTGGACGACGAGAGCAGCGCACTTGCCGACCGCTCGGTCACGCTGGTCGACGGCCGCCGCGGCGGCGGAATCCCGGTGCCGGACGCGACCGAGGGGGAGGGCAGAGCGGCGTGCTCAGTCTCCGCCTAGCACGCGGGGCGCACCCGCTCGTCCTGCTGCGCCGGCTGCTGGTCGCACTGGCCGCGTCGGGGGTCGGTTTCCTGCTGCTGTGCACGCTGGGGTTCGCGGTGGCGCACCCCGGGCAGCCGGAGGAGTCGCTGGTGCGGCTGCTGTGGTGCGTGATCCCGCTGGCCGCCGCGGTGCAGTTCGCGGTCGCCGTGGCCCGTTCGGACCCGGCGACGCGTCCGCGCGACGGGCTGGACGCGGCGGGGTTCGGCCCGGTGCAGCTGTCGCTGCTCGCGGCGGCGTCGACCGCCGCGGCCTGCCTGGCCGGCAGCGGCCTCGCCCTCCTGGTCTACCTGGAACTCCGCGGCGACCTGGGCGGCACCCCGCTCAGCGGTGCGGCGGCGCATCTGCTGGATGCGGACGCCGGGCTCCCGTGGGGCGCGGCCCTCACCCTGCTGGGCCTGCTGCCCGCGCTCGCAGCAGGCGCGTGCGCCGTGCTGCTGCGCCCGCGCAAGGAGCGCACGGGCCGCGCCCCGGAGCCCGCCGGGCCGGGTGCCGCGGAGGGCGCGCGCCGCGAACCCCGGCCGACCTACGCCGGGTTGCCCTGGGGCGTCGCGGTCATTGCGACGGGCCTCGCCCTGGAGGCGTACGTGGGCCACGCCCCGGCGCCCGAGCCGGGCGCCCTGCTGGCGCTGCCGGGCCGGGAGGGATCCGCCTCCCCCGGCCTGCTCGGCGGCTGGCTGCTGGCCTGCGCCGGCCTGGTGCTGGCCGGGCCGGGCCTGACCCACTGGTGCGGGGCGCTGCTGGCCGCCGGACGGCCGGGGGCCGTGCGGCTGCTGGCCGGGCGGATACTGCAGGACGCCGCGACCCGGATCGGCAGGCCGCTCGGCGTGCTGTGCGCGGTCGCCTCCGGCGCCCTGGCCGCGGTCGAGCTCTACGGCGCGGCCTGGGAGAACTCGGGTCCCCGCCCGTTCGGTCCGCTCACCGGCCTGGGGGCCGCCGTGGTGATGGCCTGCGTCACGGCCACCGCGATCACCGCGGCCCTGGAGGCCCGGCAGACCCGCGGCGAGACCACGACGGCCCTGCTGCGCCTGGGGATTCCACTGTCCCTGCTGCGCGGCGCGGCCGCCGTGCGGACGTGCGTGATGCTGGCCGTGCTGACGCCGCTGACCTGGGCGGTCGCGGAGCTGGCCGCGCTCCCGCTCACCCGCTGACTGATCACGACTTTTGACCAGTTCTTGACTTGAAGCAACTCCGGCCCCGAAATCCACGTCTGCTACAGGCACGACGGTGTACTGATTTTCGGGTGAACGGAGCAATTGGTGATCATCGGCCTTGTGACGGCTGTCGCGGCCTCGGTCTGTTACGGCACGGGCTCGGTCCTGCAAGCCGTGGGCTCGCGGAAGTCGGCCCGCAGGGAGGCCGCAGCGGCCTCCGGCACGGGGACCACCCAGCACGGCGGACCGAGCCTCTCCTCGACCGCGAAGGCCGCGGTGACCTGGGAGTTCATGGTCGGCACGGTGCTGGACTTCCTGGGCTTCGGGCTCGGCGCGCTGGCCGCACGGATGCTGCCGCTGTTCCTCTCGCAGACGGTCATCAGCGCCAACCTCATCGTCACCGCCCTGCTGAGCATCAAGCTCCTGGGCATCCGGCTCACCAGGCCGGAGCGGATATCCATCGGCGTCGTCTGCTCGGCCCTGGTGCTGCTGGCCACGGCGGCGGGCCACGAGGGCAGCGGCGACGCCGCGATGTCCACGCACTGGTGGCTGCTGGTCATCTCCGTCGTGCTGATGGGCGGCGGCACCATCGCGGTGCGCCTGATGGGCTCGCGCGCCGCGATCCTCGCCGGCCTGCTGTCCGGCCTCGGCTTCGGCGCGATCGGCGTGGGCGTACGCATCCTGAACGGCATCGACCCCTTCGACCTGCCGACCCTCATCGCCGACCCGGCCCTCTACGCGATCCTCATCTCCGGCACGGTCGGCATGTACCTGCACACGGTCGCCCTGCAGATCGGCTCGGTGAACGGCGCCACGGCGGCCCTGGTCGTGGGCGAAACGGTCCTGCCCGGCATCATCGGCGTCATGTGGCTCGGCGACGCCTCCCGCGAAGGCTTCGCATGGGTGGCGATCCTGGGCTTCCTGCTGGCGGTGGCGGGCGCAGTGGCGGTGGCGTGGTTCGGCGAACCGGAGGGCCACTCGGCCGCGCCGGAACCGGAACGGGAACCCGAACCGGCCAGGTCATAGCGTTCGGGGCAATCGGGGGGCGGGCGAATACCGGGGGCCGGGGGCGGAGCCCCCGGTCACGGCCTCAGCGGAGGACGACCACCTCGGCCACGTCGAACCGCACCCCCACCCGCTCCCCCGGCCCCGGCGCCTCACCGAGCCGGCAAACCGCCTCCAACTCCGGCCCGCACTCGGGCCGCACCCGCACGGCCACCCGGTCCCCGCGGAACGTCCGCGAAACCACCTCGCCCGGCACCCCCTCCGCAACCGCCCCCAGCCGAACCCCGGCCGGCCGCACCAGCACCCGGCACACCCCCTCCGGCGTCCCCGCCGGCACCGGCACCCGGCCCCACACGGTGTCGGCCCGCTCCCCGCTCACCGTCGCCTCGACGATGTTGTCGAAACCGAGGAAGCGCGCCACGAACTCCGACGCCGGCCGCTGCCACACCTCCAGCGGGGTCCCCGACTGCGCGATGCGCCCGTCGCGCATCACCACCACCCGGTCGGCCAGCGCGAACGCCTCGCCCTGGTCGTGCGTGACGGCCAGCACGGTCGTCCCCAACCGCCCGAACAGCTCGCGCAGTTCGGCCACCAGCCGCTCGCGCAGGCCCCTGTCGAGCTGGCCGAGCGGTTCGTCCAGCATCAGCAGCCGCGGCTCCGGGGCGAGGGCCCGCGCCAGGGCGACACGCTGCTGTTCGCCGCCGGACAGCGCCGCGACCGCGCGCCGCTGCGCGCCCGGCAGACCCACGAGGTCGAGCAGCCCGGCGACCCTGCGCTCCGTCTCGGCCCGCCCGGCCCTGCGCATGCGCAGGCCGAAGCCGACGTTGCCCGCGACGTCCCGCTGCGGGAAGAGCTGGTGGTCCTGGAACATCAGGCCCACGCCGCGCTTGTGGACGGGCACACCGCCCTGGTCCTCGCCCCCGAGGAACACCCGCCCGGCGTCGGGGCGTTGCAGCCCGGCGACGACCCGCAGCAGCGTGGACTTGCCGCTGCCGCTCGGCCCGAGCACGCAGACGGTCTCGTGCTCGGCGACGTCGAGGTCCACGGCGTCCAGCACCGCACGCTCACCGAAGCGGACGGTCACGCCGTCGAGTCGCAGCATGGACATCAGAACTCTCCCGTACGGTCGGTGCGCAGGCGTTCCAGCACCAGCAGCGCCGCGGCGCACACCAGCATCAGGATCGTGCTGAGGGCCATCGCCTGCCCGTAGTTGAGCTCCCCGGGGCGGCCGAGCAGCCGGGCCACGGCCACCGGAAGGGTCGGGCTGTCGGGGCGGGCGATGAAGACGGTCGCCCCGAACTCGCCCAGCGAGACGGCGAAGGCGAAGCCCGCCGCGACCGCCAGCGCCCGCCCCACGAGCGGCAGGTCGACCTCGCGCCACGCCCGCAGCGGCGAGGCGCCCAGCACGGCGGCGGCCTCGCGCAGCCGGTGGTCGACCGCGCGCAGGACCGGCAGCATGGTCCGTACGACGAAGGGCACGCCCACCAGGGCCTGGGCCAGCGGCACCAGGATCCAGGACGTCCGCAGGTCCAGCGGGGGTTCGTCGAGGCTGATGAGGAAGCCGAATCCGACGGTGACGGCCGAGGTGCCCAGCGGCAGCATCAGCAGGGCGTCGAAACCGCGGACGAGCCTGCCCTCCCGCCGGGTCAGCGCCGCGGCGGCGAGACCGCCGACGACGACGGCGACGGCGGTGGCGGCCAGCCCGTAGGCCGCGGAGTTGCCGATGGCCTCCAGCGGGGCGACGACGAAGGTGCCGCCGTTGTCGCCGGCCGAGGCGAGGGCGCGGTAGAAGGCGAGCCCGTAGCCGTCGGGCCCGTCGAAGGAGCGCAGGACGAGGACGGCGAGCGGCAGGAGCACCAGCAGGGCGACCGTGCCGAGGACGGAGGCCAGCAGGGCCCACTGGCCCGCCCCCTGCGGGCGGCGCGCGGTCCGTGCCGCGCTCACCAGCCGCAGGGTGGCCTCGCGGCGGCGCACGGTCCGGGCGTGCACCGCGAGCAGCAGGGCCACGGCCAGGAACTGCAGCAGCGTGAGCACCGCGGCCGTGGGCAGGTCCAGCAGTTGTGCGGTCTGCTGGTAGATCTCCACCTCGAGCGTGGCGTAGCGCGGTCCGCCGAGGATCTGGACGACGCCGAAGGAGGTGAAGGTGAACAGGAAGACCATCAGCGCCGCCGCCGCGACGGAGGGCGCGAGCGCGGGCAGCGTCACGCGCCGCCAGGCGGCCAGACGGCCCGCACCGAGCACGCGGGCGGCCTCCTCCTGGCGGGGGTCGAGCTGGGCCCACAGGCCGCCGACGGTCCGTACGACCACGGCGTAGTTGAAGAAGACGTGGGCGACGAGGATCGCCCAGACCGTGGTGTCCAGGCGGATGCCCCACCACTCGTCCAGCAGTCCGCCGTGCCCCAGCAGCGCCAGGAAGGCGGAGCCGGCGACGACGGTCGGCAGCACGAACGGAACGGTGACCACGGCCCGCAGAAGCTGCTTGCCGGGGAAGTCGAAACGCGCGAAGACGTACGCGCCGGGGAGCGCGAGCGCGAGCGCGAGGGCCGTGGAGGCGGCGGCCTGCCACGTGGTGAACCACAGGACGTGGCCCGTCTCCGGATCGGCGAGCACCTCGCCGATCCGGCCGAACTGCCACTGCCCGTCGCTCTGCAGTCCGCGGGAGACGATCGAGGCGACGGGGAAGGCGAAGAAGACTCCGAAGAAAGCGAGCGGCAGGGCCATCAGACCGAGCCGCGTTACCGTCCGCCGGGCGGTCACACGGGGCGCCTTTTCGGCGTCCCGTGCGGTCACTCCGGAACGGTCCGCTTCGGGACGGCCTACTTCAGGACGAGCGAGGACCATGCCTTGACCCACTGGTCACGGTTCTTGGCGATCTTCTGCGGGTCGACGGTGGCCGAACTGTCGATCTGCGCGCCGTACTTGGTGAACACCTCGGGCAGCTTGGCGTCCTGGTTCGCCGGCTTGACGAACATCTGGAGCGGCATGTCCTCCTGGAACGTCTTGCTCAGCAGGAAGTCGATCAGGGCCTTGCCGCCGTCGGGGTTCTTGGCGCCCTTGAGCAGTCCGGCGAACTCGGTCTGCCGGAAGCACGTACCGGTCGCGACGCCGGTGGGGGCGTCCTTGGGGTCCGGCTGCGGCTTCATGTCGAGCACCTCGGCCGGCGGGCTGGAGGCGTAGGAGACGACGAGCGGCTTGTCGCCCTTGGCCTTCTTGCCGGCGGCGGAGCCGGAGAAGCGGCTGTTGTAGGCCTGCTCCCAGCCGTCGACGACCTCGACGTTGTTGTCCTTCAGCTTCTTCCAGTAGTCCTGCCACCCTCCCCCAGAGGCTTCGCCCTGGGAGGTACCCCCATCGCCGAACTTGGCAATGGTGGCGAGCTGGAAGGCGAGGCCCGGGGAGGAGGTGGCGGAGTTCTCCGTGACGAGGAGGTTCTTGTACTCCGGCTTGACCAGGTCGTCGAGCGTCTGCGGCGGGGCCAGCTTGTGGTCGGCGAAGTAGGCGCGGTCGTAGTTGACGCAGATGTCGCCCGTGTCGATGGGCGTCACGCGGTGCTGCGCGGCATCGAGCTGGAGGTCGCCGGGCACCCGGTCCAGGCCCTTGGCCTCGTACGAGGTGAACAGCTCGTTGTCGAGCGCGCGCGACAGCAGCGTGTTGTCGACGCCGAAGAAGACGTCGCCCTGCGGGTGGCTCTTGGAGAGGATGGCCTGGTTGACCGCCTGGCCCGCGTCGCCGCTCTTGAGCACCTTGACGGTGTAGCCGGTCTGCTGCGTGAACTCCTTGAGCACGGAGTCCGAGGCGGCGAAGGAGTCGTGCGAGACGAGCGTGACGGTCTTGTCGCCCTTGCCGCCCGACGACTCGGAGCTCTTCGAGCTGCCGGAGCCGCCGCACGCGGCGAGCGCGGGCAGGCCGAGCACGCCGACGAGGGCGGCCCCGAGGGCACGCCGGAGGGTGGTGTTCATGGTCGAGCTGACTCCCTACGCCGGTACTAACCGGATCAGGTCCGAGGGTCTGCGGGCCGTGCCGCACTCTCAGCGCTGTGTGCGCTCCCCTGTCGGATGTTCATTTGTGCGAATGATGCAGATGGACAGTATCAGCCGGGCAATCGGCCGGGCTCAGCGCTCGGTGGCGGCGAGCTGGCCGCAGGCCCCGTCGATCTCCTGACCGCGGGTGTCCCGGACGGTGACGGGCACGCCGTGCGCGGCGATCGCCGCGACGAAGGCCCGCTCGTCCTCGGGACGGGAGGCCGTCCACTTCGACCCCGGGGTGGGGTTGAGCGGGATCAGGTTGACGTGCACCCGCTTGCCCTTGAGCAGCCGGCCCAGCAGGTCGCCGCGCCACGCCTGGTCGTTGATGTCGCGGATCAGGGCGTACTCGATGGAGATCCGACGGCCGGACCTCTCCGCGTACTCCCAGGCGGCGTCCAGGACCTCGCGGACCTTCCAGCGGGTGTTGACCGGCACCAGGGTGTCGCGCAGCTCGTCGTCGGGCGCGTGCAGCGAGACCGCGAGGCGGCACTTGAAGCCCTCGTCCGCGAACCGGTGCATCGCGGGGACCAGGCCGACCGTGGAGACGGTGATGCCGCGCTGCGACAGCCCGAGGCCGTCCGGCTCGGGGTCGGTGAGCCGACGGATGGCACCGACCACGCGGTTGTAGTTGGCGAGCGGCTCGCCCATCCCCATGAAGACGATGTTGGACAGCCGCGCCGGGCCTCCGGGCACCTCGCCGTCGCGCAGCGCGCGCATGCCGTCCACGATCTGGTGCACGATCTCGGCGGTCGACAGGTTGCGCTCCAGACCGGCCTGACCGGTCGCGCAGAACGGGCAGTTCATGCCGCAGCCCGCCTGGGAGCTGATGCACATGGTGACGCGGTCGGGGTAGCGCATCAGCACCGACTCGACGAGCTTGCCGTCGTGCAGCCGCCAGAGGGTCTTGCGGGTGGTGTCGTTGTCGCACGAGATGTGCCGCACCACGCTCATCAGCTGGGGCAGCAGCTCGCTCGCGAGCTTCTCGCGCGCGGCGGCCGGGATGTCGGTCCATGCCTCCGGGTCGTGCGCGTACCGGGCGAAGTAGTGCTGGGACAGCTGCTTCGCGCGGAACGGCTTCTCGCCGATCGCGGCGACGGCCTCGCGGCGTTCGGCGGGGCTGAGGTCGGCAAGGTGCCGCGGGGGCTTCTTGGCTCCGCGGGGGGCGACGAAAGTGAGTTCTCCGGGCTTAGGCATGGTTCTTCCAGTGTCGCAGACGTACGGAACGGGGCCCGCCGTCCAGCGGACAGCAGGCCCCGTACCAATAAAAGTGCAGCTCAGGAGCCGACGAAGACCACCATCAGCAGCCAGACCACCGGCGCGGTCGGCAGCAGGGAGTCCAGCCGGTCCATGATCCCGCCGTGGCCCGGCAGCAGGGCGCCCATGTCCTTGATGCCCAGGTCCCGCTTGATCATGGACTCGCCCAGGTCGCCCAGGGTGGCGCTGACCGCGACCGCGAGGCCCAGCAGCAGGCCCTGCCACCAGGCGCCGTCGTCGATCAGGAACTGCATGCACAGCGCGCCCGCCACCATCGCGAACGCCACCGCGCCGACCAGGCCCTCACGGGTTTTGCCGGGGCTGATGCGCGGCGCGAGCTTGTGCTTGCCGAACCGCCAGCCCACCGCGTAGGCACCGGTGTCGCTGACCACCGTGAGGATCAGGAAGGTCAGCACCCGCCAGGCGCCGTCCCCCGCGGCCAGCATCAGCGCCACGAAGGTGGCCAGGAACGGCACGTAGAAGGCCGCGAAGAGGCCGGCGGTGACGTCCTTGAGGTAGTCATCCGGCGGCTCCGTCATCCGCCAGACGAGCACCGCGAGCGCGGTGAAGGCCATGGCGACCCAGGCGCCCTCGGAACCGTTGACGTAGCCCGCGACCACCATCGCCGCGCCGCCGATCGCCAGCGGCACCAGGGGAGCCCTGATGCCCTTCCGCTCCGCGAGCCGGGAGGTCAGCTCCCACAGCCCGACCACCACGGCGAGCACGATCACGCCGAGGAAGACGGGCTTGTAGACGAACAGGGAGGCGAGGATGACGGCACCGAGGCCGACCCCGACCCCTATCGCGGCCCGCAGGTCGCGGCCCGCGCTCTTCTTCGACGCCTGGGGGGCGGCGGGCTCCTGCGGCCGGATGTCGGGCTCCTGTTCATCGCGGAACAGGGGGCCGCCGACATGAGCGGCACCCTGCTCACGGTCGTCCTGGTCTCCGCCTGCGTCGGGCACGATGGGCATGGGGCGAGTCTGCGCCGCCAGGCCCGCCTCGTGCAGAGGACCCGCCGGGCCGACGGATCCCCCGTCGGGGGACCACCGGTGTCCCATGTGCGGCGGAGCTCCCCAGGATGCGTCGTTCATCAGACCTCGAGGAGCTCGGATTCCTTGTGCTTGAGCAGCTCGTCCACCTGCGCGACGTACTTCGCGGTGGTGTCGTCGAGCTCCTTCTCGGCGCGGCGCACCTCGTCCTCGCCGGACTCCTTGTCCTTGACCAGCTTGTCCAGGGAGTCCTTGGCCTTGCGGCGGACGGAACGGATGGAGACCTTCGCGTCCTCACCCTTGCCCTTGGCGACCTTGATGAACTCGCGACGGCGCTCCTCGGTGAGCTCGGGGAAGTTCACACGGATGATGTTGCCGTCGTTGCTCGGGTTGACGCCGAGGTCGGAGTCGCGGATGGCCTGCTCGATGTTGCGCAGCGCGCTCTTGTCGAACGGCGTGACGACGGCCATGCGCGGCTCGGGCACCGAGAACGACGCCAGCTGGTTGATCGGCGTCAGTGCACCGTAGTAGTCGGCCACGATCTTGTTGAACATCGCGGGGTGCGCACGCCCGGTGCGGATCGCCGCGAAGTCCTCCTTGGCGACCACAACGGCCTTCTCCATCTTCTCCTCGGCCTCGAGGAGGATCTCTTCGATCACCACTTGCTCCTGGTGTTATCAGTAAGCAGAGCCTCGCCCCTGCGCGCGTCTTCTCCTGCACGGTGTCCGACCGGCAGGCAGTTGTCCATCCCCGTGCCGAGGGTCTTCCCGCGGCGCGGAGTTGCCGCCCCGGGCCCGCCGAGGCCGTCGGCGGGCGGTACGGGCGGCCGTGCGGGCTCTCAGTCCCGCGAGCCCTGGTCGCTCACGAGCGTGCCGATCTTCTCACCCTTGACCGCACGGGCGATGTTGCCCTCGGCGAGCAGCTCGAAGACGAGGATCGGCAGCTTGTTGTCCATGCACAGGCTGATGGCCGTGGCGTCGGCGACCTTGAGGCCGCGGGCGAGCACCTCGCCGTACTCCAGCGCGTCGAACTTGACCGCGTCGGGGTTCTTCTTCGGGTCGTCGTCGTAGACCCCGTCGACGCCGTTCTTGCCCATGAGGATCGCCTCGGCGTGGATCTCCAGGGCGCGCTGGGCAGCGGTGGTGTCCGTGGAGAAGTAGGGCATGCCCATGCCCGCGCCGAAGATCACGACGCGGCCCTTCTCCAGGTGGCGCACGGCGCGCAGCGGGATGAACGGCTCGGCGACCTGGCCCATGGTGATGCCGGTCTGCACCCGCGTCTCGACGCCTTCCTTGACCAGGAAGTCCTGGAGGGCGAGGGAGTTCATCACGGTGCCGAGCATGCCCATGTAGTCCGAGCGGGCCCGGTCCATGCCGCGCTGCTGGAGCTCGGCGCCGCGGAAGAAGTTGCCGCCGCCGATGACGACGGCGATCTCGTAGCCCTCGCGGACCACGGCCGCGATCTCACGGGCGATGGCGTGCACGACATCGGGGTCGACGCCGAGCCCGCCGCCGCCGGCGAAGGCTTCACCTGACAGTTTCAGCAGGAACCGGCGACGTGTGTCCTTGGCGGCGCTGTTGTCGGCGGCCTGCGTGGCGTCCGCACCCTGATTCATTGGAATTCTCCTCGTGCACATACGAAGAAGGCCATTGCCGGACGGGTTCTCTTCGAATCCCTCTGCGGCAATGGCCTCCTCGTCACATCAGCGGCCGGCCGGTGGACGGTCGGCTGCATACGACCCTAGCGGGTCGCAGGTCGTTCGCTGCCCTGCCGGGCGGCTCAGGCGCCGACGCGGATGCGCGCGAAGCGCTTCAGCGTGACACCGGCCTCGTCCAGGATCTTCTGGACGGTCTTCTTGTTGTCCTTGGCGAAGGGCTGGTCCAGCAGGACCTGCTCCTTGAAGAAGCCGGTGACGCGACCCTCGACGATCTTCGGAAGGGCGGCCTCGGGCTTGCCCTCCTCGCGCGCGGTGGCCTCGGCGACGCGGCGCTCGTTCTCCACGACCTCGGCCGGGATGGCGTCGCGGGAGAGGAACTTCGGCGCGAAGGCGGCGATGTGCTGCGCGACGTCCTTGGCGACCTCGGCGTTCTCCTTGTCCAGCTCGACCAGCACGCCGACCTGCGGGGGCAGGTCCGCGGCGGTGCGGTGCATGTACGCGGAGACGTAGCCGTCGGCGAAGGCGGCGAAGCGGTCCACGACGATCTTCTCGCCGAGGGTGGCGTTGGCCTCGTCCACGAACGCCTGGACGGTCTTGCCGGCCTCGATCTCGGAGGCCATCAGGGCCTCGACGTCGGCCGGAGCGACCTTGGCGACGTGGGCGGCCAGGGCCTCCGCGACGGCCACGAACTTCTCGCCCTTGGCGACGAAGTCGGTCTCGCACTTGAGCTCGACGATGACGCCGGAGGTGTTGTCGGCGGCGATGCTCGAGACGACCGCACCGTTCTCGGTGGTGCGGCTCTCGCGCTTGGCCACGCCCTTCAGGCCCTTGACGCGGACGATCTCGACGGCCTTCTCGAGGTTGCCCTCGGCCTCGTCGAGCGCCTTCTTGCAGTCCATCATGCCGGCGCCGGTCTGCTCGCGGAGCTTCTTGACGTCAGCGGCGGTGAAGTTCGCCATCCTTGAATCCTTCTCGTGCACTACGCCTGGTCCCGGGCCCTGGGCTCCGGGCATGGGCTGGTCCGTCTTGAGGTCACCACAACGACCGGGCCCCGTCCAACGGACGGGATCCGGCCGTGGATCCACCGGGACACCGCGGGGGCACCGGCCCCCGCGGTGCGGTGCGGCAGGTCAGGCCTGCTCGGCGTCCGTGGCCGGCTTCTCGGCCTCGGCGGGGGCCTCGGCAGGGGCCTCGGCGGCGGCGGGGGCCTCGGCCTCGTCGGCCTTCTTCTCGCCCTCGAGCAGGTCGCGCTCCCACTCGGCCAGCGGCTCGCCCGCGGCCTTCTCGCCCTTGCCCTCGGTGGCAACACCGGAGCGGGCGATGAGGCCCTCGGCGACGGCGTCGGCGATCACGCGGGTGAGCAGGGTGACGGAGCGGATGGCGTCGTCGTTGCCCGGGATCTTGTAGTCGACCTCGTCGGGGTCGCAGTTGGTGTCGAGGATGGCGACGACCGGGATGCGGAGCTTGCGCGCCTCACCGACGGCGATGTGCTCCTTCTTGGTGTCGACGACCCAGACGGCGCTCGGCACCTTCTGCATCTCGCGGATGCCGCCGAGGGTCTTCTCCAGCTTGGCCTTCTCGCGGGAGAGGACCAGGAGCTCCTTCTTGGTGAGGCCGGAGGCGGCCACGTCCTCGAAGTCGATGAGCTCGAGCTCCTTCAGGCGCTGCAGGCGCTTGTAGACGGTCGAGAAGTTGGTGAGCATGCCGCCCAGCCAGCGCTGGTTGACGTAGGGCATGCCGACGCGGGTCGCCTGCTCGGCGATGGCCTCCTGGGCCTGCTTCTTCGTGCCGACGAACATGATGGAGCCGCCGTGCGCGACGGTCTCCTTGACGAACTCGTAGGCGCGGTCGATGTACGACAGCGACTGGAGCAGGTCGATGATGTAGATGCCGTTGCGCTCCGTGAAGATGAAACGCTTCATCTTCGGGTTCCAACGACGGGTCTGGTGACCGAAGTGGACGCCGCTCTCCAGCAGCTCCCGCATCGTGACGACGGCCATGGCCGCGCTCCTTGAGATACTCGGTTTCCACGGCGGCCGGCCGGCCGCCGCTCCTGACGCCCCGACGCGCCAGCCGTCACACTCCGTGTGCACACAGGAGATGCCGGACCGAGGGACACGTCCACCGGGCAACCGGTGGCGGGGCGTGCGAAGTCGACCCGGTGACCCGGATCGCCATGAGAAGTGTACGGGACCGGAGAAGGCCCGGGTGACGGCGTTGTGCACAACCCGCGAGTAGTCCACAGATCCCGGTCAAGATCCCCGCAATCCGCCGCGATCCGTCACCGTGAGCACATGCGACGGCACCACGTGCAACAGCACGCATCCGGTCTCTTCCGCCTCTTCGGTCTCTTCTGTCTGGCGGTGGCGCTCTGTATCTGCGCCCCGCCCGCCGGTGCGGCACTGCTGTCGGCGGCCCCGGCCGGCCGCGGTGCGGACCGGGCCTGGCCCGTGGCGGGGGCGCGGGGCGGGCGGCCGCCGGTGGTGCGGGGCTGGGAGCCGCCGCCGGTGCGCTGGGCGGCCGGGCACCGCGGCGTGGATCTCGGCGCCCGCGCGGGCGCCCCGGTGCGGGCGGCCGCGCCGGGCATGGTGTCCTTCGCGGGGACGGTCGCGGGCCGCGGCGTGCTGTCGGTGGAGCTGGACGGGACCGGCAGCCCGCCCCTGCGCACGACGTACGAACCGGTGCGGGCGACGGTGCACGAGGGCGACTACGTGGCGGCGGGCCAGGTGGTGGGCCTCCTCGACGCGGGCCTCTCCCACTGCCCGGGAAGCTGCCTGCACTGGGGGCTGCTGCGCGGGGACGTCTATCTCGATCCGCTGAGCCTGCTGCCGCCGTGGATGCTGCGGCGCCCGCCGTCGCGGCTGCTGCCGCTGACCGGGCGTCTGGGGAGCACGGCCGCGGCCTCAGCCGCGGACGCCCCGCAGGGCCATGGAGACGGCGGCCTCGGTGATGTGCCCCGGGTCCTCGGCCGCACCGAGCTCGATGCGGCGCACCGCGGCGTCGACGACGCCCTGGAGCAGCATCGCGGCCAGCCGGGGCTGGTCGTGGCCCAGATCCTGGAGGGCCTCCACGACCATGGCGATCAGCCCGCCGTGCGCGGCGCGGATCTTCTCGCGGGCACCGGCGTCCAGCTCGCCCGCGGAGATGGCGACCACGGCCCGGTGCCGGCGGTCGCCGACGAGCGCCAGCTGCCGGCGCACATAGGCCTCGATCTTGTCCTCGGGGGTGGCGGCGCGCTCCATCGCGGCCTCGACCTCGGCGGCCCAGACGGGGAAGTCGACGGCGCACAGCTCCTCGACCACAGCCGCGCGCGAGCGGAAGTACTCGTAGACGGAGGACCGCGCGAGTCCGGTGCGCTCGGCGAGGGCGGGGAAGGTCAGCGCCTCCGTACCGCCTTCGGACAGCAGGGAGCGGGCGGCGTCGAGCAGGGCGCCGCGCTGCATGGTCCGGTGCTCGGCCACTGAGGCCGCTCGAATCCTGGGCACGGTCCCACTTTACGGATCTGCCCTGTGGAGGACGACGGTGGAGGGGATGTTTTGGAGGGACGATTCAGCGTCCGACGTCCGCCAGCTTGGCCCTCAGCTGGAGCACGGACTTGGTGTGGATCTGGCTGACCCTGCTCTCCGTGACGCCGAGCACGTGGCCGATCTCGGCGAGGGTGAGGCCCTCGTAGTAGTAGAGGGTCACCACCGTCTTCTCCCGGTCGGGAAGGGTGTTGATGGCGCGGGCCAGCAGGCGGCGCAGCTCGTGGTCCTCGGCGACCTCGACGGGGTCGTCGGCGGTGGTGTCCTCCAGCGTGTCCATCAGGCTCAGCCGGTCGCCGGCCTCGCCGCCCGCGTGCAGCAGCTCCTCCAGGGCCACCACGTTGGCCAGCGACAACTGACTGAAGACGGAGTGCAGTTCGTCGAGCGGAATGCCCATCTCCGCCGCCACCTCGGCCTCGGTGGGCGTGCGGTGCAGGGCGGCCTCCAGGGTGGCGTACGCACGCTCGACGGCCCGTGCCTTCTGCCGGACCGAGCGCGGGATCCAGTCCAGCGCCCGCAGTTCGTCGATCATGGCACCGCGGATCCGGGTGATCGCATAGGTCTCGAACTTGATCGACCGCGCGGGGTCGAACTTCTCGATGGCGTCGATGAGTCCGAAGACCCCGGACGAGACGAAGTCCGCCTGCTCGACGTTGGGCGGCAGGCCCACGCTGACGCGCCCCGCCACGTACTTCACCAGCGGCGAGTAGTGGAGGATCAGTTGCTCCCGCAGCCGGTCGTCGCCCGAGGTCTTGTACGCCTGCCACAGCTCTTCGAGCGTGGCGGGCGCGGGCGGGCGCACGGCGCCGCGGGCCGCGGGAGGGGCCGCCGCGCGGTCGGAACCCGAGGTGTGCCGGTGCATGCGTCGTCTTGAGCCGTTCTGCTGTGACGTGGATCGGGTGGTGCGGATGGCTGGAATCCCGTGAGCGTAGCGTGACTGGAGCACTGCGGTGCGCGAGGAGACCCCTTCGGTGTGCGCAGATACGTTCCGCGGACCGCACGTCACGGCGACGGCCGCGGGGCGCCCGCGACGGCAGGGGGCCCGTCACGGGGCCGCAGCGGTCGTCCTCTTCACCCTTTCACCCGATCACCCCAGGTCAAGCACCGCCTCGCCGCACACCGGCTTGCCGTCCGGGGGGCTTGGGGGTGCCGGATGTTGACGCCGTGGCAGCCAACTGCCAGAGGTCACCCTGTCGTTCCACGAAGCCCAGGGCCTGGAGCTCGTAGAGCCGGGCCAGGGCCCGCTCCCGTCCCATCCCGGCCTCGCGGGCGATCGCGCGGGCCTGTGCGCCCCCGCGCGCGGGCACCGCCTCCAGCGCCCTGGCCGCCTCGGGGTCGAGCAGGTCCCGGGCCACCACCGGCCCCCGGCGCAGCGGCGCCAGCTCCCCCATCACGCCGACGAGCTCGGCGACATCGTCGGCGTCGGACACCAGGCACGCGCCCTCGCGCAGCAGTTCGTGCACCCCGGCCGAGAGCCCCGAAGTGACGGGCCCGGGCACACCCATGGTGTACCGCCCCAGCTCCCGCGCCCGCCGCGCCGTGACGAGCGATCCGCTGCGGTACTCGGCCTCGACGACCACGGTGCCGCGCGTGAGGGCCGCGATGACCCGGTTCCGGAGCACGAACCTTCTCTGCACTTCACTCCAAGGTGGT
>NZ_JBKIWN010000034.1:0-102809 GCF_058146165.1 Streptomyces sp. AM25 | reverse complement strand
CATGATCTGGACTCCAGACAGGACCTAGTGCCGGTGGCGGTCTTCGAGGAGACCGTCCGGCCACTGAGCGCGGCTCCTGGGGAAGAGGTCGAGCAGGCCATGGTCCGGCTCGACGTGCACCAGGCGATCGCCGGCCTGCCCGACCGCCAGCGCACCTGCGTCTTCCTGCACCACATCCTCGGGTGCTCCGCCGAGGAGATCGCCGATATCACCGGCCTGGCCGCCTCCACCGTGCGCTCCCACCTGGCGGCCGGACGCGCAACGCTGACCAGCCGTCTCGGCGCCCCGGCCGACGGCCCCGCCACGTCTGAGGAAGGAACGCTGTGATCGACCGCATCCTGCATGGCATGCAAATCCGCACCCCCGCCGAGGCCGGCATGCATCCCGCCGATGAACTGGACCGGCTGCGCGAGCGGATCGAGCGCGCCGAGCAGCGGCGCGCGGCTCTCGCGCGGACACCGCAGGGCTGGCTCAGGCCCGATTCCCCCGAACTCGCGGGCCCGGCCACCGGGCAGGGGGAGCAGACGGTACTCCGGCAGAGGCGGCACCGCGTGTGCGGTGACGTGCGGGCGTTGTGCCACGCCGTGCTCGCTGCCCCCGGAGCAGGAGCGCGGGCAGGACGGTTCGTGATGTCCGAACACCCCACCGACCCGGTCGGGGCCCGCGGCCTGGGCTGCCTGCTCTACCTCATCAGCGGCGAGGGCGAAGGTGCACGGTTCTGGTGGCGCTACGCCGCCGGCATCGGCGACGGCACAGCCGCCTACCTCACCTTCCTCGAAGCCCTCCTGCGCGGGGAACACCAGGAAGCGGCTCACTGCTACCACGCTCTGCACGCCGAGGAGTTCCTGTGCGACGACGACTTCGAGGCCGTCCAGCCGAAGACCGGCCCGGCCGCGTCCCCCAGCTCGGCCCCGGGCCCCGACCGTGCCGAGGACTGGGTCCCCGTGCGCTTCGAGGGATGCCTGCACGACGTCATCGCCGTTGCCGGCAAAGAGCTCACCGCCGCTGCCTGAACCGTCACGTGCACGTAGGTGATTGTGGCGGGGTGGAGTGGTTCCGCGCGCTGAGGAGCAGCCCGACCGCGTCAAGATCCTCAGCGACTGCGAGCCCTTCCGGCATCTTGCAGCAGCCCGGGGCCGCGGCGCCGGCCTGGTCTCCCGGTATCGCACTCGCCGTTGGGCTGGGCGAGCGATGCCGGTGGCGGTAGGGCGGGTGCCGCCGTGCTCTCGCCGCCTGTGCACCCGGCCGTCCTCGCTGCGAGATCGAGGTGGGCGGGGGATCGGCGCGGGCTTCTTCGGCAAGGGCCACCACGTCTAGGAAGTCGTCGACGACTCCATCGACGAGCTCAGCCAGCTTCTCGGGGAGCCCGAGGTCCCGTCGTCGTTTCTCGCCCCGGCAGCGAAGTGCCTGGTCGGCAACGGGCGTCCTCGCGGGGCGCGTTGGCTGTCGACGGGGGCCGGTAATGTGTTGCGGTACCAAACGCCTTGCCGGGACCGTTCGGTGCTTCGTGGGTCATGTCCTCCCATGGGGTCCACGAGCGCTGGGCCCCGGAGAGGGGGTACCCGATGGGCTACGGTCCGGAGGGACACCGCGGCGACAGGTGGGACCGGCTCTACCGCTGGGCCCGCTGGCTCGGCCCGCTCCGTGCGGTCATGCTGACCGTACGGGACTGGTTGTAACCGGAGCCTGCAGCACAAGAGCCCCGGCCTGACGGCCGGGGCCCGGACGCGGTGCTGGTAACGGCCTCGTCCCCGACAGCTTGGCCGGCAACAGGGGGCGGGGCCTCTCGCGCGTCTGCGCCCTTGCTTCCTTTCAGAATGAAAGGGCTTGTCGTTGCAGGACGACGACAAGGAGCGCATCCCATCTAAGCAGCGCGCCTCCTCGATGTCGAAGGCAACCTCGCCACCCTGAACAAGATGAGGCTGTCCGCCCCGCCGGGTCTAGCCGGCGGCTTCAGCTTCCCCACCTGCTCTGACACGGTCGAGGACGGTCTCGTGGAGGGCAGCGATGCCGCCGGCTGGCACGGGCAGGGGGCTGCCCTTGAGGGTGTACCACTCCTCCGCGCCGGTGTACTGGATCGCGATGTGGGCGTGGCCGCCGGGCAGGGCGGTGGTGGCGACGGTGAGGTCACCGGTGACCACCCCGACGGTGCCGGTCTCGGTCATCACCCCGCCGGGCCCCGTCGTGACGTTGTCCACGTGCTGTTCGGCGGACTGCTTCACTGCTCGCACGTGTCCAGCATGTCGGCCAGGGCTTCCTGTTCGGGCTGCGTGACGCTGAGCCGGTAGAGGCTCTTCACGTGGGTCCAGGCCCGAGAGTAGGTGCACCAGTACGTGTGCAACGGTGGCTTCCACTGGTCCGGGCTCTTGTCGCCCTTGCTCCGGTTGGACGCCGCTGAGACGGCGATCAACTGCGGGTTGGTCAGGTCGTTGGCGAAGGCCTTGCGCTGGTCGGTGGTCCAGCCGTCGGCCCCGCTGCGCCAGGCGTTGGCGAGGGGGACCATGTGGTCGACGTCGATCTGGGCGGCGGAGTTGAGGACCTTGCCGTCGTAGGGGCTGGCCCAGGTGCCGGCGGTGGCCCGGCACTGTTCGTCGGTGGTCACGTTCTTGCCGTCGCGGACCAGGACGGTCTCGCGGGTGTCGCAGGTGCCCTGCTGGCGGATCCAGTGCGGGAACTTCGCGCGCGAGTAGCCGGTCATGGCGTGCGGGGCTTCGACGGTGAGGTCGGCGAGCTCTTGCCTGGCAACGTCGGCCGACGGCGGCTGCGGCAGATCCCGCTTGGCCGGCAGGACCGGGGCGGGAGCCGCGGCGGACGCGGGGCCGGCCGCAGATGCGATGACGGCGGACAACGACAGAACGGCAGCAGCGGCGACGCGACGCCATCGGATACGAGTGATCACCCACCAACCGATACTGCCCACAACCGCCCGTGCCGGGGATTGTCACCCGGATCACGGCGCGGCACACCAAGCCGTTGACCCGGGGACGACCATCTGGGCAGCGGCCCACCCCGACGGCGATGACCACCCTCGGGGTTGAGATCCACCGGCGGCCAGCGCCGCCCGCGGGCGTTGAGTCCCGGGGGCGGCGGGATCGGAAGCCGCCGCATCAGCGCGCGCAACCACCCGGAAGGCTGGGAGCCAGCGATGGGGCCCACGCGCAATTCGGCCGCCGGCGGGCAGGGCGGGCGCGGCGTGGGGGGACGTCAGTGCCCGATCCAGAAGGCTCCGCCCAGGGACCCGAGAACGGCCGTGCCGAGGGCCAGGAGCCGGGGGGAGAGCTGCTGCACGGTCAGGTGCAGTCCTCCGATCCGCAGTTCGAGGAACGGCACCGGCTCCGGACGGGCGGTGCGTGCGGGGGCCTGGGGCTTGCTGGGCATGTGCGTCTCCGTTCGCTTGGCGGCCCGCCGGATGCGGGCTCGGAACCGAGCGTCGGGAAGTCGCGAGCGATGCGGTAGCGGCAAGGGCCCTTGCCCGTGGACTGGCAACGTTCCGGCGCCTGCAGGAGTCCCGGGGAGAAAGCGCTGATGCCCCCTCGCTGGTGGGGTGCCTTTGGAAGGATGGTGGCGGGAAGGCTGATGCGAGATGAACGACTGTGCGGGGGGCCGCGGCAGCACGGGACCGGACGCTGCCCGTCGGTACGGGGACGCGCTCAAGAAGCACTTCCAGCGGGCTAAGGCCTCCCAGGCCGCCTTCGCCCGCGCCATCCCCATAGATCCGTCGGCCATCACCCGGTTCTTCCAGGGAGAACGAATCGCGCCGAAGGACTTCCTCACGGCCCTGGGCGCCTTCCTCACAGCACGGAACGTGCCGTTGACGCAGGAAGAGCTGGACCACCTGGACGAGCTGCGGATGACCGCTCTGCAGACCAGCCCGAAGCTCAAACACCAAGTCCAGTACTGGAAGGAGCGGCACGACGCCCAGGAGCATGAGGCACGGGCACTGCGCCAGCAGGTGCAGAACCTCGGCGAAGGGCCGGCGCAGGCCGTTCCGGAAAACGTTGCCGGGGCGGCAACGCCAGTCGCCCCGGCCAGCGTGCATACCGACGACGCGTCCGAGACGGGCGGCGAAGCCGTCTCCGAGGCTTCCTCGCGGCAGGGGGACACTCCAGTCACGACCGGCGAGGACTTCGAGGGTCTTGCCCGGCACGGCAGCGTGGACGACGTGCTCAAGACCTTGTCCGTACTGCACAGGCGCGGTCGTTGGGACTCCAACGACCTTGTGAGGAGCCTGGGGCAGTACCGTCCGGTGGACGAGCTGCCCCACCTGCTGGCCCGCCTGCGGGTCGGCGAGCATTTCGAAGATTCATGGCGGGTCGCCTGGGCAGTGGGCGAGCACCGTCCGGTGGACGAGTTCCCCGCAGCCATGGCCGCCCTGCCGGAGGAGAACTCATGCGTCACGCTGGGTGCGGCAGATCGCCCCGTCGAGGATCTGCCGGCCTTGGTCCAGGCCCTGCGCAGGGCGGGAATGAGTTCCGAGGCCGAGGATCTTCTCCGTACCATCGGTGGCTACCGCGACCCTAAGGACGCCGGCGCGACGGTGGCGGCGCTGCGGACGACCGGGCAGGATCCCGATCTTTATCTCTACCTGGACGGCATGGCCTCAAGCTCCGACGAGGCTGACGTCGCGGAGAGGATCGCCGGGCTCCGCCGAGATGGGCATCAGGTCGAAGCCGATTACGTCGTCAGCGTTGTGCCCGCAGAGCAGCGTCAGAATGTCCTGCGGAAGGTACGGCCGGTGCCCGACAACGCCCGGCGGAAGAAACAGCCGAGACCCGGCACCACCTGGCGCAGGCTCGCCCGCGGCATGGTCCAACTCGCCCGTGGCGCGGTCCTGCTGGTTGCATACGCCGTGCCGGTGCTCACCGTTGCCGTCATGGCCGCCGCGCTCCGGGACGGCGCCCCGGGGATGGGGCACGGGATCATCCTGCTGTACGTGGTGCTGGGATCTCTTACCTGGGGTGTTCTGAAATGGCCCTTCGGCTGGATCGTCGACCTCGTGACGTGCTTCAGCCCGCCGGTGTCTCAGTCGACAGACAATTACCTGCACCTGCTCGCCCTGGCAGCCGGGCTCTTCTTCCCCGGCTCGCTCGGCCCGGTCAGCGCCCTGGGCAACGGGCTGGCGCACTTCCTCCTCAACCTCGTGTGACCGCCCCTGCTCCGGCGGGCTCCGCTGAGTTGAGCTACCGGAGCAGGTCCTCGGTAGTCGCAAGAACCCCGCCGAGAACCTGCTGCTCACCAACAGTTAGACCCATTGGATCCAACAGGCCCGAGGGGGCGTACCGACCGTTTTCCTAATGCGACAGTTTTGGGCGTTTTCCCCTTGTTCGATCTGAACAAGGGGGCCGTAGCTTCGGGGGTTACCTGTCCTGCGGGCGGAACCCCTCGACACCGGCCGCGGCGGGGTCGGGCGCCGGGGCGATGTATTCGGCTACTGCTCGCCGGGCCCATGCGGTTGTGCCGGGGCTGCGCCGCGCCTCGATCTCGCCATCGAGCTGCTCGTTGGCGATGCGTTCGGCGTCCGGCGGCAGCAGGTGCCGGTCCATCAGGTTGTCCAGGGTGTGACGGACCGCTGTGCGCTCGGGGCCCTCGGGCAGGGCGCGGCGGGCGGTGTGCAGGGCACGGGCGATGGCGGCCTGCCCGACGGCCAGGAAATCGCGGTACGTCTGGCCGCCCTGGGCGAGACGGGCGGCGGCCTGGTCCCGGGTGAGGCCTCCTCGGTCGGCGATGGCGTCCACCAGGGCGTCCTGTCGGTCCTGGCGTGCCGCGTCGATCCGCTCGGTCCGTTCCGACCAGGTCGGCTCGCGGAACAGGTTGTGCAGCTCGCGGCCTTCCTGGGTCCAGTCGTGCAGGTCCCGGTCGGGGTGGCGCGGTCCCCAGTCCTCCGCCCACTGGTACGGACCGCCGGCGCCGATGCCGAGCGCGGCCGCGATGTTCGAGGTCTGCCAGTCGGTCCAGATCAGCGTGCGCCAGCCGGTGCCGGTCCACACGATCAGCGAGGAATGCGGCGGGTTGCCCGTGCAGTCGTACCAGGCGGGCTCGGGGATCTCGGACCTGCCGGGGGAGGCAGGGCGCGGACCCTCGGCAGTGGAAGAGCGGGGGCGCTCGGGAGCATCGGGGGCCGGGAGGAACGACTCCACGGTGAGGGAGACGATGCCGTTGTCGGTCCCGTGCTCGACGACGTCGGCGCGGGCGTAGGGGCCGCGGTGCGCGGTGTAGGCGCGGGCGATCTGACGGGCGTCGTCCCGGCTCGTGCACCAGCCGACGGTCTGCCAGTCCGAGGTGCCGCCGCCGTAGTCCTCGCCCACCACCTTCTTGCCCTCGTGTCCGAGGTCGAGCCAGACCGTGACCTGCCAGCGCAGCCCTGGCGCCGGCGTGAACTCCTGCGGCGGGTCCACGATCTGACCGGGTGCCTCCACCGGCCAGCCGGTGTGCGCCCAGATCCACCGGCCCTCGTGCGCCCACGCCCACTCGGGCATCGCCACCACGCTCACGGTGCCGTCGGCCGCACGCACCGGCACCGGCACACGCGGCCCGCGATTGGTCGAGCTGTAGCCGGAGCGGTGCGGCCCGTACTGCGTCTCGCGCAGCACGTAGCCGTCGACGGCCGCTTCCACCGACGCCCACCGCCGCCACTGCGGACGGACGCCCTTCTCCTGCGCCCGCATCCGCGCCTGGACCACCTCCGGGTCCGGCTCGGCCAGGCGGACCGGCAGCGGCCCACCCGCGGCCGCGAGCGCCCGCAGACCCTCGACGACCAGGCGCTCGCCCTCGGGCAGCACCTGGTCGTCGAAGAATTCGAGATGAGGCGGAAGTTGGTGACCGGTGGCCTCGCGGCGGAGGGCGGCGGTGTACTTAGCGCCGGCACGGGCATCGGCGCGGGCCCGCTTCGCTGCGGTCGACTGCTTCTTCGGCACGACGTCTCCCGGGCCGGACAGGCCCCACGCTCCTCCGGCCCATCCGTCAGGGGCCACAGCAGGAGAACGAACAGCACAGCACGCTCACGGGCGAGCTGGATGGTGAACTGCGCGGGCCCCTGGAGACCTTGGCCGCCCCCGTTACGGGGCTGCCCGCGGCGTGGGCGCGGGCTGAGCGGCGACCGGCGGTACGCGGCTAGCCGGGTGGTGCACCATTAGGGTAGTGGGCGGCGCTGACAGGGCGCCGGACCTCGAGCGCACGAGCGGTACCCCCTACTGCTCAGCGCCCGGCCCGCTCTCCCGGGCCAGAGGGGCGAGCAGCCGTGCCAGCTCGTGGAGTCCGTCGCGGACGATCAGGTGGTCAGCAGCAGGCAGGCGGGCCGTACGCCCGTCGCTCAGTTCGGCCTCTTGATGCGCGGTCTGCTTCGTCAGCCGGACCGTGGCCGCCTGGCCGTCGTCGAGCAGCAGCTCCGCCGTCACCGACTCGACCACCGGCAGTCCCTCCTTGAGGCAGCTCTCGATCAGTTCGGAGTTCCGCGCGTTGAGGTCCCCTGTCGGCACCTTGGCGGCCATGTGCTCGTGCACGTGGAGGGAGGCCCGGCGCAGCCGCTCCACGACTTCCTCCCCCTGGGCGAGCTGGTCGTCGGTGTCGGCCGCCACCAGCTTGGCGAACTCGGACAGTGCGATGGCGAGCTGGGCGCCAGCCTCGCCCAACGGTTCACGCTCGGGCCCGGTGGCTGCAGGCATCAGCACGTCGCAGGCGTGCTGAGCGAGGCCGCGCAGTGCCTGCGGGTCCAGGGGTGCGTAGGGCTGAAGCTTCCCGGGCTCGGCCGAAGTCTGATAGGTCGTCATCGGTGTGTCCCCTTCGTGGTGGTGGATTGCCAAGCTGCTTACCGCGTGCCCCGGACGGAGGTCACGCGGCCGGAGTGGATGCGGTGGGCCTTGCGGCCGGCGGGCGACTGCAGCAGCGCGGCCGCGGAGTGCTCGACCATCGCCGTGTGGACGCTGACCGGCGCGGTGACCCGTACCAAGTGGCCCTGCCCCCGGCGGATCGTCTGCCCGGCGGCCAGCGCCTGGCGGACCACGTCGTCGACGACGGCGGCCAGGTGCTCGGCGACTAGGCCGGGCACGTCGACCACCACGACCGGATCGACCTCGACGGCCTGGTCCTGGCCGTCGGTGACGTCATCGTTCAGGAACTGGGTGAGGTCGGGCGAGGTGCGCGCTCCGGCGGAGTCAAGCGCCCGGCGGATCACCTTGGGGTCCACGTCGTAGTGACGGGCGAGCGCCTTCACCGCGCTGCCGCGCTCGTAAGCGGCGACGATGTCGGCGGCCTGCTGGGCGCTGAGCCGGGCGGGGCGCCCGAGGGTCTTGCCTTCCGCGCGGGCGGCCGCAACCCCGTCCCGCGTGTTCTCACTGATCATGTCCCGCTGGAACTCCAACACCCCGGCGAGCATCGTGACGAACAGCTTCGTCATCGGGTCCTCGGAGGTCAGGTCCATGCCCGCCCAAGCGCCGGAGGCGATGCGCAGATGCAGCCCCCGGCGCCGCAGGACGTCGCGGACATCGAGGACGTCCTTGACCGAGCGGAAAAGCCGGGCGGCGTCCGCGAGGCGCACGACGTCGCCGACCGCCGCCTCGTCCAGCAGGTGCACGAAGCCGGGCCGTTTGAGCGGGTGCAGACGATTGGAGGTTGCCGGGTCCTTGTAGGCCGGGGCGCCGGCGTTGAGGTAGGACGCGAGGTGGTGCTTCTGGCGGAGGTTGGTCTGCTTGTCCGTCGAGTGCCGCAGGTACAGCCGGTCAACCACGGCCGCCGTCCTTGTCGAGCGGGGTCACGGTCCCACCGATCAGGCGCTCGGTGGCGTCCATGGCGTGGGCCTTGCAGGCGAGGAAGGACCCCCCGGCCGTGTCGGTGACCTTGTGGGTCAGCGGCTCGCCGCACGGGACGCCCAGCCGGTCGTAGTTCCACGAGCGGTGGCAGTCCGGTTCCTGGCACTGGGTCCGGCCGCCGCTGGTGGACAGGGTGTTGCTGTGCTCGGGACAGACGCCCCAAGGCACCGCGCACACCGAGCCGTCGCGCACCGCCCGGACCCGGGCGAGTTCGCTTGCAGTATCCGCCAGGGCCTCGCTCACGTTGGCGATCTGCCCGGCAACGAAGTCCATGCGGAAGACGAGGTGCTCGTCCTCCTTGCTGGCACGCAGCCGTCGCTCGACATCGCGGATGCGCTCCTGCAGCGCGCAGGCCTCCGCCATCAAGGCTCGGATCTCGGCCGGGGTCGGCTCACGATCGTCGGCGGCGGGCTCGCCATCGCGGGCGCCGGCCTCCCACCGGTCGAACCCCCGCTCGCGGACGTGCTTCCAGGCCTGCTTGGTGCCGATGACGCCGTCCGCCCAGTCGAGCGCCGACTCGATGTCGGCGTTCTCGTCGTGCGGGTGGAACAGCTTGTGGCACTCGATGATGTGCTCGCCGCTCTCGCGGTCGCCGGTCAGCTCCCAGCCGGGCACGTCGACGTCGATCGGGCCGGGGACGAGCGTGAAGCGCGGGAAGGACATGATGCCCCCTCGGGATGGGCCGGGCCGTGGACGGTCCCGGTGGTCGACGGACAGCCTAGGGAGGCAAAAAGGGGAGGCGCAAGCAAAATGCGGTACTGATTGGCTAGCGATCGCATTTCCGCAGGTCGCCCATTGGATGATCCGTTTAGAGGTCATGGACGGCCGTGGGGACCAACGGAACAGCCAGTATCGGTGAGATTGATCTTGGACACCGTGGAGGTGATCCTCTAGCACCGGCCGCCCGTTTCCGATGGACGTTCGCTGAAAGATCCGCGCTCGCTCGTGGCGGGTGGTTACGTCCGCCGTATGCCAGTCGAATTTCTGACCGATGAGCAGGCCGAGGCGTACGGGAAGTTCTCCGAGGAGCCGACACGGCCCGAGCTGGAGCGGTTCTTCTTCCTGGACGACGTGGACCGGGACCTGATCGCGCTGCGGCGTACGAAGCATCACCAGCTCGGGTTCGCTCTCCAGATGTGCACGGTGCGGTATGTGGGGTTGTTCCTGGGCGAGGACCCTTTGGGTGTGCCGTGGCCAGTGGTCGAGCATCTGGCCGAGCAGTTGGGGATCGAGGACGCGTCGTGCGTGAAGCGGTACACGGAGCGGCGGCAGACGGTGTACGACCACGCGTGGGAGATACGCGACGCGTACGGCTACCACGCGTACGAGGACCACGAGATGGGCCGGAAGTTCCGGGCGTTCCTGCATGGGCGGGCGTGGACGGCGCACGCGGAGGGGCCGAAGGCACTGTTCGACCATGCGGTGGGCTGGCTGCGCCGGAACCGTGTGCTGCTGCCGGGTGTCTCGGTGCTGGCGCGGGAGGTGGCGGAGGTCCGTCGCATCGCGGAGAAGCGGCTGCACACCATGGTCGCGAAGGCCGCGTGGCGGGCGGATCCGTCGCTGGCTGGGGACTTGGTGGCGCTGCTGAAGACGCCGGAGGGGAAGCGGTACTCCTACCTGGAGCAGCTGCGCCGGCCGCCGACGCGGACCACGGGCACCGCGATGAAGAACGCGCTCCAGCGGGTGGATGAGATCGCCGCGTACCGGCTGGGGCGGGTGAAGCTGAACAAGGTCCCGCCGAACCGGCTGGCCGCTTTGGCCCGGTACGGGCTGGGTACGAAGGCGCCGAAGCTGGAGCGGACCTCGGAGCCGAAGCGCACGGCGATGCTCACCGCGGTGATGCGGCACCTGGAGGCGAAGGCGATCGACGACACTCTGGACCTGTTCGAGATCCTGATGGCCACCCGGCTGATCAGCACCACGAAGCGGGCCACGGACAAGGAACGCCTGTCCACCCTGCCGCAGTTGGAGAAGGCGTCGAGGATCGTCGCGCGGGCCTCGAAGGTGTTCATCGAGGAGCTGGAGCTGCTGGAGGAGACCGGCTGCGATGTCGACGTGGCCGCACTGTGGCGGGCGCTGGAGGAGGTCGCGCCCCGGGCCGCGCTGTCCAGCGCGGCGGCCACGGTGGTGAGCCTGGTCCCGGAGGACGACGACTCGGCGGAGATCGCCATGCGGAACGCGCTGGCGTTGCGCTACAACACCGTCAAGCCGTTCCTGGCACTGCTGGGCGAGACTTCGGCGCTGGGCGCGGCGACCGGCGGCAAGCGGGTGCTGGCCGGGGTGAAGCGGCTGCCCGCCCTGGCCCGGCGGCGGGTGAGCGAGAAGTCGTTACTGCCGCGCGAGATCGACGACAAGCTGGTGCCGCCGATGTGGCGCAAGGCGGTGTACGCCAACGCCGACCTGCCGGCAGGGGCGGTGGACCGCGACGCGTACGTGGTGTGCGTGCTGGAACAGCTCTTCCGCGCCCTGAAGCGCCGGGACATCTTCGCCTCCCCCTCGCACCGCTGGTCCGACCCACGCGCCCGGCTGCTGGACGGCAAGGAGTGGGAGGCCGTGCGGGAGGATGTGCTGGCAGGCCTGAGCCTGGACGCGGACGCCGAGCAGCATCTGAAGGACCTGGTCGCCGTGCTGGACGCGGCGTGGAAGCAGATGGCCGAGCGTCTGGAGGAGGCCGGCGACGACGCGAAGATCAGCATCGAGGTCCAGCCCAACGGGCGGGCGAAGCTGAACGTGGAGAAGCTCCACGCGCTCGGTGAGCCAAAGTCGCTTGCCTGGCTGCGCAAACGGGTCGAGAAGATGCTCCCGAAGATCGACCTGCCGGACCTGCTGTTCGAGGTGCACACCTGGACCGGCTTCCTGGACGCCTTCGTGCACCTTGGCGACGGCAAGACCCGCATGAAGGACCTGACGACCTCCGTGGTCGCCCTGCTCGTGAGCGAGAGCTGCAACATCGGGCTGACCCCGGTCATCAACCCGAACATCGAGGCCCTCACCCGCTCCCGCCTCGTCCACGTCGACCAGTACTACCTGCGTGCAGACACCATCGCCGCCGCCAACGCCGCTCTGATCGAGGCCCAGGCGAAGGTGCCGATCGTCAAGTTCTGGGGCAACGGGCTGCTTGCCTCCGTCGACGGCCTGCGCTTCGTCGTCCCCGTCCGCACCATCAACGCCGCCCCCTCGCCGAAGTACTTCGCGAAGAAGAAGGGCATCACCTGGCTGAACGCAATCAATGACCAGGTGATCGGGATCGGGCAGATGGTGGTGCCCGGCACCCCGCGCGATTCCCTGTTCATCCTGGACGCGCTGCTGAACCTGGACGGCGGGGTGAAGCCGGAGATGGTCGCCACCGACCACGCCTCGTACTCGGACATGGTGTTCGGCATCTTCAAGATGCTCGGCTACCGCTTCTCCCCGCGGTTCAAGGATCTCGAAGACCAGCGGTTCTGGAAGGCCCAGATGCCTGGCGCCGAGGCGGCGGGCGGCTACGGGCCGCTGGAGGCCATCGCCCGCAACAGGGTGAGTGTGAAGAAGGTGCTTACCGCGTGGCCGGACATGCTGCGGGTGGCCGGCTCCCTGGTCACCAACCAGGTCCGCGCCTATGACCTGCTGCGGATGTTTGGCCGAGAGGGCCACCCCACCCCGCTGGGGCAGGCGTTCGCCGAGTACGGACGCATCGCCAAGACCCTGCACCTGCTCGCCGTCGTCGACCCCATGGACGACACCTACCGCCGCCAGATGCACAAGCAACTCACGGTCCAGGAGTCACGTCACAAGCTCGCTCGGGACATCTGCCACGGCAAGAAGGGCACCATCCACCAGGCATACCGGGACGGGATGGAAGATCAGTTGGGCTCGCTGGGGCTCGTTTTGAATGCGGTCGTGCTGTGGACGACTCGCTACATCGACGCCGCTGTCGCCCAGCTCCGTGCCGAGGGTCACGAGATCAGGGACGAGGACGTGGCCCGGCTGTCCCCGCTCAAGCACCGGAATCTGAACTGTCTGGGCCGCTACAGCTTCACGGCCTCCACTCCGGCGGCCGGTGCCCTGCGGCCCCTGCGCGACCCGGACGCGGTCGAGCTCGACGACGACGAGGACGGCGCGGAGGACTGACATCCGCGGGGCCACCAGGTGTTGGACGAGGACGCCGGGCGGTTGTTCCCCTCAACGCTTGCCAATCTCAGCTGCCTTGGCTGCTATAGCTTCCGGGCCTCCCAGCCTCTTGATGGTGGCCTGCGTCCCCTGCGTGATACGGCCACGACCGATGCCGAGGAAGACGAGGACGCCTGGCTGAGGACCTCTGAAGCGTGAGTGCCGGGAAGATTGCGATGTCAGCCAAGGAGGATAGGAATGGACGATCGGATTGCCGCTGGGCTGGCGGGGACGATCCAGGCGCTCCGCGCGGAGCTCACCGCTGCGATGAGCAGTGGACGCGACGAGGCTATGCGGTTCGAGCTGGGAGCCGTGGAGTTGAACGTCACACTGGCGATATCCCGAGAAGCCACAGGGGACGCCGGGGTGCGGTTCGGCGTCGTGCGAGTTCCTCCCGCTCGGCATCCACCAGTTCGGTTGAGAGCATCGGGGTTCTTTCAGCTGGTGCTGGGTCAGTGCGGGGGTGTGCGTGATACGTGGAGGATGCCGAAGCGTTCCCACAACTCCTCGGCGCGGCGCAGCCGTTCGGTGGTGTGCTCGGGGCGGTGCGCGGCGAGTTGGGCGCACAGGGCCTGGGCCAGGGCGAGGGCGGCGGTGAGGGAGGGGAAGAAGGCGGTGCCTTCGGCGGGGACGGTCAGGACATGATGTGCGGTGCGGGCGAGGGTGGTGGTGGCCGAGTCGGTGATGGCGCACACCGTGGCGCCGCGTTCCCGGGCGGCTTGCGCCGTGCGGACGGTGTTCTCGTAGAGGCGCCAGAGGCTGATGGCGATGACGGTGTCCTGCGGGCCGATGTTGGCGAGGGTGTTGAGAGTGTCGGGCCGGCCGTGGTCGCCGAGCAGTTCGACGGGGTACCCGGCCAGCGCGGCGTTGTGCGTCAGGGCCAGGCCGATCGCGGCGTAGCTGCCTTCGGCGCTGACCAGAGTGCGTCGGCTGGTCACGATTGCGGCCACCACCTGCTGGGCGGTGGCCGCATCGAGGTGCCGGTTGGTCAGGGCGACGGATTCCAGGTCACGGCGCAGGGAGTCGGCGAAGACGCCGTCTTGCCGGGTGTGGTGTTCGGCGGCGATCTCGGGGACGCTGAGTGAGGTCAGGTAGCGGGCCCTGAGTTCGTTCTGGAGGGCGGGCCAGCCGGAGAAGCCGAGTGCCTGTGCGGTGCGGGTCACGGTGGCCCCGTTGACGCCGGCTGCGTTCGCGATCTGCTGGGTGGAGCCGTAGGTGCTCATGCGTGGCTGGGTCGCCAGTACGTCCAAGACGGCCTGCGCCTTGGGACTGAGCGATGTCCGGGAGGCCTGCTCGCGCAGCCACTGCCCGTCCACGGCGGAGGCCGGATCCTCCGGATCCCGTGCTTTCGCCTCGTCCTCGGGTCGCTCCACCGTATTTCCTTCCGTTTCCCGTGTGTGCTGTGCTGGCTCACCGCATCATCCATCGCTGACGTGGCAAGTGCGCCGACTGCGTTGGCCCGTCCAGCGGTCTGCAAAGTTCTGCATCAAGTGTTGCAGATGGCGATTTATGCATTTACCGTTGCATGGCATGTCGCGTTTGTCCGCCATAAACGCCGCCCCGACGGATTCCGTGGCCCCGACGCCGCCGGGGCCACGGTCATAGCCGGGCCGGCCGGCATCCCTGTCCACCTGTTGATTCGCCGGCATCTTCAGGCCGGCCATCGCCGTCCTCGCCGCCAGGGCCATCAGCATCCCGGCCACCGCCCGCTGGAACGCATTGTTTCTGCTCACGCCCAGACGGGCCGCACCACCATTACCGCGCAAGGAGCACTTTGCCCATGACCACCGGCCTTCCCTCCGCTGCCCCGCTCCTGCTGCGCAACGCCCGCATCCTCGACCCCGAATCCGGCACCTACACCGAGGGCGACCTGCTGGCCGTCGACGGCCGGGTCGTCGAGCGCGGCACCCGGCTGAGGGCCCCCCGGCATGCCGAGACGCGCGACATGCGCGGCTCCTACGTCCTGCCCGGACTCATCGACGCGCACGTCCACGTCACCGCCATCACTGCCGACCTCGCCTCGATCGCCACCACCTCCCCCCTGTACGTCGCCGCGCACACGATCAAGATCATGGGCGGGATGCTCGACCGCGGCTTCACCACCGTCCGCGACCTCGGCGGCGCTGACTACGGAATCGCCGCGGCCCAGGCCGAGGGCACCGTCCGAGGCCCCCGGCTCGCCTTCGGCGGCCGGGCCCTGTCCCAGACCGGCGGCCACGGCGACTACCGAGGCCCCGGCACCCACCTGCGGGACGACCACCCCTGCTGCGGCGACGACTCCCGCATCGCCGACGGCGTGGACGCCGTCCGCGCCGCCGCACGCGACGAACTGCGCAAGGGCAGCCACCACCTCAAGGTCATGGCCTCCGGCGGCGTCGCATCCCCCACCGACAGGATCGACTCCACCCAGTACTCCATGCCCGAACTGCGCGCCGCCGTCGAGGAGGCCGAAGCCTGTAACCGCTACGTCGCCGCCCACGCCTACCACGCCCGCGCCGTCAACCGCGCACTCGAAGCAGGCGTCCGTTCCATCGAACACGGCAACCTGATCGACGACCGCAGCGTCCAACTCCTCCTCGAACACGATGCCTTCCTGGTCCCCACCCTGGTCACCTACTGGGCCCTGGCGAACGAAGGCCCCGGCTTCGGCCTGCCCGAAGACAGCCACCGCAAGGTCAGCGAAGTCCTGGACGCAGGACTCGCCGCCCTGGAACGCGCCCACCGCGGCGGCGTCACCCTCGTCTACGGCTCCGACCTCCTCGGCGGCATGCACCGCCACCAAAACGAAGAGTTCCGCATCCGCGCCCGCATCCAGCCACCCATCGACGTCATCCGCGCCGCCACCACCAACGCCGCCCAGCTCCTGGGCCAAGAAGGCAGCATCGGCACCCTCACCGTCGGCGCCCGCGCCGACGCCATCGTCCTGGACACCGACCCCCTCCAAAACCTCGCCGCCCTCGCCGACCCCGCCCTGCACATGCCCCTGGTCATCCAGGCCGGCGCCATCACCCACGACAGACACCCAACCACCTGACCCGGACCGGAACAGCCCTCGCCGTGTTGCCCGACCCCGTCGGACACCGCCGACTGTCCGTCAACGGCCGTGGGGACCAGTGGGGCAGCCGTTAACGGCTGCCCGTCTCACAGGGCATTGGGCATTGCCCCGGCCCTCATTGTGCCTCCGTATAGCAGATGTGACGCACGGTCATTCTCATAAATGGGCAAATGAGAAGCCGCCGCCCTGACCCCGCCCGGTGCCCGGCTTGTCCGGACCCCTGGTTCTCAATCGGATTCTTGGAATGCTTTCTTGAAACCACGTCACACCGGTAGCTTTCGAGGCATGACTGACGAGGGGTTCGACGCGCCCGCCGCCATCGAGCGCCACCCGTGCCCGACCTGTGACGTGCCAGCCGGGTCGGCGTGCCGCACCAATATGGGGAAGACCGCGGCGAAGTACCACACGCGCCGCCTCCAGCTCGTGCCCCGAGTCGCCGAGGAACTCCACGTCCTCACCCCGCCCGACCGCAGCCCCGGCAGACGCTGGGTGATCGGACCCGAACCCGGCGGGGCCGAGTCTGCCGAGCCCGTGCCGCTGGCGGCGGGGATCACGGCGGTCCGCATCGGCTACGCCCGCTGCTCGACGGCCACCCAGGAACTCCAGTCCCAGCTCGACGCTCTGGAGCCGGTCTGCTTCGAGGTGTTCCACGAGAAGGTCTCCACCCGCGTCAAGGTCTGGCCCGAGTACGAGAAGGCCGTCGCGGTGGCCCGCCGCTTCAAACGGCTGCACCCGGACGTCCAGGTCGTCCTGACCGTCCACGAATTCCGGCGCCTCGGCCGCGGCACCGACCTCCTCGTGACCGTCGAGGACTTGCGCAAGGCCGGTATCGCCCTGGAGTTCCTGAGCGGCCCCGTCACCGGCCTGTACGACCCGGGCGACCGGCACGGCCAGGGCGCCATCCTCTTCGGCGTCCTCGCTGCGCTGTCCGGCGCCGAACGCACCTACACCCGGGAGAAGACCCTGGAAGGCCAGGAATCCGCCCGCAAGCGTGGCCGCACCGGCGGTCGGCCGCCCTCCCTCGACGCCGACCAGATCGAGTACGCCCTCGCCCTGCGCGCCAAGGGCACCCCCATGAAGGAGATCCAGCAGAAGACCGTCATCACCCGGGGCAAGCACAAGGGAAAACACCCCAGCCTGCCGACGCTGTACCGCACCCTCGCCGACCCCGCCACACAGGGAACGGACGCATGACCACGACTGTGCGCTTGACCTGCTACGCGACCAAGATCAATCTCACCGATACTGGCTGTTCCGTTGGTCCCCACGGCCGATGGAGGCGCAGACGGCCGATTTTGTCTCCGCCGCTGAATGGATCTGGTGACGGCCTCCTGCGCGCGCGTCCAGCCCGGGTGTCAAATCATGTGACAGCAAACTGCACTCTCTGCACGGTTCCTACTCGACCCCCTTATCCGACGCGATACTCGCTCCGAGGCCCCGTCCGCCGGCGCAGCGCGGGGGAGCACCAGGACATCCGGATGATGTCGCACAACCCGGGAGAAACTCCGGAAGCGGCCCCGCCGCACCTTGCGCAAGGGCACACTTCCCGCAGGGAGCACACGGCCCTCCTCTCGGAGGGCGGAGTCGAACCTGCGGGCCCTGGGAGCGCTCCCTACGTGATGGATTCGTGCCGAAGGAGTTGGCGCGCGACCGGGCCCCCTCGGCGCGTCAGCATGCCCATGCGCACCCGCACCCCGCACCTGCTCGGTACCGCCGCCGCCTCCTCGGTGCCGCCCTCCGCACTCGCCCTCACCGGCGCGCCCTGGTGGGCGCTGGCCCTGGCCTCCGCCCCCGGCGCGCTTGCGCTTCTCGTCCAGGCCGCCTTGCCGCAGAACTCCCGTGACCGCCTGGAGTGGTGGCGCGACCGCCGTCGGCACCGCGAACGCCTCGCCCAGGTCCGGCACGGCCGGCATCCCGCCGACTCGGAGGACTCGGCCGCGGCATAGTCGCCCGTCCCAGTTGTCCGGCGTGCCGAACGCGTGGTCTGCTGCGGCCTCTACACCGTCCGGCACGCTCATTCAAGCCCTCGCGAATCGGTGCACGCCTGTCCGGGCACCGGGCAACGCCCCCTGGTCAGGCCTTGAATGAGCGGCGGCTGCGCTGAAGAGCCAGCCCCGGCCGGTTGACGGCAGGCGAGTCGGCCCTGACGGGCACCGGACGGAAATTCGCGAGAAGTGGATCCTGCACGCGATCCGGACAACGGTTGCCCCCGTCCGACCCGCTCCCGAAGGCGCCACGGTGGCGGGGCCGGACGTCCCCCCGGCGTGCGGACAGGCCGTACGCCTCGAAGGAAGGGAACTGCACATGTCCGGCCTCGTACTGTCCCCGCCGGAGGACGACGGCTCAGCCCAGAGGGAGTCTCCCGGCCGCGACTCACTCGCGCTCGGCGCCGGCGCGGCGTCCGCCCTCCCCGCCATGCTGGGGCTCACCACCCCCGCCCCCTGGTGGGCGGTGGCCCTGTCGGGGATACCCGGCGCGATCTGCGCCGTGCTGTCCGTGATGCTCCCTCAGCGCTCCGCGCACCGGCTCGCCTGGTGGCGTGACCGGAGACGCCACCGCGAGCAGATGGCCGATGCCCGCCGACTCCGCGCCGGTGGCCGATGGGCCGACGGTTCCGTCTCCTGTCGTCTCCGCCACGGTGAGCCGACACCCGCACTGCCGACCGTGCTCGCCCGAAGCAAGGTCTGCGGGCACCGTCGAGCCGGGGTCCGGTCAAGGGTTCGCCCGTCGGCCTGCCCGGGAAGCCTGCAGGGCGTGGTCCGTCCGCCGGTTGGACGGTTCGTCAGGTTGGCGGACACGACGGCATCGATCGTGCTGTCCGCCGTGCCCATTGATATGAACGGGCAGTATCGCGCCCGTTGACGCATGAGGACGTTTCGAACTGTCTGACCAGCCGCGATGCCGTTTTATTGGGGTCGCTACTCAGACCTCAATGGTGGAGCGCGTCGATGGCTGCCACCCCCTGGGGCCGATTGCAGGGGTCCATGCAGCGAGATTAGGGCCTGTCGGTACCTTTCCGTCCGTGGCCTGTTGAGCCGTAAAGGCACATGCGGGAGGCTCTCCATTGGTGGCCAGCTGCTCCTGTCCTCCCTGCGCTGGTCCTGTCCGCGCAGGTCATCGGTGGTCTCGCGAGACCGGTCTCGGTCTCGGTCCGGACCACGGTCCGGACGGTCCACAGCGCGGTCCGGACCGCGTTCCACCTGGTTCTCGGTCAACCTGTCCGGATAACCCCAACACCCTGTCCGCGCAGGTCATCGGTGGTCTCGCGAGACCGGTCTCGGTCTCGGTCCGGACCACGGTCCGGACGGTCCACAGCGCGGTCCGGACCGCGTTCCACCTGGTTCTCGTCGCGGACCGAGACCGGTCTCGGTCCACCTGTCCGGACCACCCAACACCCTGTCCGGACGGCCTTCTCGGCTCGATAGAAATTGCATGCGGCCAGGCTCTGTTCTACGTGCCGAAAGTTGCTCCCCCAGTCGCCCATCTCGCCCGCTCTTGGAAAATAATGTTGCGAACTGGGCCGCCAGAGAAGCAGCTGACGAGACAACAGAAATTTCGAAAACGAGACTGGCAGGAAACCATTGACTGTCAGGAAAAAATAAAACCCCGGAGAGAGTTCGGGGCTGCAGCGGGTCCTAGAAATTTAATTAAATGGCCGCGCGTGGTAGCCTAACCATCAGACAGTCCACATGAGTGGACCCCGTGCCCGCCTGCTAGCGATGACACGGGGTCCGTCTTCGGCGGGACTACCGATGGGCTCACCCTGGCCGGGGTGAGCCCATCAGCGCTTTTACAGCGACCAGTCCCTCCAGGAACGTACCAGGTAGTACGCCCCCCTCAGGATGGCCGCCGCCAGCTTGGCCACATCAGTGGCCCGCTGGAGCTTCGTCCGCGCCGGCTGGGCCCCGGGGGAGCCGTCGCCGACGTTTGACACCGTCAGTCACCTCCCCTCGCCGGATGGATCCAGCTGGAGCACCCACCAGGCGACCCACGGGGAAGTGACCTTTACATTACACCACTCGCGGCGTCCGCAAGCCCCCCACGAATGCCCAACTGCCCCTCCGAGGACGCCTCCTGGGGTGCGAATCCATCGGGGGGCTGCAATAAGAGGCTCGACCCTCCTGCGAGCGCGACGTAGACAATTCCCTCAAGTTTTTCTTTCCCCTGGGGGGGATAGTCGCAGGTCAGGGACGACCTCAATTCTTCTGGGTAACAGGAACCTCGGTACTGGAAAGCAACTATCCAGGGCCCTTGCTCCCATACGGTGGAGGGGGCTGGCCGCCCTCTGTGACCTGGGCAACACACAGGCTTCCTGGGCTGGTTGAGGCCTGGCTCCGATGCGGCCCGGCAGTGCGGGCCGTCCCTCGCGACCGGTGCACAGCGGCACGGCCCACAAGAAGCCCCAGGGGCCCGTGAGGCGGCTGGAGGTCCAGTGCGCTGCGGCCCGCGGGGCGTTCTTGCCGACCAGTCGTCAGCGGCGGAACACCTGGACCAGGGGCTGTTTCTGACAGCGGGGTACGGGCAGGGTGCACATGCCCGCTGGAGGGACCAGCGGGAGGGGAGGGGAAGCACCGCATGTCGAACATGACCTACCTGGGGAACCACAGCGAGACCCTGGCCGACCGGGCGGAGACCAGAACTCGGGAGGAAGAGCGCACCGAAGCGATCGGGGCGGGGCTGGCTGCCATCGCGTTCGCGTTGCTGGAGGTCGCCGAAGCGATACGCGAAGCAGGCTCCCAACACCGGTGACAGCTTCGGCGGTACGGGAGAATCGGGGCGTGCCGACGGCGTACGCCTCGATCACCGCGCTGGACCGGCTCCTCGACGACCTCGACGTCGGGGAAGCGCGCCGGCGCCAGCTCGACATGGTCCGCGGCGAACTGCACCGGGCCCTGCTCCGCGGTGCCCTGCCGGTCCAGCCGCGGACAAGTCGGCGGTGCACATCGTGCAGGGGTGTAGAACCTCACGCGTAGCCATAACGGGATGAATGACCAGCACGCCTAGCCGTAACGGCCCCTGGCCCTCCTCCGACGTACGGGCTCAGCGCGAGTGGCAGCAGTCTTGGCGGTGGGTCAGCTTCCGGCGGTCTCGGCCTTCCCACCGTACAACGGCACCTGCTTGAGCGGGTCGCGCTTTCCGACCCCGTGGCGGCGGTCGTAGACGGTGTCGGCGACGTGGGAGTCGCCGGTCCAGCGGCCGGCGAAATTACGCTCGGCGAGTGGCACGTCGGCGTCGATCATGTCGCCGTTGGCGCCCGCGCGCCAGGAGTGGCTGGAGACCTTCTTGCCGTCGATGTAGGGCACGCCGGCCTGCTCGGCGAGGTGCTGGAAGCGCTCGTTGAGGGAGCCGGGGCGCATCCGGGTGCCGCGCTTGCGGTCGGCGGGGTAGGTGACGAGATTGCCGCCGCGGGTCAGGGCGCGGAAGAGCGGGTCGTTGGGGCCTGCGGCGCCGAGCTCGGCGAGGACGGCGAGCCAGGCGCGGGCGCGGCGCACCAGCTGGAGGTCCGCGCGGTCCTCGATGAATCGGCTCGAGCCTTGGCCGGCCTGGTCGGTCTTGGAGGTGGCCGTGGTGACGTGCAGTCCGGTGTCGTAGACCTTGACGCGCTTGATGAGCTGGTCGGCGAGCTCGGATTCGCGGTGGAGGTTGGAATAGGCGAGGGCGGCGAGGAAGGCATCGCGTTTGCCGATGTTCGTGGACTCGTCGATGGCATCGATGATGCGCAGGTTGTACGCGATGGTGACGGCGGCCGCGCGGTCGACGGTGCCGCCGGAGCGGGCCCATTCCTTTCGCCAGGCGCGGAGACGGCCCTTGATGCGGGTGTCGTCGGGCCGGTAGTCGACGGGCTGCCAGTTCTTGATCCGGCTCATGTACTGGCCGACGGTGTCCGGGACGTACGCGCCCGTTTTACCTTCGCGGACCAGGTGCAGCCCGTAGGCGGTGTAAGTGGCGGTGGTACACGGGTAGGCCAGCCGCGGCGGGTCCTGCGCCGCACACCATGCCTCGAACGCCTTCACCGTGGAGTCCCGGTTGACCAGGGTGTTCTCCGCGAGGTCCTCGTCGGCCAGGTCCTCGAGGTCTTCCTCCGACAGCCGGAAGTCGGCGTCGGTCCACGGCGGCCGCCAGTCGGCGCGCTGCGGCAGCTGGCCGGGGCCGAGCATGGTGTGCTGGGTGATCAGGTAACGCGGCCCGGTGTGGGCAGCGCCGAGCGGTCGCAGGGCTGGCAGGACGTCGTCGGCCGGGAGGAGCTCGGCGTCGATGGGCTCGCTGTCGGTCGTCACAGCTGTCTCCTTTGTCAGCTGGGGGGTTAGAACCTGTCGAACCTGTCCGCGAGGCAGTCGTCGCACATGCCGCTCTCGTCGGGCACTATGAGGTCGTTGCAGCACCCGCACTCGGCGAGTTCCTCGAAGGAGCCGCCGCAGCCAAAGCACAGTGATCTGGGCGTCCCGGGCGCCGCCGCCACCAGGACGTTGTCGAGGATCAGCGTCGGCTGGGCGCACTGCGGGCACCGGTAGGTGCCGGCGGGGTCCTGATCCCGCCCGCGGGCGTAGTCGGCAATCGCATCTGAGACGGTTGGCCAGAGCTCGTGGCAGAAGAGGCAGTTGGGACTGTCCTCCTCACCGAGGAGCATGGCCCACTCGCCGCAGTGGGGGCATTCCACGGTCTGGTACTGGAGGGCCTCGAGCTCGCCGCGCAGGCGGTTGCGCCGCTCGGTGAGGAAGGACTGGATGCCCCGGACGGCCTCGCCGACCTTGTCGAGGCCGAGGCGGATGCCGCGGGCTTCGTCGTCGGTGAGCTGGGGGAGCAGGTGGTTGTGGACGAAGGCCAGCAGGAAGTCCAGGACGGTGGCGGCGCGTGCCTCGACGGCGCGGACCGGGGCGGTCAGGCCGTAGTGCTGGAGGGCGTTGCGGGACTTGGCCAGAGACTTGAGTCCCTTGGCGGCTTCTTCGCTGATCCGGAGGCCGGCGATGTGCCGCAGCCGGTCGACGGCGGCTTCGGTGGTGCAGCTTTCGAAGTCGCCCTGCTCGAAGCGCTCCCGGGTGGCCCGGCCCGGGTCCTTGAAGACCAGGCTCCAGTGCTCGCGCTGCAGGCGGGCCTTGAGGAGGACCTCGGCTGCGGCCTGGAGGTGGAGCACGGCGTACTTCACGTCGCGGGGGAGGGGGGTGCCGTCTCCGGCGAGATGCTCGACCACGCTGACGAGGTAGTCGACGCCGTTCTCGACGGGCGGGAAGTCGATCTTGTGGTGGTGGCCCGGCATCTCTGAGGGCAGGACCGGTCGCGGTGCGGGGAGGATGAGCGGTTCCGCGTCGGCCGGATCGAGCCAGACCGTGACCGATGTCGGGTCATCCGTCTCGTTCATGCGCTTCTTGCCGTTGTGTCCGCTCACGCGCCCCCCTGCGAGTGTCATGCCCGCGCCGTTTCCGAGTTGGCGGTTATTCCTGAAAGAATACCCGGCTACCCGTCAGTAATCGGTGAACAGGGGCTGGTTGAGGAGGGCGAAACCTTCAGACGGCCCGCTGACGGTCTGTCGGGGGCGTCCGCACCCGATCACACCATCCTGTGCGCGTTCGGCCGCGAGAGGGCCGGTTCTGCGGGTCGCTTTTCTGGCCGCCTGGGCGAAAAATCATTCAGCGCCCAGTGTGCCGGAGTCCGACGGCAGCTTCCGCAGAGCACCAGCGGGCGTGACATCGCTGGGCGGCGCCGGCGCCCGGGACGGACGGGCGCGTCCCACTTCGGCGTCAGGCAGGTGTGGACGCTCGAGGACAGTCCGCGGCGCGGAGAATGCCGCACGTCGACCTGGTATTGCCCCGTCAGGAGCTTTTTCCCTCCAGGGGATTGAGGAAAAAGAACGCGCGCCCCATGCATACATCAGTAAAAGGGCGCGCGTTGGAATTCAGGAAGCTCGGGGCTGCTTGGGATAAGCGCCGTAAGCGGCGGGATCTCCTCATGCAGCAGATTCCTTTGACGTCAGGTCCAGCACCTTCGGCAATGGCTGACCCCACGTTGCCCACTGTTCCAGCTGCTCGGACTCAATGAGGTGAATGGTCTGACTCTCGGCGAATCGCCTGGCGGGCAGGGAGAAACTGCCGTTCGTCATCGCAATCACCACGTCTGCCCCGTGTACGGGACGCGCAGTGCCATTCAGGCGTTGCAGCACGGGAGAGCCGACCGTGGCATTTCCCGTGGTGTGCTTGCACTGAATCACAACGATGTCGCCACCAGGGCCCTTAGCGATCACGTCGGCTCCCAGGTCCCCCGCTCCACCCCGGGGGCGGATGACGTTGTATCCGTCCCGTTGCACCAGGTCGGCCGCCAGCCGCTCGAACTCGGTGTGGTGCATCGCGCTGACCTGCTCCAGGCTGACGCTCGCTTCGGACCGGATGAAGGCGATGCGTTGCGCATCGAGCAGGGCTATTCGGTGCAGCTCATTCCGGTCCTTCCTCAAAGCGGCCTTGATGCGTTTCCTAGCCTCCTGGTGCTGGTCCCACAGCGGCATGATGCTCTCGAACAGGGAAGGAGAAGGCGAGCGCTTCGTCTCTTCGTAGATGTCTACAGGGTCGTCGCCATAGCCGCGGCTCATGAGCTTCCAGGCTTTACGGCATTCCAGTCTTGCTTGCTCCGCTTCACGCAATTCCGGCTGCAATATGTCGAGCAGTCGCCGGGCTGCTGCCCGGCAGGCCCTGGCGATGGGTTCGGGCGTGTCATCCAACTGCGCTGTCTGGCGGCGCGTGGCCTCCGACACCTCTCGTTCAAGCTGCTCGGCGCGTTCGGCGATGTTGTTCCATACGGCCTGCGTGAACACACCTTCTTTTGCCCATATCCAGGCTGCCAAAAAGTCGTCAGCAGTCGCCTTCCCGAGTTCATCACCCATGAACCAGCGGAAATCTTTGTCGGCGTAGCGGTGCGGCCGTACCTTGCGGGCATCGTTCACGATCACGCCCCGACCTTAGTGACCACCTCTGACAGCCACGCCCCGCCCGCCCACCGACACTGGCGCCCAGGGCGAAAATCCACAGACGGCCCGCTGACGGCCTGCCGCACCTGCCCGCATCCGATCACCCCGGCCTCCGTGTGTTCGGCCGCGAGAAGGGCCGGTCTGTGGGTCGCCTTTTCTGATGGTTCGTGAAGAGGGTTATTTTTTGCCCGGGTTCGGCGGCAGCTCGCGCAGCACCAGGGTGCGCGACATCGCCGGCGCGGCGCGCCGAGCGAGTTCACGCCGCTTGCCCGGTGCGTCCTCCGCCCGCAGCGCCACCCCGAGCAGCTCCATCCACCGCGCCTCGGCGGCCCGGGCGGCCAGGACCCCGGCCACCGCCTCCTCCACGGTCGGCGGGTGGTCTAGGGGTAGACCACCGGCAGCTGGCGCCGCATCCGACACCGACTGGTCTACAACTGGACCACCCTCCTCGGGGGCGCCCCGGCCCGGCGGGTCGTACTCCTTGTGTGAGCCCCAGCGGAACGGCCGTTCGCCGGTGAGGAGTTCCTCGTGCGCGTCGACGGCCTTGCGCAGCCGGGTGGCGTACCAGTCTGTGTGATGGTCTTCGACTTCCCAGTCCCGGGCCCGCGGCCACCTATCGGCCTCGAACGCGGCGAGCATCGCCACGTACAGCGGGTGCCCCCACTGCCGCGGCCTCGAGCCGCAGTCTTGCTCGCACACCGCGCACATCGTCGGCCACGGGTCCCCGGGCACCCCCTGCGGAAAGTCCTCCGAGTGCACCAGCACGGCCAACACCCCGGCCTCCGGGCGCGCCGCGTCGATCAAGACCTGCATCGACGGGCCGGGCAGCCACGTCTGCACCAACGTGCTCCCGCACTTCGGGCAGTACGGCACCGAGAGGTCCAGCCCCCGTCGGTGGCGCACCGTACTGCCCTCGCTCGCCTTCCGCGCCGCCGACTTCCTCTTCTTCCTCCGAGCGCGCCCGCGCCCAACTCCCTTAGCCACCCCGGTCATTCAACACCACCACCGCACCTGTGGCCCCGTCAGCGATATCCGTCCCGGTGCGCTCGCCGGCGCCGATGTCAGTGGCGGCACGTAAGTTGCCCGTTCATGAACACCAGCACGACCCTCACCGCTGCCGAGATCCGCGAACGGTTCCCAGCACTCGCCCGGAACATCGAGCGCGCGAACCAACCGCTGGAGGAAGTCTTTGCTTTGACCTTCGGCTCGCCAGACAATTGGCCGGAGAGGAACGACCAGGAACACAGAACAGAGGAACCGTTCCTGGCGGATCACGGTGATCCGCGGTTCGAGCACATACGCACGGTGCGGGAAGATGACCGGCTGAGGGCGGCACGGCTGGCCCGACCGCGCTGGCACGTCAGAGATGTATTCCAGGACGAGGCCAGGAACTTCACACCCTGGATCGCCGGAAATCTGTGGATGGTCGAGCGGGCCGCCACAGGGATCGACGAACTGGGCGGCCTGTCCCTGGTGGAGACGGAGCACACCGTCGGCAGGAGCCGTATCGACGTCCTCGCCCGGGTCGAGCGTTCCGGCAAGCGACGCCGCCACGTGGTGATCGAGAACCAGCTCACCCCCTCAGACGCCTCGCACCTCGGCCGTCTCGTCAAGTACGCCCAGCTCGTCGACGCCTACGCGGCGATCTGGATCTGTCCCTCCTTCACCAGCGAGGACCTCGACGCCATCGACGCCCTCCACCGCCACATGCCCGCGCGCTTCGCGGCCGTCCGGTGCGTCGCGACCCAGGCCGAGGGCCCGGACACGGCGTATGTGGACTTCCTTCCCGCGCGTGAGGACCGCCCGCACCGGGACATCGACGACTTCCCGTACGACTACCCTGGCTGATCCCCGGCCGGCCGCTTGCACCGCGGACCCTGCGGAGCACTCTGTGCGCAGCGATCGGTTCCCAGGGGAGTGTCTGATTAGCGGCCGCCACCGACAGCCGTAGCGAAAACGTGCCACCCGTCGGCGAGAACGAGGGCCCGCCCCGGCGCACTCACCCACTTCCCGGGGCGGGCCCGGTCGTTGACCGGTACGTGACGACACTGCCCGTACACGACGTCAAGGTGCTCCTGACCGAGTTCCACGCCGGCGCTTGGACGCCCACCGACGCGGAGAGGGAGCTCGCCGGATCCCTGGCCTTCAGCGGTCTGTCCCCCTCCAGCCTCCGGGCCGGACTGCGCCAGGCCCCGCCCGGCCGCCTCCCGGACGTCCTGGCCCCATGGACCACCGCCATGGAGACAACCGTCGAGATCCCCTCCGCGGAGCTGCTTCCCCTGCGGAAGCTCCTGGACGCCCTCGCGCCGCTGCCGTGACCGGCTCGGTCACCGCCCGGATGCGTGACTTCGCGCGCCGTGGCCCTCACGGTGGTGGGCATGCCGCCAAGGAGGACTAGTCCCACTCCACGCATCATCTGGCAAAACGTGCTGCGGCTGGCCCGCCGCATCGTGGGCGAGTACCCGCCGAGGAGCGTCACCCTTCGACAGGTCCACTACCGCTGTGCAGCGGCCGGAGCGATCCCCAACACCACGTCCGCCTACAAGCGGCTGTCCTCGCTGATCGCCCAGGCGCGCCGGGACGGCACCTTCCCGGACCTGATCGATTCCACCCGCGAAGTGCACCGCCCGCAGGCCTTCGCCGACGTCGCTGACATGCTGCGCTGCATGCCGGACTCCTTCCGTCTGGACCGCAGGCGCGGGCAGCGGGTGAACCTGTACGTGGCGGCGGAGAAGGACACGCTGCGGGTGCAGTTCACCGGCTGGCTGGAGGACTACGGCATCCCCGTGGTCATCGCCCGCGGCTTCTCCTCCCAGAGCTACGTCCAGGACGTCGCCAGCGCCGTCCGGGCCGACGGCCGCGATTCCGTGCTCCTTTACATCGGGGACCTGGACGCCTCCGGCGAGGACATTGAGCGGGACTGGCTCGAGCGCACCGCGTGCTGGGACCGTGTCGAGCGCGTCGCCCTGAACATGGCTCAGGTCCGCGAACGGGACATCCCGGCCGCGGTGGGCAAGCGCACGGATTCCCGGTGGCCGGCCTTCGCTGCCCGGCACGGGCTGGACGTCAGGTATCCGGTGCAGTGGGAGGTCGAGGCGCTGGCACCGGAAGTGCTGAGGCAGCTGGTGATGGCCGCGGTGCACGTGCACTTCGACCGGGCAGTGTGGGAGTCCGTCGTGGTGGACGAGGACGAACAGCGCGAGCAGCTATGCCGCTTCCTCGCCGGGTGGCCCCCCACGGCCGGGTAGCGGCAGCCCGGGGCGGTTCTACGTGGGCTGTGTGCCGTGGCCGAGGCTGCGCCGGCGACGAAGCGGCGGGGGCGCCTGGACTTCGGTGTCCGGTCGCTCGATGTGCTGGCGTAGGGCGGCGGTGGCGGCGGGGATGGACGCGAGGAGACGCGCGGCCGTGGGGTCGAGGGCGGCCAGCGCGGCCACGAGTGTGTCGATGGCCTCGGTGGTGTCCTCGACGGCGGCCGCGCTCCATCCGGAGGGTTCGGCGGCGTCGGCCAGGGCGCAGGCGGCTTCCGCAGCGGTGTCGGCGAGCTCTTCGACGCCGGGGGCTGCCTGGTCAGGGAGGCGGAGAGCCGGTTCGTCGACCGGGGCTATCAGGGATTGGATCCCGCGGCCGAGAGCCCGGCCGTAGGGGTGCGCTGTGGTCACTGGGGCAGTCTGCCGCATGCGGGGTTGGCCAGCGGCTGGTCATCCCGTCACTGAAGCAGTGCCTCGAAGGGCCGCCGGGATGCTGGCGTGCTTGTTGTCGCTGTGAGACAGCGGGGCGGGGATCGCTGTCCAGACCGGTGAGGTGAAGGTGGTCATGTCGGCGCCGTACTTCGCCAGCGTGCGTAGGAGGCGCTGCGGATTGCCGTCCACGCCATGGATCACTTTCACGGGTCTGCGGGTGGTGTCGGCGAGGGCCTGCGCCTGGTCCATCGTGGCGGTGACGATGTGCGCCAGTCGACCGTTGATCAGGTCGGTCCCGGTGCGCTCCGGGCCGGTGCGCCCCACCACCACGTGTACTTCCCAGCCGCCGGGCCGTCGGCGGTAGTCGACGATGACCTGCACCAGCCACGCCGCGGCTTCGGTGTCCGTCAGGTCGTCCAGGCCGCGGCCGGCGCGCAGCTGGTCGAGGCGTTCTTCGCTCGGGCCGGGCTGTGCTGCCGTCTCGGCCATCCATTCGGTGAAATCCGTCATGCCCCGGGCAACGACCCACGGGGTGCCCCGGTCGCCGTTCATACGGCCGTTCGGGTGCCTGGCCCGAGACGGGCGTGGTCGGTCGCCTCCGCACTGCTCGAACCTCAGGTGCGGGTGCCGGACTTCGTCCGGTCAACGGGTTCGGGCTGGCCGGGGTCACGCGTGTGCACCCGTTGGGGTGGGGGTTTAGAGGTTGGTGACGGTGCCGGTGGGTGAGGTGCCGTGGTTGCGGGCGCTGGTGGCGATGGCGTCGGGGAGGAGGGTGGGGGCGAAGTCGGCGAGGAGGGGGTGATGGGCGGCGACCTGGCGGAGGACGGTGCTGGGGGTGACGTTGCTGTCGAGGCGGCCGCCGGTGCGGGTGGTGATGAGGGGGCCGGGGGTGGGGCCGAGGCGGTGGGGGAGGTAGGCGTCGATGGCGAGGACGAACAGCGGCGGGAGGGCCTGGAACCGGGTGCCGCCGCCTTTCTGCCAGACCTTGGCAACGGTGTTGGTGCCGCGCGGGCGGAGGTCGTCGGTGTCGAGGCGGACGATGGCGCCGGGGCGGAGCCCGGCGAGCATGGCGTAGACGAGGGTGCGGTTGCGCGGGGTGACGGGGGCGTAGAGGCCGTCGGCGGCTTGCATGAGGGCGGTCATGTGGGTGGCGTCGACGACGGGGAGCCCGGGTTCGTCGCGGACTTCCGGCCGGAGGCGTTCGTCGAACGGGTTGTGCCGGCACAGGTTCTCGGAGGCGGCCCAGATGTAGAAGGTGTGCAGGGCGTTGAAGTACCGGCTGCGTGAACGGGCGGCGCCGCCGCGGTGGTCGAGCCAGGCGAGGGCGTGAGCATGGTCGGCGTGCCAGGGGTTGATGCCTTGTCCGGCGGTCCAGTGGAGCCAGTCGGCGACGTCCTGGCCGTAGTGGTCGGGGGTGGTGCCCTGCATGGCGCGGGCGGTGCCATCGCGCAGAGGCCGACCGTAGCCGCGGGCGAGCCAGCGGTGCAGGTCTTCGAGGCCGGGGACGTCCACCACAACCACCATGAATCTTTAGATAACAGCCCTACCCCGGTCACCCTACTCGGCGCGGGGTGCGGTGGTGCCCGAAGTGCGGGGCGGAGGGGCGCGCGCGTGCGGGCTGGAGGATGGGGGGCCGGGCTGTTATCTAAAGATCGGGGTGAGGGGTCGCCGTAGCATCACGAGCAAGACCGACGAATATGGCTTGTACTCCTTCTGGCCTGCTGGCGTCCGCTTTACCGTGCCCGTCCAGAACCTCGGGTGCCAACCCCGCTGATGGCATGTCAGGGCTGCGTGACGTCTGGTCAGTCGGGGTCTCGTGGCGGGCTGGCGTGGTGGCTACTCTTATTTTTTGATGACAGTCACACGGCCGTAGGGGGGGCGGATGACGGGCATCGAGGTGACGGTCGGGTTGGTGTTCGCCTGGCTGGTGCGCAAGGCCCGGCGGGTGGGCGGTCGCGCGGACGCCGAAGTCGACCGTGGCCTGGACGCGGGGATGGACCGGCTGCACGACCTGGTCAGCCGCAAACTCGGCGCGGACCCGGCGCTGCAGAGGGCGGAAGAAGAGGCCAAGAAGGCCGTGGAGGCCGGGGAAGAACGGCCGGAACCGTCCGAACGCACCCGGCGTCGCCTGACGGACTCCCTGGAGGACGCCGCCGAGCACGACCGGGACTTCACTCAGGCTATGCAGGAGCTGGTGGCCCAGCTGCAAGAACACCCCGCAGGCGGCGGGGTGGCGGCTTCCTCCGGTGGGCAGGCCGTCGGCGGGGATGTGAGCATCCGCGCCGACCGCGGGTCGGCCGCCGCGCTGAACATGGGGGACGTGAGGATCGGGAGCACGGGAAACCCTTCAGTGCCGGGTCTGGAACAGGGCTGACCGCATCCGGCACCCGTTTACGCCCGCTCGTCGGCCCTGGCGGCAGCGCGAACGGTCCCGGCGGCACGGTCATCTCCGCGGCGGACAGTGGCATCGCCGCCGGGTCGGTCAACGAGCTGTACCAGTACCGGTACGAGTACGCCGCACCGCGCAGCCCGGCCCCCTGGCCGCACCAGGTCGGGGTAATCCCGCCGCAGGCCGGCTCCTTCCGGAACCGCGCCGAGACAGCCCGGCTCCGGCAGACGCTGACCGGAGGCGGCACGACAGTCGTGGAGTCCGCGCGCGGCATGCCGTTGGGCGGGGTGCTGGCCGGGATGGGCGGGGTCGGCAAGACCCAGCTCGCCGCCGACTACGCACGCACCGCCTGGGACAAGAACGAACTGGACGTGCTGGTGTGGGTTACCGCCGCCAGCCGCAACGCCGTCGAGTCCGGCTACGCGCAGGCCGCCACCGAGCTCCTGGCCGCTGACCCCTCCGATCCGCAGGTGGCCGCCAAGGGGTTTCTGGCCTGGCTCGCCCCCGTGCCCGGGCGGCCCCGGTGCCGGTGGCTGGTGGTCCTGGACGACGTCAGCGATCCGGCCGACCTGAACAGGCTGTGGCCGCCAGCCAGTCCGCACGGCCGCACCCTGGTGACCACCCGCCGCAAGGACGCCGCCCTGACCGGCAACGGCAGGCACCTGATCGAGGTCGGCCTGTTCACCCCCGCCGAAGCAGCCGCCTACCTCGCTGACGCCCTCGCCGCCCATGGCTGCCAGGAACCCGACGAACTCGCCGCCCTCGCACGGGACCTGGGCTGCCTGCCTCTGGCCCTGTCCCAGGCCGCCGCCTACCTCATCGACGCCGGCCTGGACTGCGCCGCCTACCGCGCCCTGCTGGCAGACCGCACCACCGCGCTCGCCGATGTCGCCCCTGACGCCCTGCCCGACGACCAGACCTGCACCGTGGCCGCCGCCTGGGAACTGTCCCTCGACCGCGCCAACACCCTGCGCCCCATCGGCCTGGCACGCCCCATGCTCCAGCTCACCGCCTTCCTCGACCCCAACGGCATCCCCGCCACTGTCCTGACCAGCCCACCCGCCCTGGCCCACCTCGCCAACCACCGACCTCCCCCAGCCTCCCCCGGCCCGCACCCGACCAGCCCGCCACCCGTCACGCCCCAGGAGGCGCGCGGCGCGCTGCGGGCCCTGCACCGCCTGAGCTTGATCGAGCACACCCCCGGTACTCCCCACCAGACCGTCCGCGTCCACCAGCTCATCCAGCGCGCCACCCGCAACACTCTCAGCCTCGACCAGCACAACCGCCTTGCCCGCACCGCCGCCGACGCCCTGTACCAGGCCTGGCCCGAGATCGAACGCGACACAGCCCTCGCCCAGGCCCTGCGCGCCAACACCACCGCCCTGACCACCTGCGCTGACAACGCCATGCATGGGGCCGATGGCATCCATGAAGTGCTCTTACGCGCAGGCCGGAGCCTCGGCAGGGCTGGCCAGGCCAAAGCCGCTGCCAATCACTTCCAGTCCCTCGCCGACGTCGCCCAGGACCGATTCGGCCCCGACCACCCCGACACCCTCACCACCCGGGACAACCTCGCTCGGTGGCGGGGGGTGGCGGGGGATGCGGCCGGTGCCGCAGAGGCCCTCGCCTCACTGCTGGAGGACATGCTGCGAGTGTCCGGCCCCGACCACCCCCACACCCTCGCCACCCGGAACGCCCTCGCCCACTGGCGGGGGGTGGCGGGGGATGCGGCCAGCGCCGCAGAAGCCCTCACCGCATTGCTCACCGACCGCGAACGGGTGCTCGGCACCGACCACCCCGACACCCTCACCACCCGGTACTACCTTGCTCACTGGCGGGGGGTAGGAGGGGATGCGGCTGGCGCCGCAGAGGCCTTCGCCGGATTGCTCGCCGACCTCGAACGGGTGCTCGGCACCGACCACCCCTACACCCTCGCCACCCGGAACAGCCTCGCTCGGTGGCGGGGAGAGGCGGCTGTTCAGGAATCGCCGGCACTCGCCAACGCCGCGAATGCACCAGGGCTTCCCCAGCCCGCGCAACCTGCCGAGTAACCACATCACCGCAGGTCAGTCATATCCGTTGTTTTCGCGGCCGATAATCCGGCTACCCCGTCGAATCGTTCGGGTCGAGGGGGACTGTCAGTGGCGGGTGCGACTCTGTACAGGCCACCGGCTGCCTGGCCGAGGAGAACAACATGCTGACCAGCTACAAAGTCCACTGGACCCCCACCGACGGCGCCCCGCGACGCACCTCCGTGGTCTCCTACGACCTCCCCTCCGCACAACACCAACAGACACAGCTCGAGCGCGAGGGAGCCCTCGACGTAGAGATCGAACAGATCACCCTCAGATGACCGACCCCGACGACCAGACACCCCTCCCCGACGCCGAGCAGTACCACGTCACCGTGCACTTCCACGGCGTCGACGGGTCCATCGAAGGCACGTGGAACCGCGGCGCAACCGCGCTCGACAAGTACCGGGACTGGATCGGGACTCACGGAAGCGTCCCCGGCATCACCATCACCCTCCAAGCCGAGACGGACGGCATCCGGACCACCGTCAAGCAGTGGACCGTCGAGCACCCACAGCGCTGACCCCAGACCGCCAGCCGGGGCCGACAGCAGGGCAACGCTCCACTGCTCACAGGACCCAGTTCGCGGTGAGACAGGCTGTCGTGTAGGGGACATCCGTATAGCCAGGAATGGCCGTAATCCTGGCGAGGAAAGTTATGCGGGTACCCGGGTAACTCGGGGTGCACTTCGTCAGCGGCTTGCCACCGTTGTTCCAGCTGGAACCGTCGACGAATGCACTGCAACTCGAAGGAGGCTGCCGTGCAGCGTCGTAGGTGGTTTCGGCATGTTCCCAGTGCCACGTCCCACGCCCGGAATACCTCAGGCAGGACCCAGTGGCCACAGCAACTGTGCCCCTGACCTTGATGTCCGCCACGGGAGCAGCACCGCAGAACCCATCGAGATCCTTGACGTAGTACGGGGCGCCCAGGGCACAGATGTCCGTCCGCAGCTCACAGGTGACCTGGCCGACAGGCCCCTTGTAGGTCACGTTCACACACCCCGGAGGACTCACCGGGCCCCCTGTGGCGCTGGGCGTGGCTTCCGACGGGTGCCCCGAGTCAGCAGGACCCGAACCCGCCAGCACGCCCAGACCGATAATCACCGCTACCGCGGCCAGCACCTTGCTCGCCTGCCCGGCCTGCCTGACCCTGCTTTTCTTCGCAGGCAGTTCTCCGGAGATCTGGGCCAGTACGGCGGCATCCGCATCCAGTTGCTCATCAGCCCGGCGCAGTGCCTGCTCGATGTCGTCCCATCCGCCGGGTTCCGTGAAGAGGGGTGACGAAGTGACCGGCAGGTCAGGCGGGCGGCCACCGAGTGCGATGATTTCCGCAGCCAGCCGTCCGGCTTCGGCACGGGCCCGGGTCACAAGACGGACGGCCTGGGCGTAGCGCGCCTGTGCCTGGCCGAGCCGTTCTTGGGCCCCGTCCTGCTGTCGGCGGAGCCGGGCCAAGTGGTCCCGGCGTGAAGCCTTGTCGGTCTCACTGCCGAGCAGCGCGGATACGTGGCCGGAGTCCAGCTGGTTGACGGTGTGCTGGAGCTGGGCGAGCATGCTCAGCAAGATCATGATCATCAGCTGTGAGTTGCCGCGGACTCGTTCGAGCTCCGCCACCCGTTCCCGCGCATCGTCCAGCTTCAGCGCCAGGACGAGAGGAACCATCGCCCCCGCCGGCTGACCCTCGCCGGCCTCGGGGTCACGCAGCGGGGCCGGGTTTCGGGCCTCGGAGAGCAACCGCCGTGCCCGTTCCAGAAAGATCTTCCGGGCCCTGACGTCGGGTGTGGTCGCTGCCAGCAGGTCTTCGACGAACCGCTCATCGGGTACCGCTCCGCCGACCCCCGCACTGATCTGGCTCTTGCTCACGTGCATCTGCTGCCCGAGCTCTTCGAGCGTCTTGCCGGAGGCGGTGATCCGCTGGCGCAGGAACACCGCCAGGGCGCGGGCCTCCTCGGTCTGGGCACGGATCGGCCCCCACGGGCGCCCGCGCCGCCTGCGTTTCGCCGGCTCGCCCATTGTTCTTCACCCGCCCGTGACAACCCCGCTTGTCCGGACCTTAGCTGCGCGCATCCCCCGAACAACGGCGAACAACCGTCTCCCACTCCAGAGTGTGATGGCACAAGCCCCGCGCTCCGCCAGCGGCGCACAACCCTGGAGGCCCCCGTGCTCACCCACCTCCCCGCCGCCTCACTCGCACGCCTGCACCGCGTCCTGCTCGTCGCGCTCGTGGTCCCGGCCCTCTGGCTGATCGCCCTCGCTCTCCTGCCGGCCCTGGCCGTCCTGCCCTTCTTCGACGGGGGCACACACCGGGCAGCACAACTGATCGCCGCCGTCGGCCACTACACCCGTACCCTCCTCACCACCTCACGATGACGAGCATGGGCACCGCTGACGTACCGGACGATGTGGCTTCAGGGCGACACCGGCCACACGGTGCGCAGGACGACGATGCGGCGTACCCCAGCGTCCAAGAGAGCCTGGGCTCGGTGGTTTCCATTGATGTAGCCGCCGCCGTCGGAGGGCTGAATCGCGCTCACCGTGCTGAACAGGGAGTCCAGCGCTTGCCGCTGCCACCGGTCCGCGCCGGCCGCCACGGCGCACGCGTCGGCGAAGGCGGCCATGTCTTCGGCTGCGACGCCGGCGCTTTCCGCTTGGGCGAGGGCCGCGATCGCCAGGCGGCTCACCTCGTGCCAGTCACCGCGGTGGTACCAGCAGCAACTGCGCGTGCTCCGTGTGGGCACGGCCTGGCGGAACCACCGCCGCCACCACGGGGTGCCCGTCGGCATGCACTTGGGGGCACGAAACGGGTTCGGGGTCGACAGCCGACACACAGCCATCACCTCGAACCGCTCCTGCGGTTCCGGCACCGGCTCGGGCGGCACATAGCCAGAGCCCCGGTCCCTCGCCACAGGCCCACCGACCAACTCCTCAAGCTGCGCGGCCGTGATCGCCTGCCACCCTGGACCACGCAGCCGGTAGGGCTCGGTCTCGTCGAAGGTGACGAGCTCGAATTCATCCTCGCCCTTGAATCCGAGGTCAACGTCCGTGAGTTGACGCTGCACCCACACCGGCGGCAACTCCTCGGCAGAGCAATGGCGCTCCCAGACCGCCGCGGCGAACGCCTCGGCGGCGTTGGTCAGGCTCGTCCCCTCATACGCGGTCTGCGTCGCCACGGCGACCGGCCGCTGCCCGGGCGCGGTGAACAACTGCAGCCGGAACGACGCCACCCCACACATCGTGGAGACCCGGAACATGTGGTCATCCACGGTGCAGCTCCGGGGTGCGGCGAATTGCAGCATCACTCGCTCCGCGGGCGACGCCTGCCTGGCCGCTGCCTCTGACCGCACGGGGCTCGGCTCCACCGGGATCTCGTCCATCCCCTGATCATGCCGTGCCGCTCACAGCAGGTCAGCGCGTAACTAGGCCGTCAGTCGCGTAAGTGGCCAACCGGAATACGGCAGTAGGGTGCGCGGCATGGGGAAGAACGACTCCGCCGCGGCCCCCGGCGACCAGCCGCTCCCCGCCGCCGACCGGTACTACGTCGTCGTGCGATTCACGGCCCCGGCGGCCCGACCATCGAGGGCACGTGGGACAACGGCAAGAGCGCCCTCGACAAGTATCACGACTGGATCGGGACGCACGAAGGTGCTGCGCGCTGTCCTCTCCTCAGACTGCACCCTGCCGTCCCCGGGGCTGTTGCAAACGAATTAGGCAGGAATTCCGTTGGGCCCGGCGCTGGTGTCGGCACGGTGAGCGCGCTCAAGCAGCGCGGCCAGGAAGGTGGCCTGGCGCCAGTCGAGTTCAACGGCGACCCGGATGCACAGGGGATCGTCCCAGGGGCCGACGCCGAGCGCTTCGAGAGCCTCGTGGATCCGCTGGTGCGGCGGGATGAGATCGCGCGCGCTCGGCACCGGGAAGAGCTCGTCGACGCCGGGAATCTCGACGGTGTACTGGGCCATGCATGCCTCAACGCAGGCGGATAGGACCGGTGACGGCCGGTCCCACGGGCAGACCCGCAGGATGCGCCGAACAGCCCAACCGGCTGCCCCGAGCCCGTCCGGCCTGGATCAGCCCCGTTCCTGCGGCGCGGTGCGGCAGTCTCAACGGGGGTCCGGGCTGATGCTGTCGTCGATCCGGTACCGGGCGCCGGTGCTCTGGCCGGAGGGCAGGGAGGGATCGACGAGGGCGACGAACTGGACGAACTTGCCGTAGAGAGCCCTGCAGCGCGCCGAGCGTGCGAGACCGTCTGCGGAGGTGCCGTCCTGCAGGGTGTCCAGGATGCGCACGAGGTTGTGCCCGGAGAGGGTGACCTCCTGCATCCCGGCCTCCGTCTTCTTGATACGCCCGGCCGGCAAGTTCGGATTCGGCCTGATCCGGTTGTAGATCCCGTAGTTGTACGGACCGCGCACGCCTTGGCTCAGTTCGCTGGTCTTCCATTCGGGCTCCCAGACGCTGAACGCCACGCGGGCGATGAAGGTCCAGGTGTCCTCGTGACAGACCAGCGTCAGGTACGACACCCCGGCCGCCGTCTTCAACACCGCGTTGTGCTCTTCCACGGCGACGGAGTTCTCCTGCTGGGCCTTCAGGCGCGCAGCGCGGTCTTCTTCGCGCCACCGCTTCTCCTGGGCCCACTGCTCGGCGCGGATGGCGCGCTCCTGTTCCTTGCCGGCTATGTACTGCTCGCGCAGCGCCTTGAGCATCGCTTCTCCCGGAAGTCGGTGTCCTGATCGAGCCGGACCCGCATCATCTGGTTCCGGTGAGTCAGAGGAGTATGCATGCCTGCCGCTCCTGCACCGACACTGGGCCAGGACCGGCAGGCGTGCGCGGGACGTGCCCGACGCTCACGGGCCCTGTCGGCACGCACCTGGTGTACGGGCCCGGGTGCGCAGCGTCGAGGCGAAGGCGGGGAGCCACCGGTCCCGTACCTCGCGGACGGATCCCCGGAGAGCGGCTGGCGGCGTAACCGGCTACCAGCGGCCGAGGGCCTGGTTCAACTCCCGGTACCAGGCGATCCGGCGTGCAAGGTGAGGCGCCGGCGGCGGTCCGAGGGCGACCACGGCATCGGTGACCTCGTAGGTGAGGCGGTAGGCCAGGACGCGGGTGGCGAGGTCCATCCACTCCTGGGTCTGTTCCGCAGGGGGCACCGGGCCGAGCACCGTCACGAACCAGACGGGCAGCAGGGCCCGGTCCCGGACGGCGTCGGCCAGACGGCTGCGCAGGATCCAGTCGAGCTTCTTCTCCGCCTTCTCGCCCGCGTTGAGGATGCCCTGCTTGCCCTCGCGCGTGGCCGCGTCCTGTGCCAGGGCCTCCTGCGCCTTTCCGGCTTCGGCGGCCAGCCGGGGCAGCTGGGCGCGGCAGCTGCGCTCGAGGCCGAGGGCCGCGGCGAAGTCGGTCGCGGCCTGCTGGTGCCCGCGGGCCGTGCGAGGAGTGCCGGCGAGGATCCCGGCTGCGGCGATGACCTTGTTCTGGTGCTCTTTCAGCTTGCCCAGGGTGCCGTTGTAGTGCTGGACCGTATTGCGGTGGGTCTGGCGGTGCCAGTCGTCGAGCAGAGCGGCGCGGGCTTGCCGGCCGCGTTCTGCCGCCTGGGCGAGCTTGCGCTGCTCCGGGGTGGTGGTGTCCAGGTCCGCCTCGGGGATGCCCGCGGCTGCGCGCAGGTGGGCTTCGAGGGCCTGGATACGGCCGGTCAGCCGTTTGACGGCCTGGTCGGTGTCTTTGATGTGGTCGCGCAGGTCGCTGCCGACCTCCTCGGCCGTGTCTTCGACCGTGCTGATGCTCTCGCGCAGGCGCTGCAGTTCGTAGTCGAGCTCGTCGACGTCCCCCAGTTTCCTGTGCAGTGAGCTGACGTCGTCCTTGAGGGAGTCGACCTCGAAGTCCAGGTCGCGGATCCGGCGGCTGTAGTCGTCGCTCATGCCTTGCCCTCCTTTCCGGCGGTGGCCGGTCCGGCGTCTGCCGCAACGCCCGTCGCCAGCCACCCGAGGAGGACGAGCACGATGAACCAGGCTGAAATGATGCTCAAGCTGACCAGCGCCGTCATCACGCACACCACGTGCATGCCGGCGGTGACCAGGCGCTGGCGGCGGTGTTCTCCAGCGGTGACCTTCTGGAACGAGCCGATGAGGGTGGCCAGCAGGTGCGGGATGAGCAGCACCAGCCACCACGCGGTGTGGCCGAGGACGAAGACCAGGACGATCAGGAGCACCGCGACGGCCAGCTGCCCTCGCCAGGACCACAGCACGAACCGCTCGCTGCGCTGTCGCTGCGGCTCGGCCAGCCGGGTCGGCATCTGCTTCTCGAACTCCAGCAGGTGGGTGGCCTCCGCCACCAGCTGCTCGTACTCCGCCTCGAACCGGTCATCCCCGGCAGGCAGCCCCGTCAGCCGGTCATGCCGCTCCTGGAGCGCCCGGCGCAGAGCACCGTGCTGGTTGTCCAACTCGCGTTCCGTACTGCTCACTCGTACCCCCACCCTGCGGTGTGACGACGTAACGAACGGACCCTGCCCAAGGGCACAGGAAGCCAGCCCCCGCAATTGACCGACGGTAGCGGCCCCCACCGACAGCCGCCCGCGCCAACCGCTGCAGCGGCCGGGGGGATCGGCCTTGCCCGGGCCGTCGATTGCGCCGGTCAGCGTGCCCGGGAGCAGCGCGCAGGTCACGACTGCGGCAGACCGCAGGCGGCCATGCGTCATGCCACGGGCGACGCCCCTGCGCGGGAGCGTGACCTGGGCATGGATCAGCGCGGTGCGGCTGACACGCCGTACCGCGCTGATGGCGGGGGACCCTCGCGGCAACGCGGTCCGCCCGCAGATATCTCCCGGTGTCGAGGTTGGAGCCACAGACCGACGGGATCGTGAGCTGCCCTGAGGCCGCGGGGCGGGCAGGACAGCCACAGCCAGGATCTCCATCCCGCCCCCCGGTCTCAACCGGGAGAGGGACAGATTTGCGGTTTCCCACCGGGAAAAGAGGGCCTGGCCTGCGGCGGACCGTGACCTCAAAATCTCTGGTTCATTTGTTCCTCACGGGATACGGGTGCGGGAAAACAGCGACTGAAAGCCTGCGCGATTCGGAGGATGTCCCCACCACCTGCCAACATCGGTGCAGGCCCACCGGGGCGACGGCAACCGCCTCCCGGGCCAGTCGAGTTGGAGCCACACCGTACGGAGGATCCATGTCCCGTTTCCCCGAACAAGCCGCCGCATGCATCACCGGCGACCACGTGCCGCTGACCGCCCCCGAGGCGACCGTCATCGTGATCGTCCTCGTGCTGGCCGTCGTGCTCGCCACCGCCGGCATGCCCGACCTCTCGGCCATCGTCCTGCTGGTCAAGTCCCTGGACACGGCCGTGCGCCTGGTCGTGCGGCTCCGCCGGATACCGGCAGCCCACGCCCGGGCCCTGCTCGGCTGACCGTGGGGCGATCCGAGAAACCCGTCGCTCCCTGCTCCGGGGAGCTGAACGTCTTGGTGCGCTGGCTTCGCCGCCGGCGCACCGAGGCGGGGCTCACCTACGACCAGCTCGCGGCGAAGACGCAGAACCTGCCGCAGGACGGCCAATCCCGGCTCACCTGCAGCGCCGACACTCTGGCACGAGCCGCCTCTGGGACCCAGATACCCACGCGGCGCGTCGTCATCGCGTACGCCGCAGCCTGCGAGGCCAGCACCGACCAGGCCGAACGCCTGTGGAAGCGCGCTCGCTACGAGGCCAGCCAGTCCAAGGCCGGCGCCGATCCGGTGCCGTACGTCAGCTACGTCCGGAACTTCGCCGAACTGCACGCCGCGCTCATGGAGCTGTACCGCAAGGACGGCTCCCGGCCCTACCAGGAGCTGGAACGGGACAACCGCTGGCTCCCCCACAGCACCGTCGCCCGCTTCATCAACCGCACGACCTCACGGCGTCCCACCCGCGAGTTCGTCATGGCCTTCGCCGAAGTCTGCGGCGCACGCGGCCGGACGCTCGCCGAGTGGGGCCAGGCATGGGACCGGGCCGAGGAACAGCGCCTCGGCGGCCCCCGATGGGCCGCCCGCCGGCCAGCCCTACTGCACACCCCCGCGGACGAACTGGTCTACGTCGACCGGCGCCGACTCCCCGACGGACAAGATGTCTGGAGCATCGGCACCGATCGCACGCAGGAAGCCGTCGAAGAACTCATCAGGAAGATCGATGCAGGCGGCGTGATCTTGCCCGTACGGGACATGGAGGCAGCCCGCCGGATCGCAAAGCACTCCCGGAACGCCGCGGAACGGCTCGCATCCAGAGCAAGCCCCCGTTTCCACGCTCAAAGGCCTCCCACCTGAACCACATTGGCCTGCAGTCCAGCGCGGGCAGCAGCTACCGATCACGCGACGCCGACCCAGCAGTGCCCGACCCGGGAGATCGGGCTCGCCCGAACCAGGCGGCCCACTCTCAGCACGGCGCGCGAAGCGGGTAAAAGCCCGTCATACGGCCTCCAGGACAGCACACCCAGCCCTAGCGTGACACCGTGAGCGACTCAACCCCCCGGACCCCCCTGGCCAAGTCACTGACCGACCTCCACCAACAGTGCGGACGCCCCCCGATTCGCCATCTGGTGACGAAGCTGCGGCACGAGGGCGTACAAACGGGTCCCGCCCAAGTACTCGGATGGTTCACCGGGGAGAGCGCCCCCGGCCCGCACGCGCTAAGGGTGCTGGTACAGGTACTGACCCGGAAACCAGCCACGGACGAAGAACTCAAGCGATGGGAGCGCCTCCGCCAAGCGTCCGGGCCATCGAGATCCGACGCCGCCAGGCTCCCTCCCTCCGACCTGGTCGCGCTAGTGGAAGGAGCAGCCCTCGCTGCTGCGGGCGGCTTCGGAAAGAGCGTGATCAGCCAGTGGGGCACCACCGTAGCCAAGGCGGTCGAGGAGCGACTGCGGCACATGCGGGCAGCCCGGCGGCGGAACCGCGCAGCGCTGGCCCACCTCGAACCCGAGCTTCCCGACGACGCACTACTCGCCCTGGCAGAAATAGACCTGACAGCGCCTGACGTAGCCGGCCGGATGCTCGTATGGGACCGGGAACAGGACCAATGGCAAGCAGTCCCCCGCCCGCGACGATGGCAACGCGTCCTCAAAGACCGATCCTCACCAGAACCTCCCCGATGAACGCACGAACCACTGCGCCGCCCACGGACAGACATGACGGCGCGGCATCACGGGCGCCGCAGCCGCGCTGAATATCCAGGGGCGCGGCACGGACGGAGGTCTGTCAGTGGGGGTCCGTACCCTCTGCAAGTCATTCGCTCCGCACACAGAGGTACACGTGTTTCCCCACCACATAGCCGAGACAGATCCCGCCTGGGAAACCATCGACACGTACCTCGACAACTTCCGTGACTACCCGGGCAAGTCCAAGCAGGGCTACGTGTACGTCGTGGAAATCGAAGGCGCACGCCGGCGTCTCAAGATCGGCTGTACGACCGGACCACGACGACGGATAACGGGCCTGCGTGATGAGGCCCGGAATATCGGTGACCGCCTGGTCAGAGCCTGGGTGTCGCCCCTCCATCTGGGGTTCCGGGCCACAGAGAAGAGAAGCCTCGGGCAAGCCCGAGATGTGAGCCCCTCGTTCACAAAGACCAGCGAGTACTTCCCTCTTCTGTCCTTCGACGACGCCCAGGTCATCGCGGCCTACCACGCGGAAACTGCAATCCGATCAGAACCGCTCGCGGCGAAGCGCGCTGAACGCGAACGCGCACAAGCCAGACTCGACTTCGACAAGAGGATGGCCGCGCGGCACGACAGCCACCGCACACCAGACGAGACCCATCCCAACGAAAAGGCCAGCGTGGCTCTGCCCCTCGCGGCGGGCGACTACATACCGATGCCCGCCCAACTGCGAGGCCGCCTTTACCCGCACAGCAACACGAAGGGCCCCAGCCGACGGCGCCCGCTGGCACTGCTGTGAGGCCGGCCTCCAGCCCGAATCCGCCCCGCCGATACCCCGGTCACAGAACGGACCGATCAGCCACCGAATTCGGTGGCCGTCGGCCTCAGCCGGACGCAGTCATGGGCTGGTGGCAGCGCGAATGCGTTCGCGGGTCTCGGTGGCGGTCCTGGCTCCCGTGGTGGCGAGTTCGGTGTCGAGTTCGCGTAGGCGGTCGGTGACGCGGGTGGAGTTCACTCGGCCCAGTAGGTGGAGGGCGGTGGCCGTGGTGTGGTCGGCCGCTTCGAGCTGTCCGGCCTGGACCTGGGCCCGGGCGAGCGCGATGTGGTCGAAGGCCCGGCTGCGGATCCGTTCGTCGGGGCGTTGCGTGGTGCCTGCCTGGATGAGTTCGATGGCGCGGGGTGCGCGGCGGGGGTCGTGGGTGGCGGCGATGGATTCGCACACGCCGGCGGTGACTTGGTACTCGGCGTCGTCGAACCAGGCGGCCCAGCTGGGTACCGGCTCGCCGCGGTCGGCGGCCAGGGCGTCGTCGGCGGTGCCGATGGCCCGGGCGGATTCGGGGAGGTGGCCGAGGACGGCGTGGCAGCGGGCTTCCAGGGTGGACAGGAAGGCGCGGAGGCGTCCGGGTGGGAGTTTGCGGGTGCCGTACTGGGCGGCCTGGACGAGTTCGAGGGCGTCCTCGGCGCGGCCGAGGTGGTTGGCCTGGCGGCTGAGGCAGTTGAGGAGGTGTCCGGCGATTCCGGCGCCGGTGGGTCCGGCTTGTTTGGCCGCTTGGAGGCCGAGGAGGAAGTAGTTCTGGGCTTCGGCGTGGCGGCCGACGTCGTGGGTCATCCAGCCGGCGACGGAGGCGAGGTCGGCGATGGCGACGAAGAGAGAGCGGCCGACGTCGTCGGAGGTGCGGCCGTTGGTGGCCAGGAGGGTGACGTCGTGGAGTTGGCCGACGACGGCGCGGCGGGAGAGGCCGCCGCCGTGCGTGCTGTCGAGGACGCGGAAGGCGTCGGTGGCGGCCTCGATGGCTTTGACGTCGTTCATGCCGATGCGGCCGGGGCGGATGGGGTCGGGCAAGGGCTCGTCGGGGAGGTGGAGCCAGGGCTGGACAGCGCCGATCAGCTGGGAGCCGGTCAGCAGGGGGACGGTGGGCGGGGCACTGTCGTCGGTCAAAGCGTCACTCCGGGCGGTGTCGATGATGGCCGCGACGACGGCGTCGGCCTTCCAAGTGGCAGTGGGACCGGCGGCCGGTGCGCCATGCAGCCCGATGTCGGCCAGGGTCAGGGGCCGCGCCAGGTGGCATAGACGGGTGAGGGCTTCGGCCAGGAATTGGGGGACGGGGTCCCGGGGGTGCTCGCCCTTGGTGATCCACCTGCGGACGCGGGAGCGGTCCGGCCGCACGTGGTGATTGCCGTGAGCGCGGGCCACTTTGATGACCTCGACAGCCACCGTCTCGTAGGCGGCGCCGGAGACGCGCGCCCAGTACTCCAGGGAGACGTTGCGGCTGTCCGGTCCGGTCACCAGGGGCCCCTTCGGTCAAGGGTGCATGGCTGTCGCAGGACGATGGCGCATCCGTCAGCGTACCGCCGGGGCCAGGGGCAGCCCGAGTCCTGCGGGCGCTTCGCCACAGTTCGCCACAGCGCGCCCCATGCGGTGGCGCCCGGGCTTCGCCCGTATCCGCTCCACGCCGGGATGTCGCTTCGCCACGGCGATCGGGTGTGTCCTCTCCCCCGGGCTTCGCCACCGGCCCGTTCGCCTGGCCCGCCTTCCGCCTCCGGGGCGGTGGGCGCCGAGAGTTCGGAGGGTCCATGTCCATTCTGGTCTTCGCTCCCCACCCCGACGACGAGGTACTCGGCTGCGGCGGCAGCATCGCCGGACACACCGATGCCGGCCGCCTCACGCGGGTGGTGTTCCTCAGCTCCGGCGAGCACGGTGTTCCCGGCCAGCATGGTCAAGACGCGGCCGCGGTCCGGGAGGAGGAGGCACGGCGGGCCGCCGACGTCCTGGGCGTGCCGCAGGAGAACGTGCTCTTCCTGCGGCTGCCGGACGGCGGGTTCAACCCCGTCCAGGCCGACCAGTTCCACACAGTGCTGAAGCTGCTGCGGGAGCTGCGGCCGACGGTGGTCTACCTGCCGCACCACGGCGACGGATCCTTCGATCACCGTCAGGCCCGGCGGCTGGTGTGGCGGGGGCTGGAGATGTCCGGCAGCCGCAACTACCCGGCGCTCGGCGAGCCGTACTGGGTGCCGGTGGTGCTGGGCTACGAGGTGTGGCAGCCGCTCGCCCGCCCGTCGCTGATGGTGGACATCGACGCCGTCGCAGAGCGCAAGGAGCAGGCGCTGGCCTGCTACGGGTCGCAGGACAAGGGCGCGGGACAGGCCGATCACACCGCCGCCGGCGCGCTGGCGATGGCCCGGTGGCGGGGAGCCGCGACGATCGGCGGCTGCCGGGAGGCGTTCGCGGTGGAGCGGATCTCAGCGTCGGCGGTGGCGTGGTGAGCGCCCGGGGAGCCCGCGCGGCCGCGGCCGTGGGCTGGGCCGGTGCCGCGGCGGTGGCGGTCCGGGGTGTGGGCGGCGCCGTGCAGATGGCGCAGTCGCTGGCCTGGCTCTCCGCGACCGCGCCCCGCTCGCAGACCACCGTCGGCGGCGTGGCCGCGGTGCGGTTCGCGCTGGTGCTGCCTCTGCTGCGCGAGCAGGCGGTCATCGAGGAGTCGGTGGCGTACTTCGAGAAGATGCTCGCCGCCTGGCCCGAGGCGGTGCTGCTGGTCGTGACCACCGCCCGGGAGGACGCCGAACGGGCCGAAGCCGGGCAGCGCGTGGAGGCGCTGGCGCAGGCGCTAGCTGACGGGACGGCCCCGGCTCAGGTGGCCGCGCGGTTCGCCGGCGTACTGCCGCGCGAGCAGCTGACGGCGCTGGCCGAAGAGCTCTCCGGGCAGCCGTACGAGGCGTGCCGGGACCAAGTAGGCCGGGAGTTCTCCGCTTTGCCGACGACAGCGGAGCTGGCCGAGGAGCTGTGCGGGCAGGCGCGGGCGCGCGGCGCGGACGTGCGACACCTGCGCTACCCGCACACCGAGGGGGCCATGGCCCACCAGGTCAACTACGCGGCCCGGCAGCTCCTGACGGACGTGGCTCCGGGTGAGCGGGGGCGGTGGTGGATCGGGCTGTACAACGCCGACTCCCGCCCCCACCCCGACACGCTCGCCGCGGTCGCGGCCCGCGCCGCTGACCCGGCGGCGCGCATCGTGCAGCAGTCCGCCCTCTTCACCGGCACCCTGGCGGGCATGCCGCCGGGCCCCGGCGGGACGGTGGCCGCCGGAGCGGCGTTGCTGCAGTCGCGATGGACGCTCGCGCGGGAGATTCCCCGCCTGCGCCGCCAGGCCGCCGCCGCCCGCGCCGGGGCCCGGCCGCACCTGGCGCACTGTGTCGGGCACGGCTTGTTCGTCCGCGGCGACCAGTGGGCGGCGTGGGGCGGGCTGCCGGTCGAGACGATGAACGAGGACCTCGCGGCCGGTTTCTTCGCCTGCGCGGCGGGTGTGCCGATCGATCCGCTGCCGGTGCTGGAGACCGGGGACTCCCCCACCAGCCCCCGCGCCCTCATCTCCCAGCAGTCGCAATGGTTCTGGTCCTACGTCCAGTACCCGGCCATGGGCCGCCTCGCCGCCGATCGGGGCCTGGGCACGCGGGCCGTGCGGTGGCGGCTGGCCGCATCCGGTGTGGGGCGCGGTGTGCTGTGGCTGGGGCAGTCCCCGGCCGTGGCCGTCACGCTCGCGCTGCCGCTGCTGCACCGCCGGGCCGGCGGCTCGGCCCGCTCCTGTGCTCTGGCCGCGCTGATCTCCGCGGCCGCCGTGGGCGCCTACGTGGTGCTCCCCGCCCGTCTGCTGGCCGCCCGCGCGCAGGCCGATGGAGAAGCGGCCAGCGGGGTGTGGCGGCGGGCGACGGCCGGGACGCTTCCGGCGGCGCTGCTGTTCTCCGCCGGGCCCTGGCACTGCCTCGCCCGCGCCGCGTACTGCCGCCTGAGTGGACGTCAGGCCCGGCACGGGAAGACCGAGCGGTGAGCGCGGCCGAGGGGCCCGTGCTGCGCGAGGTGGTGGCTGCCCTGCGCGCGGAGGAGCCGCTGCTGACCGAGGTGCTGGGTACGGCGCCGCCCGCGCTGGGTCCGGTGTCGGCGGTGCTGGCCACCTACAACCGGTGCCCCTTCGTCCCCGAAGGCCCCCAGGGTGGCGACAACCCGCTGGTGTGGGCGCTGGATTCGCTGCGGGCCCAGGCGGGGAGCGCGCTGGCGGAGATCGTTGTGGTGGACGACGGGTCCGCCGATCACACCGTCGCCGTCCTCGCCGCGTACGAGCACCGGGTCGGCGGGGTGCCGGTGCGGGTGGTGCGGCTGGGCGGGCACGCCGGGTCGGCGGCCGCCCGGACGGCCGGGGCACGCGCGGCCCGGCACCGATGGCTGCTGTACGCGGACGACGACTGCGTGATGCCGCCGCTGTGGGCCGCCGGCGCAAGCGCCACCCTGGCCGCCGTACGGCGCCGGGACCAGGGGGCGGCGGCGCTGATGCTGCCGGTCTACTACCGCGCCCTCTCCCCCGCCGAGACCGCCCAGGCGTATACCGTCGGGCGGCTGGACATCGAGCGGGCCCAGTTCTCGACCCGGTTCCACTGCTGGCCCGACAGCCACCTGCCGCCCCGGCGTCTGCCCGGCGCCGGCGGGCTGCTCGCCCCGCTGCAGGTGCAACTGGTCGGCGGCATGCTCCTGCTCGACCGCGACGCGCTCCTCGCGGTCGGCGGGTGGGCGGACCAGAGCGCCTGGGCCACCTCCTACGCGGACCAGATGACACTCTCGGCCGACCTCACCGACGCCGGGCACTCCCTGCACTTCACCCCCGACGTCCGCCTGGGCTCACCGCACCTGAAGTTCGGCGCCGCTGGCCGCTACCCGGCCGGGGAGCGCGACCAACCGGTGCCCGGCTGCGGCCGACCCCTGGGGGAACTCGTCGACATCTCCGCCGTCCCGCGGACCGCGACCGGCTGCCGCACCAGCCCGGAAGCCTTCTTCGAGGAGGAGACCGGCGCGCTGTTCGCCTTCTTCGCCGCCCGCAGCCCCCGCGGCGCCGCGGCGTGGGCCCAGCGCACGCACGCCGAGTTCGTGGTGCAGGGCATCGTGCACTCCCGCGCAGTGGCCGCGCGGCCGCCGCTTCAGGAACGGCGGCGGCTCTGGCGCCGAGGTCTGGCCCGCGGCGCGGCCGCCGCCGGGCCCAGAGGCTGGGAGATCGCCGCCCGGGCGGCCGCCGCCGTCGGCGAGGAGCCGCTCAGCCCCGCGTGAGGGCGTCCGCGACCTGCTCGCGGTTGCGGCACCACCAGCCGATCAGCGCCGACGCGGCCGTGAACAGGTGGTCACACGAAGGGTCGCCCTTGTCGTAGTGGACCTTGAGCTGCCACACGTCGCAGATGCGCTCCCACCGCAGCCGCTCGGCCGCCTCCGCCAACGGCGCCGCGGGCATCCCGCTCGCCTTGCGGTAGCCGGCGACGAACGCGGTCACCAGCGGGAGGTCGAGCCCGTACTCGTCCCCGCTTCCGAACATCAGCGGCAGCGTCGCGGTGCGCACGACCTCGTCGGCGTAGGGGCGCACGCCCAGCCGGTCCCAGTCCAGCACCGCGCTCACCTCGTGCCCCTGTCGGAGGAGGTCTTCGGACCCCTGCCAGAGGAGGTTCAGATCGTGGAAGTCGCCATGGCACCATCCGGCCGGACCGCGCTCGCCGCCGTCCGGCTGCTGCCCGGCCCACTCGGCCAGCAGCCCCTCACGCTCTGCGAGCGCCCGCTCCACGACACGGTCGAACGGCTCGTCGCTGGCGGCGGCCTTGCGGCGGTAGTCGGCGATCCGGGCGGCTGCCTTCTCCGGGGCGGTGACGGTCACTGGCACGGTGTGCGGGGCGGGCGGCATGGCGGTGGCCAGCTCGGCGTGCAGCTCGGCCAGCAAGACCCCCACCGCGGCCGCCTGGACCAGGTTCCAGGAACGCGCGGGCACCATCTCCCCCGGCGCCCAGGGCGTGAGCGCGTACGGACGACCGTCGACGGTTGCGAGGGTGTCGCCGCCGGGCGTGGACAAGGAGGCCGGGACAGGCAGGCCGGCGTCGGCCAGAGCCCGCGTCGCGGCGTGCTGCCTACGGGCGGCGTCCGGGCCGACGTCCAGGACCTCCTTCACCGCGTACCGAGTCCCGCCGACGGTGCGGACGTCCCAGTTGCGGTTCATCAGCCCCTCAGGGATCGGCCGCACCAACTCCGGGGCGGGCAGGCCGAACGCGGCCAGCACCATGCCGCACAGCTGCACGTCTGTTCGGTCCACGCTCTCCACGCCCGTTCTCCTCACCGGCCCCGCTGCTCTCTGGAGTGCCCGAGGGTAGCGAGCGCACCCGAGATCACGGAGGCGTTCCGGTGAAGCGGCCCCCGAACGCGCACACCGCCCTGGTCGGGCAGGCGCAGGTGGCGGTCGAGGGCCTGTGCGGGGCCGGGAAGACCAGCCTGGTCGGCCCGCTCGCCGAAGTTCTGGGCGGGCACGTGGTGCCCGAGTACGCCGATCTTGCCTCGCTGCCGCCGTGGCCGCCGGCCGATGCCGCAGCCGCCCGCGCCGGGCTGGATCATCTGGCCGCCGTCGAGCAGGCCCGCCAGCGCGCGGCCGCCACCCACGCGGTGGTGGTGTTCGACCGGTGCCCACTGTCGCTGGCCGCGCACGAGGCCGGGATGCGCGCCATCGGCGTCCCCGATGACCTCGCCTACGCGGTCCGCCTGTTTACCGGGCTGCGCCCGCCGGACGCCGTGCTGCACCTGACCGTTCCCGAACCCGTCGCCCGGGCCCGGCTGCACGCCCGCGGTCCCCTCCCCGCCCACCTGGTCGCCCCAGCCGTACGAGCGGCGATGGCCCGCTACTACGCCGCGGCGCTCGCCCGGCTGCCCGGCCGGGTGCTGCACCTGGACGCCACCGCCGCGCCGGCCGTGCTGCTCGACCAGGCGCTCGGCTTTCTCCGCGGTCTGCCGCCGCAACCGCCCGGCCGCTGGCCGCTGCCCGTCCCCGCCACCGAAGGGAGCACCCCGTGACGACCGTGTTCGTCGCCTCGGCCGTGGAAGAGGCCGTCGCCGCCGCCCGAGCCTGCACCCCCGGCTTCACGCCCGACGGCGCGCCGCTGGCGACCGAGACCTCCCTGCTGGTTCCCGGCACCGTCGACGACCGGCATGCCTTCGTGAAGGTGCCGGTCGACCGCCGCCCGTTCTGGCTGGGCCGGGCCCGCCACGAGATCGCCGTCTACCGCGCCCTGCAACGGGCCCGGCCGCCGGTGACGATGCCCGAGCTCCTCGGCGCCGACCACCAGTCCCCTGCCCTGGTCATCTCCCGTCTACCCGGACGCCCCCTCGCCCCCGAGCGGTACCCGCGCGCACCGTTGCCGCCGGATGCCCTCGGCGCACTGCTGGGCGCCCTGGACGCGGTGCATCGCTGGCGGCCGCGCGGCGCGTGGGCGGACGACAGCGACTACCCCGGCCAGCTCGCCGCCCTTGACCTGCTCACCCCCCAACAGCTCGACACCGCACGCCACGCCTTCGAATGCGCCCGCCGACGCCTGCCGCTGCGGCTCGAATTCGGCGACGGGCACCCCGCCAACACCCTCGCCCCACCCGGCGACGGGCCGCTCGCCCTGGTCGACCTGGAGTTCCTCGCTCTGCGCCTGCCCGGCTACGACCACGCCGTGCTGTGGGTCCTCCTCGGCGACCACCCCGCCAACCGTCACGCCATCACCATCGCCGTGCCCGCCGGGCTTTCGCATCAGGCGGCCTTCTGGCTCGCCGCCGCCCTCGCCAGCGCCCGCGAACTGCGCTCCCACCAGCGATGGGCCCCCACCCCCAACCGCCGCCATCGCATCCCGCGCCTGCACGCCGACCTGCACCACGCACTCGACCAGCTCACTGCCCTCACCCCGAACGGAGCTCAGTGATGACGCAGCCCGCCCTCCAGCTCCCGAGCGTGCCGGTCTCGGACTTCTACGGCTACGACCGCGGCACCCCCGTCGACCGCCACTACATCGACCGCTTCCTCGCCCGCCACACGCACCTCATCCACGGCCACGCCGCCGAGATCAAGGACGACACCTATCTGCGCACCCACGGCACCGGCGTGAGCACCACCACGGTCATCGACATCGACCCGGCCAACACCCGCGCCACCCTGCACGCCGACCTCACCGTCCCCGGCTCCCTGCCGCCCGCCGCCTTCGACGCGATCGTGCTCACCCACACCCTCCAGCTCCTCGCCCCGCCGGACGCCGCGCTGGACAACTGCCACCGCGCGCTCGCCCCAGGCGGCACGCTGCTGCTGACCGCCCCCACCGTCGGCCAGCTCTCCAAGAGCACCCCGGACAGCGACTTCTGGCGCCTCACCCCGCCCGGACTCGCCCGACTGCTCTGCCGCTGGAACGGCGACGTCACCGTCACCGGTCACGGCAACCTCACCGCCTGCCAGGCCATGCTCCTCGGCCTGGCCGCCGAGGAACTCCCCGCCGAGGCCCTCGACCGCGACGACCCCGCCTACCCGCTGCTCGCGTGCGCCGTCGCCACCAAATCCCGCTGAACGCTCCTCACCAGGAAGGACACAGCGTCATGACTCTCACTCGGTTATCCCGGCAGCAGATCCGGCACGCCGCCGTCGTCTTCGACTGCGACGGACTCCTGGTCAACACCCAAGGCGCCTGGGACCGCGCCTACGAGACCCTCGCCGCCCGGCACGGCCGGCGCCTGCAGCCCGCCGACCGCCGCGGCCTGGTCGGCCTCCAGCTCATCCCCCTCGGACACCGCCTCGCCGAGCTCCTCGGCCACCCCGCCCCGCCACACGTCCTGGGCCAGCAGCTGTACGACCTCGTCCAGACCAACCTCGGCGACGGCCACGCCCCCATGCCCGGCGCCGTCGAACTCGTCGACGCCCTCGCCGGCACCCGGCCCCTCGCCATCGCCTCCAACACCCCGGCCCCCATGGTCCGCGCCTACCTCGAACCCCACTTCGACCTCGGGGCCTTCAAGTCGATCCTGGGCAGCGACACCGCCGCCCACCCCAAGCCCGCCCCCGACGTCTACCTCGATGCCTGCGCCGCACTCGACACCGACCCCAGGCAGACGATCGCCCTCGAAGACTCCCCCACCGGGGCCACCGCCGCCCGCGCCGCCGGCATGCACCTCATCGCCGTCCCCTCCGCGCCGGACCTCCACTTCGACGCCCACCTCCACGTCCCGAGCCTCACGGCCCGAGAACTATGGGACCACCTGGGCATCCGGTCCGCACAGGCCGAACCGGCCACACTGGCCCCATGACCCCGCCACCCACTCGCCAGGCCGCCCGCGCCATCGCGCTCGACGACCAGGACCGCGTCCTCCTCCTCCACTACGACGAGCACAGCGGATTCTGGGCAACGCCCGGCGGGTCACTCGACGAGGGCGAGGACCACGAGACCGCCGTCCGGCGGGAGCTACGCGAAGAGCTCGGCGTCGATGACGCCGAGCTCGGCCCCCAGGTCGCCGAGCGCAGCCAGGACCACGGGGTCGGCGGGCAGACCGTCCACCAGGTCGAGCGGTACTACCTCGTCCGCCTCGCCGCTGGCGCCGCGGACCTCGCCCGGGCCACCCAGCCCGACACCATCCGCGCACTGCGCTGGTGGACCGTCACCGAGCTGCGCATGACCAGCGAGACCATCCACCCCGGCGGGCTCGCCGACCTCGTCACCAGGCTGCTGGCCAACGGCGCCCCCCAAGAACCCGTCGCCCTCGGCAGTTAGCCCACACTTCCGGGTGTCCGTCTCCGACCTCTTCTGGCTGGCATGAAAGAGTGTCTCCGCCGCAGGCGGTAGGTGCTCCCGATGAGCAGTGAACCAAGCCGGCGGCACTCCGCAGTACCCGAGCGCTTCGACGCACGGGGACGCGATGCGCCCGTCCGCACCGAAGACGGCGCTGGAGGCCCGGGACAAGCTCCGCCGCCAGGTCGTGACTGTGGGAGACCTGCTGCGGGCTGCCGTTGCCCGCGCCAGCCGCGACGGTCAGCAGACGGAAGTGCCTGTCGAAGCGTCACCAGTGCCGCCCGTCGCGGAGGAAAGCGCTCGACCGTAAGCAGGTCGTTGTCCAGGGTCCGCGCCACGCTATGCAGTGAAGTGGCTCCAATTGGAGCCTTCCGCTCTTCACGTGCCTGGCTTCGAAACTGCAGACGGCGCGGTGGTCATTGGCACCGTGTTACCTCTGGCAACATTTAGCGCGTCCGAGTACCCACCCGGGGAAGCCCACGGAGGAGAGTTCCGCATGCCCCTGCCCCCCACCTCGCGAAGAGCGGCTAGTACCGCTCACCGCGCCAAAGTCATCTCGTTCTTCCAGCAGAAGGGCGGCGCGGGGAAGTCGACCGACGCCGTCAACATCGCGGCTGTGATGGGCGAGAACAACCCTCCCCCATCACCGGATGCTCCGTGCCCGGTCGTCGCCGCCGGCATCGACCTTCAGGGATCCCTGGAGAAGTGGGCCCGTAAGGTCCCTGAGGACCGCCTGCCGTTCGACTACGTGATCACCCGTGGCAAGGTCGGCGAACTCACCAAGCTCGCCGAGGACCCAGACGTGCTGAGGATCATCGTCGACACCCCCGGCTTCGCCGACATCGACCCGGACGCCGACATCGACGCCCTCGACCCGCTCAGCCACAGCCCTGCCGCAGAGGCGATGCGCGAGGTCATGGCCCTGACCGACCTCGCCCTGGTGCCAATCGTGCCGGTGGAGACGCTCACCCACGACCCGGCGGAGTACACCATCGAGCGGCTGCTGCGCCCCAACGGCGTTCCCTTCCGGGTCGTCATCAACAACTGGGACTCCGGAACCGACCGCACCAAGGCAGATCTCAAAGAGATGCAGGAGTGGTGCACAAAACGGGGCTACCAGTACATGACCCAGCCCATCCGCCGCTACAAGATGCACGCCCAGGCGCCGGCCAAGGGACTGACGGTCATCCAGTACCCGGAGAGCGGGACGGCGCTGCGAGCCCGCGAAGACTTCTACAAGCTCGCCCTGGGCGTGGAAGGACTGATCTGATGGGCAGGCAACGAGGCGGCTCCGCGCAGGAGCGGTTCGAGTACAAGAGCGCCATCGACATGGCGAAGGCGCTCCAGCCGCTGCGCCGGCCTCTGTCTGAGCAGCCGAAAACTCTGACCTCGGAAGAGCAGGAGATGCTGGCCCAGTGCAAGGCTGCGGTCGACACCCTGCAGTGGGCTTTCTGGCTGGCGGGCAAGGCGCTGGAGAACATTCGCGAGGGCCGGCTCTACCGTGTCGAGGCCGATTCCTTCGACGAGTACGTCTGGAAGCACTGGCGGATGCGGAAGGCGTACGCCAACAAGCTGATCCGAACGTGGCGGATCGCCGAAGCCACGTTCGAGGTGCTCGAGAAGGCGGTGGCTCCAATTGGAGCCACCGCCAAGAAGCAGACCGCGCTGAGCGCGAATGCCGAGAAGGCACTCAGGGCCCTGAACCAGGCCCAGGTGTGGGAGCTGGTGCCGGTGGCTGACGCCTGGGACGTCGACGCGGCGGTGCTCGTCTACCAGACCCTGGTCGAGGTCGACGGCGTGAGCGTCACGGCAAAGGTCCTCAAGGGCGCGGTGGAGGCCCTACCGGAAGGCGACTTCGATGCCGAGCAGGTAATCGACCATGTTCGGGCCTATCTGGAGTCCCTCCGCGAAGACGAGGAAGAGGACGACGAGCCGTTCGACTTCGCGGCCCAGGTGGAGAAGGCGGTGCCGTCACGCTGGATGCGTCGTCTGGCGAGGAAGGACTCAGCAGCCGCCCATCGCTACCTTGACGAGTTGCAGGCCCACATCGACAAGGTGCGCTCCGAGTTGAAGCCGACGGCGCGGAAGGCCAAGGCTGTACCCGAGGCGCGTGGTAGCGAGGAGGCCCCGGCCGAGCAGCACGAAGAGCCGGCAGCGGCCTGATACTCCCACAACGCAGAAGAGGCCCCGTCCATCAGGACGGGGCCTCTTCTGCGTTGTGGGGCTTAGTTGTTCTGGGCGTTGTCTTCCGGCGTAGTGGCGAAGACGTCGTCATGGCGGGAATCCTGATCCGCTTTGAGCGCACGACGCAGGGCGTCGTTGTGTGGGATGTCGAGCTCATCGAGGAGCTGCACGGTCTGCCGGATGCGCTGTTCGGCATTGTCAGCACGGGTCTTCTCGACGCTGGCGCGGTCGTGGAGTTCTGTGATCGAGCGGTCGAACTGGTTCAGAGTGCGGGTACGGATGATGCGAAGCACGGCGGTCTCCCGTGGGATCAGGCGTACTGACGTGGTCGATGGCTCTGGGCAGAGGCAAAGGTCAGCGGCGCAGGTCGTTGTGGGTGCGGGCGATCAGGCCGCGGGTGTGGGTGGTGATGGTGGTGCGGTCCTGCACGACGGTGCCGGTGTAGTGGTGGTGGTGTTCGGTGTGGAGGCCCTTGAGACCGCGGAGGAGGGCTCCGAAGGCGATGACGAGGCCGATGGGGGCGCCAGCAGCGATGGCGAGGGTGGCCGGGGCGACTTGGCCGAGGCCGTGGAGCACGAGGGCGGTGGAGCCGCCGACGGGCAGGGAGGCGATGCCGCCCGCGATCATCACGCCGCTGATGTCGGTGGCGCGCTGGCTCATTGGGGGCCGTCCGGGCTGGGGGACGGGCGGGGTGGTGCCGATGGCGGGGACGGGGCTGGTGTCGCGGTACGAGGTAGGTACGGCCGGTGCGGGGCGGTAGAGATCGTCGATCAGGCGGCGGGCCTCAGCGGCGGCCTCGGATTCGGTCAGGGGCGTGGAGTTGGCGGGTTGGGGCACGGTGACGGGGCTTCCTTCCGCAACGGGTTGGGGTGGGTGAGAGAAGGCCCTGGAGGGCGAACCCTCCAGGGCCTTCGGCGTGTGTGCAGTTGTTGATCAGTCGTCTGGGGTGATGTTGGTGGCGCCGCAGCGCCAGCAGTCCCATTCGCCTGGTAATCGGTACTGCTCGGTCCAGAAGCCGCACGGCTTGCCGTAGACGGCGTTGGTCTCGCCACAGCACCAGCAGTCGTATTCGAAGTCCATCCCGTCTCCCCTTCTCCGGGGACAGGATGGCGGGCGGCACCGACAGCCACTAGAGCGGGACGATGCGCCCGGTGCCGTCGGGACGGGCGAGCAGGGGCGGGCTTTGGTTGCGCAGGTTGCTGATGGTGGTACGCAAGGTGCCGCGCCGGACTTCGCGGCCGCCGTCGTCGTCCAGGGCGGCCGATAGCTCCGTCTCGGTCATGCCGTCCGGTGGCAGGGCCGCGAGGATGCGCTCCGCGATCGTCATGGCCGCAGCATCGGGTGCGGGTCCCTGACCGGGCGGTGCTGGCTTGCCGTCATCGTCGCCCGTGCTGTCGCCACCGCGGGCTTCCTTGAGTTCCTTGTGGGTCATGTATGCCTCCAGGTCGATGGGTTCGCCGGGAGGTGCGCTGTCGCCGTACAAGGCGAGGATCAGCGGGTCGTGGCCGGGGCACGGGGCGACGGAGCCGACGACGTGGGTGCGGGCCATGCTGGTGGGGCGTGGCCCGGTCAAGTGGTAGAGCATGCCTTGGCTGTTGACGTCGTCGTCATCGTCGGATGCCGTCTCGTTGTAGCGGCGGATCCGTTGCACGCGGCCGACCACCTTCGGGATCGGCTGCAGTGCTTCGCCGCTGGGGACCAGGCCGTCGCCGACGAGCTGCTGCATCATGGCGGACGACCAGCGCAGCAGAATGACTTCGCCTTCCTTGAGCATGGCGCGCAGGGTGTCGCTGCCGCCGAGCTCGTCCAGGTGGCCGGCCTGGGCGGCGATGATGATGCCGACGCCGACGGACCGGCCGGTCCTGCCCAGTTCCTTGATGAGCCTGGCCGCCTCGTCGCGGAACGGGGCGCCCTTCTCCAGCAGGCGGTTGGCCTCGTCGACGATGCCGTACATCAGCGGGTCGGGATCGCCGATGACGAATCCGCTGCGGCCCAGCGCGGCGTATTCCTTCATGCGGCGTTCGGCCTCGGCGACCAGGCCGCGCAGCATCAGGATCGCCTCGTACTGCGTGGTGACCCGGGTGGCAACGTGGCCGGCGGCCTCGGGGACGGACTGCCCGCGTTTGAGGTCGGCCAGGTGGACGACGATCCCGGAGTGCTTGCAGGCGACCAGGATCGCCTGCATCAGGCGGGACTTTCCGGCGCCCGTGGTGCCGAAGACAGCGCCGCGCTGCGCATTGCCGGTCTTGGGGTCGAACAGGCGGAAGCGCAGCGGCGCTCCGTCGTAGTAGGTGCCGATGGTGATGCGCCCGCGCTCGTCCATCAGCAGGTCCTGCACGCTGATGTCGCGCATGTTCATGAGCGGGTTCGCCGGGTAGATCCGGACGATGGCCTCCCGCCCCACGCCCTGCTCGAAAATGACCCGCGACCGGTCCTCCACATCCAGCAGGTCGCACAGCGCGTCGTGGTCATAGCGTTTGACCCCGCCCGGGGGAGTGCGCAGGACGTATTCCTTCACGGCCATGGCGTCAGGTCAGTTCCTTTCGCATCTCGTAGGTGTTCACTTCGAGGAGTTCGACGCCGGGCATGGCCGTGGCCGCGATTTCCGCCCAGGTGGCTACGTCGCCCGAGGCAGTCGTCGGTTCAGGTTCGGGGGGCTGTGGGCGTCGGCCCACGATGAGCAGCCGCACGCCGGCGCCGCGGCCCGGGACCGGTTCGATTTCAATCAGGTCTTCCGGCAGGTCCAGATGCGCCGAAAGGCGGGCCTTGGAGATTTTGGGCACGGGCATGGCGTGCTGTGCCGAGCCGATGACGGCGGCCACGCAGTGCGGGCTCACCTGCTGGTGTTCCAGGAGCACGGTCCCGGGGGCGATGCCGTCCTCGGTGGCGATCTCCTCGGCCCACCAGCGGGCCGCCCGACTGGCGGGAGGGGCGGGGGAGTCGACAACGGCGTCGGGCTCCGTGCTCTCCTGGTCCGTCCCGGCGGCCTCGGCGGCCTCCTGACGCGCCGTCTCCTCCACCACCTCGCGGGCGAGACGGCCCGGGCGCACGTACCACGTGGCGCCGGTCCACAGTGCCGCCGCGCCTGCCTGCACCAGCAGGCTGACGCCGCCGACGGGTGCCAGGAGCTCGCCGACGAGGATGGCCGCGCAGCCTGCGTGCGGTGCGGCGTAGACGGCAATGGCCGTAGCCCTCACCGGCGCCGGAGCACGCAGGATCTTGAAGTTCGTCGCCAGGCCGACACCGGCCACCCCGACGGCGGCGAGTGCGCCAGGAGCGGTCAGGGAATCGGTGGCAAGGCCGCCGGTGAGCACCACGGCTCCGGCCACGGTGGCGATGCGGCCGGCCCCGGCGCGCACACGAGCAAGCATGGTGTTCTCCTCCGTGAAGGGGCGAGGACGGCGCGCTCGTGTGCACCGCCCTCGCCCTGCTGCCCTCAGCTGTTGTCGTAGACCGGCTGCAGCGTCCGGCTCACCGGTTGCTGTAATACGTGCGGTCGGCCACGGCGCCGGGCTTGGTCGTCATGGCCTCGTGGACGGGTCCGTACTCGGCCTCGTGGTCGTTGCTGGCCTGCTGGAAGTCGGCGGCCATGGCGGCGGCCTCGGCGGCCAGGGCCTCGGCGTCGTCGAGCACGCGGCGCATGACGGCCGCCGCGTCGTGGTGGGCGCTGGTGACAGCGTCGTCGACGCCGAGTCCGGCAGCCGTGTCGGCCAGGTTGTCGACCGACTTGGCGCACCCTTCGACGTAGTTGTAGGCGCCGCGCACGGACTCGCTGAGGGCGAGCATGGCGGCCGACGCGAGAGCCAGCCGCGCCGTGATGATCGTGTAGGTGACGCCCGTGCCAATGGTGTCGGCGACCCTGGCGCCGACGCGTGCGAGATCCATGAGCTACTCCCGGTGGTACGAGGCGGCGGCGGGTGCGGTGTGGCCCATGTCGCGGGTCACGTCAGCGGGGTGCTTGTCGTAGTCGGCGGCCACCTGCCCGGCGTGGGCGATGGCCTCCGACGCGCGGGGCAGGCCCTGGGCAAGCACTTCGGCCTTGGACTCCACGACCCCGGCCCGGTCGATCAAGCGGGCGCACCACCTGATCAGGGTGCCGGGGACGCTCTTGGCGATGAGTGCGACGCGCAGCTCGTCCAGCGTGCTCGCCAGGCGCTGGCAACGGTCGGCGACGAGCTTGGCGTGCTCGGCGCCCGCGAGGATCTCCTCCGCCATGTCCTCGTCTGACTCGATGACGTCGTAGACCGTCAGTTCGGCGTCGGCGAACTGGGTGTCTCCTACGGCTAGTGCTCCGCCCATGGGCCGTGCTCCTTTCCTGTGGTGCCTTGGGGCCGGGCCACTCGGCACGGCGGTCTTGCTGGTCACTGCTGCCGCCGACGGCGGCGGGGTTGCGGCCTGAAGTTCCAGGCGGCCGCGGGTGATTGCGGCTGGCGCTCTGGTGCTGGGGGGCTTGCCGTGGTCGAGCCGGGTGAGCGTGACGGAGTAGGTCGCCGTCATCCCCGGAGGCGGCCGCAGCCACTGTCCGTCCGCACGGGGCTGCTGCCGCGGCGGTGGCTGGTGCTGACGGTTGCGGCGAGACCGCGATCCGGGCCGGGGGCCCTTCGTGTTCCCGCTGCCCGTCGGGCCGCTACTGCCGTTGCCCTTCGGGGGCTTGGCGGTGGGACCGGCCGCCGGGCCCTTGCGCCACGGCCGCGCCCCCGCCTTCCCACCCGGCGTGTACGTCGCCCGTGGCGGCGACTTCGCCGAGGGCCCCTTCGGCGGGGCGGTGTTCGCGTTCTTGCCGCCCGTCGGGCCGCTACTGCCGTTGCCCTTCGGGGGCTTGGTGGTGGGACCGGCCGTCGGCCCCTTGCGCCACGGCCGCGCCCCCGCCTTCCCACCCGGCGTGTACGTCGTCCGCGGCGGCGGCTTCGGCGACGCCCCCTTGGGCGGGGTCGTGGGGGCTCCCTTCGGCGCCTGGGGCTTCTTGGTGAGATCCACCTTCTGCCCCGCGGGATCGCCCTTGCCGCCCTGGGCCTGGCCGGGCTTCTTCGTCAGGTCGACCGGCTTGGTCTTCGGCGACCCGCCCGGCCCCTTCCCGCCGGGTCTGGTCCTCCCGGCCGACGGCTTGGCGCCGGGGCCCTTACCACCCTGTGCGCCGCCCGTACTGCCCGGCTTCCCGGACCTGCCCTTTGCCGGATAGGCGCCGCCCTGCGCCTTGCCGCTTGGGGAGGCCTGATTCTTCGCTCCGTTCCTCCCGGGCCTGTCGTCCTTGTTCGCGTCGTTCTTGCGGCGCAGGCGTTCCAACGGGCCCTGCTTCTTGGTCTCCGGCCTGGCAGAGTCCTTCTTCGCCTCACGGCGAGCGGCGGCCGCGTGCTGGGCGTCAGGCGTCTTCCCTGCCGTCTTCCTGGCCGGCAGGGCGCCCGAGGAGTGGCCCAACGCCCTTCCTTTCGGCCCGGTGCCCGTCGCCCCGGGCTTCGCGCCGCCCTTGGCTGCGCTGCGGCCGAAGTCCGTGGGCGACTGGATCCGGCGCTTGGAGCGGGCCTGCACCGCGCCGTCGTGGATCTGCTGCAGCACCGCCGCGTGCTCCGCCTGGGCCTTGATCTTCTCGGCCTGAGCCTTCGCGGCGGCCTCGCGGACGGGGGAGTGGTCCTGGAATCGCTGCCGTCGGTCGTCCAGCCACTGGGTCATGCCACGCAGGGCAGCGACCGCGATGCCGACGGCGACGACCATCGCGCCCCGGGCACCGTCCTGGCCCACCCCGTCGTCGGCGCCTTCGTCCGCGGCCTCGGACCGCAGTACGGCCGGGATCCCCGGCGAGCCGGCGCCGGGCAGAGTCGGGACCGGCGGGGGAGGAACCGCGGGAGCGGGGATGGCGAGGGTCGGGTGGGTCGGTGCCTCGTCGTCGTCCGGCGCGGGGCCGCTGTCGGCCTCCGGGGCCGGCGGCGCGGCGGGCGGCGGGGGAGGTCCTGGGGGTGGGGGAGGCGGTGGCGGGGGTGCCCCCGCCGGAGGCCGGAACGGGATCACCCGGCCCTCGTCGTCACTCATGCTGCTCTCCAAGGGGGTTGACAGGCTGTGACGGCCTCGCGTAAACGCGCGCGTCCGCGCGCCCGTGTGCCCGCGCGCCCGCATAATGCGCGCGCGAGGCCGTCACAGCCTGGATTGACCGGTGAATTGATTGACCGTCGCGGTCACGCCTCGTAGCGGCTGACCCAGGTGGAGACGGTGCGGGCGAGGTCGTTCCACGCCGCCGCCGGGTCCTCGCCCGCCGCGCGGGCCGCGCTCTCGTGGGCGGCGGCAATCGCCCGGGCCCGCTCGATCCACGACTCGGCCAGGCCGCGCGGGCCGCGTGCGCTCCGCTCCTGCTGGCGCTGGTTGAAGTGCGCCAGGCGGTTGGCCGCCTGGCGCTCGGCCTTGGACTGCGCAGCCATCGGTCAGGCCCCCTTGCGCAGCCCGTCGAAGACGTCCCCGAACCGGGCTTCCCCCGGGGGCGCTTTTCCGTCGGCCGATTCGAGCGCCTGCGGCTGCTTGCCCTTGCCCAGCGCCTTCTCCGCCTTCTCCGCGCGCTTGTCCGCGCGCTTCTGCGGCAGGTCCTCGTACGCCCGCTTGAAGCGGGCGTTGAACGCAATCAGATCGGTGATCGCGCGTTCCACGTCGTCAGCGGCCTTGAACAGCGGCCGGGTGACGTGCCAGGCCCGGACCCGGGACTGCCCCGGCAGGTCGCCCTCGATGCGGTCGTACTCCTTGGCCGCGGCTTCCATCTCGCGCGCCAGGCGGCGCAGGTCGTCCACGATCGGGTGCAGCTGCGCCCGGCGCTGCTCCAGGTGGATCGCCCGGAGGCCCGGGCTCTGCAGACCCTCCGGGGTCCACTTCTCGGCGCTCATGAGCGTCCTCTCAACTGTCGTGCTGGGGCTGGGGGAAAGGGGGAGCGGGCCCGGCCCGCGACGTGCTCACCGCACCGCATCAGCGAACGGCGCGGATCTGGTTGCGGAACCACTCGGGGTCCGCGATACCGAGCTCGGAGAACTCGGCCTGCAGAGCGGTAGGCGAAGGGGCCTGCCCCGCCGCGATGATCGCGGCGGCGCGGTCCCGAACCGCCTTGCGCTGGGCGGCGGTAGGACGCCCGCCGGGCCCCTTGCTGCCGCCGGGAGAGCTCTTGCCGTTGGGGTGAGGTCCCCGGTTACCGGGGTGGCGACCGGCACCGGCAGGACGGGGTTTACCGGTACCGGCAGACGGCGGTTTACCGGTGCCGTTACCGCTGCCGGTAGCTGCGGGTTTACCGGTACCGGTAGGTGCCGGATTACCGCTGGTGGTACCGGTACCGGCCGGGGCTCGCTTACCGGTCTCGCTACCGGCTGCCTCGGCGGGGGCAGTTGTGCCGGGCGCCTCGTCGTGACCGTCTTCGTGGAGGCGGTGGACCCGCCAGAGGATGGCGACCACGACGATCACCGCGACGACGATCAGTGCGACGCTCGGGTGTGTCCTGCCGCCGGTCACTTCCATGCCGGCGCCGGTCAGATCGGCCACGTGGTAGGCGATGTTGGTCGCCGCCATCAGGCCGAGCGCGAACGCAACGTCGCGCTTGGTGCGGAAGGCGGTGACCGCGTAGACGTCCAGCCCCAGCGGCAGGGCCCAGCTCGCGTCTCCTACCGGGGTGTCGCCCAGCCCGATGAGCCGGGCGAACTTCCACTCCCCGCTCGCGGTCAGAAAGATCACCGCAACCAGCGCGAGCCAGATGCTCCCCTCTTTGGCGACCTCGGCCCATGTGCGGCTGCGCTCAAGGCTCGCCGCCCGTTCCTCGACCATCTGGTGCTTCTCACGGGCCGCCACAAGCTCTTCGCCAGCCTCCTGGCGGGTCTGCTGGGCGGCCCGGAGCTGCTCTTCGGCCTCCTGGCGGATCTCCGAGGCCTGCGTACGGGCCCGGGCCTCCGCGTCCCTGCGCAGGGCTAGCGCCTGGGCGGCAGCCCGTTCGCCGAGCTCTCCGGCCTCCCGCTGCGCCTGGGCCCGGATCGCATCGGCCTCGTCCTCGGCAGCGCGCAGGGCCTTGGCCCGCAGTTCGGCCCGTTCCCCGTCCGCCTGACGGCCGTGCTCGGCGAGTTCCTCGTCGAGCTCCAGCCGACAGCGGCGGCGGAGCAGGTCCGTCTCGGCTGCGACGGTGGCATGGGCCGCCTTGATCTCGCTGGCCTGGTCCTGGGCCTCGCTGACGAGCTTGGCCGCATCCGCCAGCGCGGTGCGGTAGGCGGCCTCGGCCGAGGCCCGCCGCAGCGCGGCCAGTTGATTCGCCTGCTCCTCAGCCTCGGCGAGCAGGGTGCGGGCCCGTTCCTCGGCGCCCCGGACGGTCTCCTCGGCCGCCCGGACCGCATCGGCCCGGGCCTCGTCGAGGACCTGCTGGGCGTCCCGGCCGGCGGCGGTGCGGACGGCATCCGCCTCGCTCTCGGCCCGGCGCAGCCGTTCACCGGCTTCCTCGGCCGCTTCCAGCAGAACCTGCTTGGCGTCGGCCGCCGTGGCCAGGCGGGTCCGGCGGGCCTTGGCCTCGGCACCCGTGGTGATCTCCTGCGCCGTCCGGGCGGCTTCGGCCCGGGCACCGTCGAGAAACTCCCGTGCCTGGATTCCGGCGGTATTGCGGAGGTCTTCCGCCTCGGCCTCGGCCCGGCGCAGCCGGTCCCCGGCCTCCTCGGCGACCTCGACCAGGACGTGCCTGGCGTTGGCGGCCGCCGCCTGCCGGATCTGATGGGCCTGTGCCTCGGCGGTGCGGATCAGCGCCGCCGCCTCGTCGGCGGCGGCCTCCCGGGCACTGTCGCGGATGTCGGCGGCCCGGTCGCGCACATCCGCGAGCCGGACATCCGCCTCCTCCCGGACCGGTACGGGCGCCACCGGAGCTGAACTGTGCTGCGGCGGCGGGGTCGTTGTGGTCTTGGCCGACGGCTTGCGGGCCGTTGGCGTCTTGCGGGGGCGGGGGGCTTTGCGGGCCGCCACGCGAACTCCTCTCGTGCTGGTGGCCGCCGTGCGGCGGCCACCTGGTGTGCGGTCCGTCAGCCCCGGACGAGACGGGCGGTCAGGCGGTCGACCGCGCCGTTGACGCGGCGCCCCACCCGCTCGACCCGCAGCCGGAAGGCGACATCGCCCGAGCGCCGCAGCGCCATCTCCGACCGGGTCAGCGGCCCGGTCACCACCGCGTGCAAGTGGTCCTCCAGACGCGGCGAGAAGATGCCGCGCCACGCGCACAGCACCTCGACCACGGCGTACAGCGCAGTGGCGTAGGCGAAGACGACCACCGCGGTCGTCCGCCGGCCCGCCGTACGAACCATCCCTCCGCCGGGGCGGGCGGCCAGGGCGGCGATGGCGGCGAAGTTCTGATGGACCTCGAAATCGACGTCCGACCAGGTCCTCATGTCGCCGTGGCTCCGGCCGAACGCCTCCACCGCCTTCTGGGAGCCGGACTTGAGCAGGACGTTCATGCGGTGACCACCTCTCCGCCCAGCAGGGCGTCGCACGCGATACGGATCTGCTCGGCCATCTCGGGCCGCTCGCCCTGGAGCTGCTGCAACAGCTCGACGACAAGGGCCTCACGGGGCATCGGAACCGGCCGGTCGTCCGGCGGCAGGGCACGGTGGGAGACGACGAAGTCGTCCGGCTCGGGCGCGGTCTCCCCCGACGGCCGCCACCGGGCGGGGTCCGCCGACACTGCCGGGTCGATCTCGTGTGCCCGGCGCGTCGCCGCCTGGTATGTGCGGGTGACGCCGAGAACCTTGCCGCCACGCTGCAGGACGTGGACGACGATCTCGCCGTGGCGGGCTACCGCCAGCTCCGCGGACAACTCCCGGGCCAGCTTCTGGGCGCTCGCCAGGTCGGCGGACAACTGACCATGTTGGGTCCGGTGTTGGCGAGCGACCGCTTCGGCGCTCTTCAGCTCCGCCTGCGCGTCCGTCAGGGGCGAGCGAAGCCGGTCGATTTCGCCGCGGAGGGCCTGCTTGGCGCCCAGCGCCGTACCGAGCCGACCAGCAAGAGCCTGCCGCTCCGCCTCAACGCCCTCCAACTGGGCCGCGGCATCAGCCGCGTCCAGCAGTTCCCGGTACCGCTTACGGCTGATCAGCTTCACCGACGGCCTCCCACTCCGGAGACAGCCCGCCCATGACGCTGCAACTCCTCCTGCGCTTGACGGCGGGCAGCTTCGGCGTGCTTCGCGGCGTCGGCGGCCTCCTTGGCGGCCGCGGCCTGCTCCTGCCGGGTCACAGCAGGTGAGAGGGGTCGGCGGTCGCGGTGCCGGTCAGTACCGCGAGCTCCTCGGCGGTCACCCAGTCTCCCGGGATCAGCACCCGGAGGCTGACGACGCCCTCGCACATCGACCCGGTGACGACGAGCCGCCCGTTGGGCAACGTGCCGGGGCGGGCGTCGTCGATCTCGGCGAGCAATGCCGGCAGGCTGTTCGCAGCGCAGGGCAGGGCGGTGATGTTCGCGACGATCGTGGACGGCGCCACCTGGAAGGCGACCCGGACGCCGAGCCGGGCCAGGCTCTGGATGTCCTCGAACAGCGGCCACACGGCACCGACGGCGTCGTGGACGGAATCGACGATGCCGGTGGGGTTCAGCGGCAGGTCGGACGGCATGATGGACATGCGGATCAACTCCTGTGAATGGTGGATCCGTGGGCCCCCGGCACACATGGCGCTGCAACGCCGTGCCGGGGGTCGCGCCGTGGCCGGCGCAGTGGACGAGTAGGGAATCGAACCCCCGCTCCGCAGAGCCCCGAACCTGGGCTCGCCCGTGGATCTGCCTCCGCCTCGCCCCAACACCTCCTTTCAAGGGGCTTTTGGCGGGATCCCGTACACGCACTCTTTTGAGTTCTCAAGACCTCGATCACTCCTCCGGCCTGGCCCGCGGGGACTGGTTCCGGTGGCGCATTTCGGCTGGTCAGCCGGTAGATCAGGCATGTCTTCACCTTTCGGTCCCTGCGGACCGCCCGGCGTGATCCCTAGGGTTCCCTATGGTTCCCTAGGGTGTCAAGCGGTACAGTAAGGTCGGCAACGACCGATGAGGGGAGTGAGAGGTGACCAGAGCAGCCGACAACCGGCCGCCGAACGCCAGGATCGCGGCTCATTACCGCGAGCTGATCAGCTCCGAAAAGCTCCGGCCTGGGGCACTACTGCCGAGCATCAAGGCCCTGGCGGCGGAATGGGGCGTCAGCACTGCGACCGTCGAGAAGGCCCTCGGCAAGCTGCGTTCTGAGGGCCTGGTGCGAGGCATCCATGGCGTCGGAACCGAAGTTGTGGGGAAGCCTGTGCCCCTCTCCTCCGGGGCCCAGCGCCATGACCGAGGGGCGCGCACTGGTTCCTCCTGGGGGGCAGGAGAAAGATCGGATTCTCACACCGCTGAATACACCGCGGCCCCTGGCGGGGTGGCGGCAGCACTTGGAATCCAGCCCGGCGACCGGGTGCTCCGACGAACACGGGTCTACCGAGATGGGCACGGCATCGTTGCCCACTCCACATCGTGGATTCCCGAGCAGCTTGCCCAGGCCGTGCCCGAACTGCTGAGCAATGCACGTTTGGAGGGGGGCACGTCAATCGACCTCATGTCCAAAGCGACTGGCCGACAAGCCGTGAAACGGGAGGGCATCACAGCCTCCCGCATCGCCACACCTGAGGACATTGAGCTCCTGGAGCTGGAGCCCGGCACCGTCGCCGCGATCCTCGTCCTGTCGGTCCGCTTCCTCGACGCCCAAGGCCAGCCAATGGAGTACGGAGTAGATCTCGGGGCCCCCGGGCGCACCCGCCACGAGACTTCGGACATCACGCCGTGAGCAACCAGCCGGCTACCAGCTCTCGGCGGACCCCGCGCTGCGTTCTGATGAGCGGGCTGCCCGGCTCCGGCAAGACACGGCTCGCCATGGCCCTTGCGGGGCAGGGCCTTGTCAGGCTGTGCCCAGACGAGGAGATGTTCCGGCGCCACGGCCGCTACGGGTACGACTTCCCCAGGGGGGAGTTCCTAGTGCGCGAGCGTCCTGTTCTCGACGATCTCGCCGACGAACTTCGCACGCTTTTGTCCGCGGGGAAAGACGTCGTCTTCGACCACGGTTTCTGGACCCCGCAGGAGCGGCTGCACTGGCGGACTCTGGTCACCGAAGCCGACGGCGTGCCACTCATGGTCTACCTGCCCGTGCCACACAAGGTGCGGTGGGCGCGGATCCGTGAACGCAATGAGAAGGTTCATTCGGACCCGAACGCCATCGAGTTCTCAGAAGGCGATCTCATCAGATACGCCAGCCGTTTCTTCCCGCCGGTCAAGGGCGAGCCCCATCTCGTCTACGACGGCCGCCCGGAGTCCGTGCTGGCTGTGCTCGGGCTCGGCGACACTCCGGCAGGGGCCCAATGAACCTCTGGCCTGGTGGGTGGAGGAAGATGTTCCCCAAGTCCGAGTACCCGTCGTCTTCGGGGAAGCCCACGGAGGTTCGCATGGTCGCCGCTGTCGTTCAGTCACCCGCGGCTCCTGGCCGCAGAGTTAGCGGCCGCTACCAGCCTCGCCTCTTCGGCTACCGGACTTCGCCGCTCGATACCGCAGAATCAGTTCTCGGCACCCCTGCCGACCCTGTGCTCGGCCGCTCCGTGCAGAGGTCTGCCGTGACCACCCACGAGCTCGCTGGCGCGGCCCGCACCGGGAGGAAGAGCCTGACGATGGCTGCGCACGACCGAGGCCCATAAACGAGTGATGGCCGCCCCTGCGCCAACAGGTGCGGCCATCAAAAACGACTCCCCAGCCCAACCAAAGCGTTGAGTCGTACGTCGGCGGAACGCCGAGGTCCCGTCCCCACGGGGCTCGGCAACCGATACCAGAATAGCCAGAGACGCTCAGCACATGCAGCAGGGCGTGTCAGGTGTCACTGATTCGGCGATCATTCGTTGACGTGCGGCTCCCATCCTCCAGGGAGACCTGCACCACATGCCCCAGCAGCCCCCCGCGGCGGTCGCGCCGGGAGGTGTCCGCTTCCGCGGATACGACTGCGCGATGGACCACGCGACGCTAACCACCCCGGTCACATACGAACCGGAGATGTTCTTCATCTCCGCCGCCGGCCGCTCGATCACGGCCACTACGAACGCTGTCCTCCGAGCCACCTCGGGGGTGGCCCGATGACCGCTGCGCACATGGGCATGGTCTTTGCCGCCCAGGGCCTGGACGGTTCCGAGAAGCTGCTGCTCCTTGCTTACACGAACCGCACAGACGACCACGGGTACTGCTGGCCTGGGCAGAAGCGCCTGGCCGACGACTGCGGCACGTCCCCGGCCACGGTGAAGCGCGCCAAGGCCAGCCTGGTCAAGAAGGGGCTGATCGCTTCGGTCCGACGTGTGCACCCCGTCACGGGCGACCCGATCACGAACCTCACCCGGGTCAACCTGGAGCTCTTGGCCGCAATGGCCCGGCCGACAACCGTCTACGACGACAACGTCGTCGAGCAACTGACCTTTGCCCCGATCGAGCAGCCCCCCCGTCCCACGAAGCAGCGGAAGACGAAGCCGAAGACCACTACTGAACTGCTGAAAGCTCAGAATGAGCCCGACCCCCACCTGCTGATGGATCAATCTGAGCCCATCCCCGGCTCAGATTGCGCCCGCCCCGGGTTCAACTTGAACCCACCCCGGGGTCAGGATGAGCCACTAAACCTCAGTGATCACTCAGAGAACTCTCACCTCTCCACGGCGCCCGCCGCCGCACTGGTCACGCCGCTCTCGGCTGAGGCAGACACGAATGAGAGAGGGACCTCGGCTTCGCCGGACAAGCCCACCCCACCTGCTGTCGCTGCCGTTGTCGCAGATGCCTTCGCCGAGCAGTGGAAGACGAAAAACGGCACAAGCCCGGGCCGTCGGCAGCTTCAGGCCGTGGCTGCTGATGCTGCCGATGCGGTTGAGGACGGCGACGAGGCCGAGTGGCTGCTCAAGTTCGTTGTCCCGTTTATGGTCCGCAACAACTACCTCGACCTCGGCCGCGCGAAGACCCATCCGCAGTGCCCCGCTCCCCTTGGTACGAAGGTGCCCAGCCAGAGCTCCGGGGTGCCGAACTGGTGCGGCGAGTGCAACGACGGCATCCGCCCCGAGCTCGTCGCCGAGCGGTTTCGCAAGGTCGGCGGTCGCTTGACGAAGTGTGGCGCATGCCACCCCGGCGCGATCAAGCAGACCGCCGCTGTCTGACCACCCAGTCCCGAAAAACGGCACGGCGGCCGTTCCCGTCAAGAATCCGGCCGCCGCATGATCCCAACCTGTTGGAGAAGAGATCAATGTCCAGCATGACACCTCCGTCCCCGAACACCGAGGGCAGCCTGTTTGACGGCGACCCGGACGTGGTGCCCGGCCCCCGCCGGGCCGCCGACGGTTTCGACCGGATGCCTCCGCAGGACCTCGAGGCCGAGCAGTCCGTCCTCGGTGGGATGCTGCTGTCGAAGGACGCCATTGCCGACATCATCGAGATCCTCAAGGGGCACGAGTTCTACCGGCCGGCCCACCAGACGATCTACGCCGTCATCGTTGAGATGTACGGCAAGGGCGAGCCCGCCGACCCGATCACCGTCGCCGCAGAGCTCACCCGGCGCGGCGAGATCACGCGGATCGGTGGCGCTGCCCACCTGCACGCCCTGGTGCAGTCGGTGCCGACCGCGGCGAACGCCGCGTACTACGCCGAGATCATCCTGGAACGCTGGAAGCTGCGCCAGACCGTCGAGACCGGCACGCGCATCACGGCCATGGGCTACGCCCAGGAAGCCGACCCGGACGAGGTCGTCGAGTCGGCGGCCGCTGAGCTGCTCGCGTTGAAGGCGTCGTTCGATACCGGCAAGGATCCGGCCGGGTGGGACACTCCGCTCGCGGAGCTCTTGGAGGAGTGGGAGGAGGCCCAGGCCGAGGGCGCGAACCCGGGCCTGCCGATGCCGTACGCCGACCTGCAGACCATGCTCGGCACCGTGCCCGGCCACCTCGTCGTCATCGCCGGCCGACCCGGCATGGGCAAGTCCGTCGTGCTCCTGGACATCATGCGGCACCTGGCCGTCGTCCACGGCCGCCCCGCTGCCTTCGTCTCCCTGGAGATGGCCCGCCGCCAGATCATGAACCGGCTAATTGCCGCCGAGGCCGAGATCCCCCAGCACGCGGTGCGCACCCGTTCCATGGACGCCGACCAGTGGAAGAAGTACGACCGGGTCAAGAAGATCCTCACGCAGGCCCCGCTGCGGCTGATCGTCCCGCCCGGCGGCATCACCGTCGCGCAGATCCGCTCCAACCTGCGCCGCTGGGCCATTGAAGAGCGCCTTCCCGCCGCCCTCGCCGTGGACTACCTCCAGATCGTCAAGCCCGAGGCCAGCAAGGGCGCCAATCGGACCAACGAGGTCGACGGCATTGCCCGCGGCCTCAAGGAGCTCGCGCTTGAATTCGACATCCCGATCTTTGCCGCCGCTCAGCTCTCCCGGCTCACCACCGCCTCCTCGGACCGCGTCCCGCAGCTGTCCCACCTGCGCGAGTCCGGCGAGATCGAGCAGGCCGCCGACGCCGTCGTCCTTCTGCACCGCGAGGACTACTACGAACCCGAGCACGAGCGTGCGGGCGAAATTGACCTAATTGTCGCTAAAAATAGGGAGGGCAGTACGGGCATCGTCTCGTGCGCCTTCAGGGGAAGGTTCAGCCGCGTTGACGACATGGCCCAGGATGGCTGACCAGCACGTTTCCCTTTCGCGTGACGGCCGTGGCCCCACCACTGCGGTCGCCCTCCCGAGGATGGAGACTCGACCCCCACGCGGTGGCGCGGCAGACTCGTGGCAGACGGAAGGGACCGACCGATGAGTGCACAGCCAGTTCACCCGCACCAGCCGGACCGCGTGCCGCGCAACGCCGAGGGCATCGGCGCCGCGCTGTCCGGCGAGCGGCGGATGGAGTTCTACCGCGAGCTCCTGGCGGCCGCGCCGGAGGACGCCGAGGCGGTGCTGCGCCGCTGGTGGTGCGAGGCGATGCTCGACACCGACCCCAAGGGTGACCGGCTCACCGAGGCCGCGCTGAACGGCACGCTGGCGACCAGGAGCGTCGCCGAGGCCATCGAACGTCGTCGCGCCGCTGGACTGCCCGTTGAGTGAGCCCGCTGGCGAGGAGCCGGAGGGCTGGCCCTGCGAGGTGTCGGAAGAAGTCGATGCGCTGCTGCAAGATCTGTCGCTGCCCGGCGAAGTGTTCGGGGCGATCATCGCCGCAACGGTCGCCATCAACCAGACCAAGGGACAGGTGCCCGGCAGCACAGCCTCCCCGAAATGGCCGCAGCAGCGGCGCATGCCGCTGGGCCGCGACGGCTCCCTCGGCGTTGCCGAGTACGTCATTGTTGCCGACGCCGAGCCGCCGCACTGCGTGCTGACCCGCGTTCAGCTCTACTGACAACGAGGATCTGGCGCCCCCTGGGCGACGGCAGGAAGCGGTACAAGTTCCGACGGTGAAAAACGGAGAGAGCCCCCGGCGAGATCACCTCTCGCCAGGGGCTTTTTGCTGTTACCGCCGGGAGGGGAGTGGGCGGTGAACAGGACGGTGGGGCTATGCGGTGCGGGCGATCTCGAGGCGGGCGGTGGGATGAACGCGCAGGACTGGGCCACCGTCGCGGAAGTGCAGCACGAGGCGGGGTGCCGCGGGGCCGCAATGGTCGGTACGGACCGCCGTGACGAGGCGCCGGCGGCCGCCGATGTCGACGACGTCGTTGCGGCGGATCGTGCACGCGGCTCGCGATGCGGCGGCCATGCCGGCCCTACGCGGAGAGGCGGTCGAGGAGGTGTTTGCAGGTGCGGCCAATGTCCTGCATGTGCCGCAGGGCCGACACCAGCCCGTCGCCCGCGCTGCTGGTGAGGTCGGTGCGGGCGCGGTCGGCCAAGGCGTTCCACTGGTGCCAGTCGCCGTCACGGCCGGCGCGGGCATCGCGCCGGGCTTCGACCTCGTCCGCCATGACCGCCAGATGCCCGCGCAGCGTGTCGGTGAGTTCGAAGATTTCCTTGTGCGGGGGGATCGACGAGGGGCGCACCTGAAGGGCGCGGTCCACCGTCGCGCGGATCGTCACCAGGTCCAGCGGTCGGGTGTCGCCCACCATCATCGACTCGATCTGCGTCGGCGGGCGGTCATTGGTGGCGGTCACGTGGGGTCTCCTCCTGGGGTGTGTGGACGGCGGCCGGGGTCGTGCGGGGGAGGCACGGCCCCGGCCGCCGGTGCACCCCCGCAGGCCCGTCGGGGACGCACCTTTAGGTAACGGCTGTTGACGGCGGGGTGGCAGGTCGATGTGGCCGGTTTCCGCGTGCACGCCACCGGACGAGTTGACCGTCCTTTTGCCGTCTGGGGGTGGAGGTCGGTCCTACGGTGGCGTTGTGACGCGTGTGCCCAATACGACGCTGGCCGCGTGGATGGCCGAGGCCGGGATGACCGAGGGCGATCTCGCCACCGCGGTCAACGACGGGTTAGGGAACCTGACTGGCGCCGATGGTCTGGTGACGGACCGTACGGTGCGACGATGGCTGTCCGGCGAGAGCAAATGGCCTCAGACTAAGCAGCGAACGGTCTTGGAGCAGCTGGCCGGCCGCTCGGCGCCGGACCTCGGGTTCATCCCGCACAGACGCAAGAGCGCGCCGCCCGCCGAGGAGGTGGAGCCCGTGCAGCGTCGCGCTTTTCTCACCGCTGCTGGAACAGCATTGGCCGCCACCACCGCGCCGCGCGCCGCGGTGGCCATCGGACACGCGCCGCCGCCACGCATCGGCATGAGCGACGTGCACCGGCTCGCCGTGCGCCTGGCCGACGTGGTCGCTTCCGACGACCGGCACGGCGGCACCACCACCTTGGAGACCCGCGCCGCCGCCCTGGCCCGGCAGGCCCTCGATCTCCAGCAACGCGGCACCGCTACCGCCCGCGTGCGCAGCCACCTCTACTCGCTCGCGGCGGCATTCACGTCTAGCGCGATGTGGGCGGCGACCGACGGCCATCGGCTCGACAATGCCCAGCAGCACCTGCAGCGCGCCGTCACTCTTGCCGGCCTGTCCGGCGACCCCGCCGTGCGCTACCGCGTCTGGGGCCACGCCGGCGCGCTCTACCGCCAGCTCGGCCGCTACGGCGACGCACTTGCCGCCGACGACGCCGCCCGCGCGGTCGTCATCACCCGCCGCGACCCGCTGTACGCCTCCCTCGCCCACGCCCGCATCGCCGTCACCCACGCCGACCTCGGCACCCGCACCGCCGCGCTGCGCAGCCTCGGCTGCGCCGAGGACGCCCTCGCCCGCGCCGACCGGGACGTGCCCCGCCCGCCATGGATGCGGTTTTTCGACGAGGCCGAGCTGGAGTTGCTGACCCTGATCACCCACACCGTTCTCGGACGGTGGAGCGAGGCCGAGGCACACGCCCACCGCCACCTCGCACTGGTGCGCCCGGAGCTCGTACGCAACCGCTCCCTGGCGCTCGCCTACCTCGCCCACGCGCAGCTGGAACAGGGCGCGCTCGAGCCGGCCGTCACGTCCGCTCGCGCGGTGTCGGCCGAGGCGCGGCAGGGGAGGGCCGGGCAGGTACTCGGCCAGTTCTCCGCACGGCTCGCCGAGACGGCACCGCGAACCCCTGAGGCCCGCGCATGGACCGAACACCTCCACGAAGGGACGAAGACCGCGTGATTGAGCTCCGGCATCACACGGACGTCGAGACCGCCCGCCAGGATCTCCTGCGCATCTACACCGACGTCCACGCCGACGACGCCTCCGAGTTTTACAGCGCGGACCGGTTCGAGGACCGGTTGCGCGGCCACGCTGGCGCCGGGTGGGAGGCTGTCATCGCCTACGACGACGGCGACGAGCCGGCGGGCTTCGCCTACGGGACCCCACTCAGTAGGGACACCGCATGGTGGGAGGACATGCTCACCCCGCTCCCCGACGGGTACACCGTCGAAACCGGACGCCGGACGCTGGCGTTCAACGAGCTGAAAATCCGCTCGCGGTGGCGCGGGGTGGGCCTCGGCCGGCGTCTGCACGACGAGCTTCTGTCCGGCCGCCACGAGGAGCGCGTCACGCTCTTGGTGGACCCGGAGCACCCCAAGGTTCTGACGCTCTACCAGTCGTGGGGATACGAAGAGGTCGGGCGCCAGAAGCCGTTTCCGGACTCGCCGGTCTTCGCCTGCATGACGCGCCCGATGCACCTTCCTCAGGCGTAGTCGCGGCGTGAAGCGCGGGGCCAGCAGAAGACGACGGTGCCCTCGGCGAGAGGGTTCGCCGAGGGCACCGTCGCGTTGAGAGAGGGGCCGGGGGTCAGGCGGCGTGAGATTCTTCGGCGCTCCCCGTGGCCGTCACGGCATCATTTTTGCGCGCCGGGTCGTGCTGGGTCTCCGGGTTTTTTGACGACGGCTTGGAGGAGGCCGACGAGGATTTCTTGCCGGGTCGCGGCGTGCGCGGGCGTCCCTTGGGCCGGCGGGCCGGTTCCTCGGCGCCGAGGGCTTCCAGCTCGATGGCGCTCCATCCTGCTGCCTCCGCGGCCACGTAGGCCGCGCTGTATGGTTCCTCGGTTTCCGCGAGGGCCTTGCACAGCTGCTGCCGCTGGGCCATGAGGTCCGCGAGCGGTGCGAGAGCCTCGTTGCGGGCGGCATGTATCTCCGCCCCCTGACGCATGATCTCTTCTTTGCTTGGCATGCCGCGATGGTAGCCACGTGATCATTTAGAGCGGGAGGGCTTTTCCTCAACCCGCCCCCGATGCGGCACCGCGGCCAACTCCCCGCGCGCTTCTGCCCGATGGCGCACCGAGCGTGGGACAGCCGGTCGATCGGCAGATCCTGGCGCGGTGTCGCCGAGGCCGTTGTGTTCTCTATGGCGATCGGCTCGTTCTCAGGATGAGCATTCCACTTTCGGACACTCGATCCGATACAGCTTCACCGAGCGTCCCATCGTCCCCAATTGTTCCTGTTCATTCCGTTGACTGCCTCCTGTCCCAGAGCTACCGTCAGAGGCCAAAAGATCAAAAACGGAGGGACAAAGGTACGTCCCCTGCGGGGACGTACGCGGCTTCGCCGCTGAAGAGCGCTTGGGGAAGGGGGGTGTCAGGTGGCCTGGGTCACGGCGATCGTGGACGACGAGCAGGTCGAGTACCGCCTTTCCGAGCATTCCGGTTGCTACGTCCAGGGCACTGCCGAGAGCGCCTCCCAGCAGGCCGCGCAGGCGGCGGATCTGCAGGTCGACTACCGCATGAAGGGTGCCGAGACCGGCACCCTGGTGTGGATCGGTGAAGGCCTTCCGGAAGTCGGCCTCACCCCCGGGGCCGTCCTGGACGAGGCCGGCAAGGACGCGGCTCGGGCCCTGACGAAGGGCATCCACCCGGTCACCGGTGAGCGCCTGGTGCGCGCGGAGATGCGGGCGCACCCGCGCTCCCAGCTGACCGGCGCGCGGCTGGTCGAGGCGATCGAAGCCGCCGCCGCGGCCGCCGGGATCGACGATCCGCAGGAGCTCTTCCACGGCAAGCCCAAGCAGGCGGTGAAGTGGGCCACGCTCGTGCGGATGGTGCACCAGCAGGGCGAGCGCCACCGGCTCCAGGTCGACACGCTGCACCGCATCGCGCGCGCTGCCGGCCTCGATCTCGCGGACGTCTACGACGCCGCCGAACTCGCCGAAGCGCGCGCCCACCAGGACGAGCGGGTCAACGTCCGGGTGCGCGCGTACGACCTCGACGCAGACCTGCCCAAGGGTGACTCGGTGCTCTGGGCGATGCTCGCCGAGCGCGACGAGCAGGGGTTTCGGCAGCTCGTCCATCAGGCGAAGCGCGAGGCCTTCGCACAGCTGGAGAAGTGGATCGGCTACGGGCTGGCGAGCGAGGACGGCGAGCTGCACCGCATCGCCACCGGCGGGCTGCTGGGATGGACGGTGGAGCACCAGTCGGCCCGGCCGGTCGACGACGAGACGCCGGGCGACCCGCACCTGCACGTCCACATCATCATCGCCAACCTCGCCCGCTGCGAGGACGGACAGTGGCGCGCGATAGCCAACGGCGGGATGGACCTGCACCGCCACGCCCGTGCCTTCGACGCCCTGTTCAAGGCGCGCGTGCGGGCCCTGGCCGGCGAGCGGTACGGCGTGCGGTACGAGCGGGACGAGACCACGCGGGCGTGGAACGTCGTGGGCATCCCCGCGCGGCTGCGGGAGCACTTCTCCCGCCGGGCCGCGCAGGTCGATGCCGCAGCCGGCGCGGACGCCAGCCGCGACGAGAAGATACGGGTCTCCGCCGAGACCCGCCGCGCCAAGCACGACATCGGCGTCCTCGACCTGCGGGCGAACTGGCGGCAGCAGGCCGAGGCCTTGGGCATCGACGTCGATGCGATGGTTGCGGCCGCCGCCCCGGGCCCGCCCGGACCCGACAGCGGACTCACCCACGACGGCCCCACCGGCCCCCGCGTCCCGCCGCCCGGGCGCATCGCCGCGGAGGTTTTCTCACCCACCCGCGGCCTGACCGCGCACGAAAAGACCTTCTCCCGCGCGCAGCTGCTGGCTGCCGTCGCCAACGCCTGCCCGCACGGTCTCGGCGACGGCGAGCTCGAGGCGTTGGCGGACCGGGTGCTGGCCGTGGAGGGCTACGCGGTCGGCCTGCCGCACCGTGGCTCGGTCGTCATGTCGAACACCGACCGGTACACCACGGCCGACATCCTTCAGGCCGAGCAGGTCATCGTCGACCAGGCCCGGGCGCGGTTCAACGACGGCTCGGTGCGCCTGACCGGCGACCAGGCTGCGGCCGCCCTCTCGGTTTTCCAGGTGGCCAACGGCTTCGACCTTTCGGCGGAGCAGCGCCGGGTGGTGGTGCGGCTGTTGACCGGAGGGTATGGGGTCGATGCTGTCTTCGGCGTCGCCGGATCCGGGAAAACGACGCTCATGGAGGCGTGCCGTGTCGGCTGGGACGCGGTCGGTGCCACCTACGCCGGTGCCTGCTTGGCGGCGGTCGCCGCACAGAATTTGGCCGAGGGCTCGGGCATCCCCTCGCACACCATCGCTTCCCTGCTGCGGCGCGTCGAAGACGGCTCCGGACTGCGTGGCCTGGACGTGCTGGTGGTCGATGAGGCAGTCATGACGGACGACCGGGCGATGGCCGTCTTGCTTGCCGAGGCCGCCCGCACCGGCACGAAAATCATCGGCATCGGCGACCCGCAACAGCTCCAGTCGATCGGGCCCGGCGGCGGGTTCGCCGAGATCCACCGCATCGTCGGCGGCGAGGTCCTCACCGAAAACCGCCGTCAGAAGGACGCCGGCGAGCGGGCCGCGCTCGAGGTCTGGCGCGGTGGCGCCGCCGCGCGCGAGAAGGCGCTGCGCATGCTCGCCGACCGCGGCCGCGTGCACGCCACGGACACCGCCGAGGACGCCCGTGCGGACATCCTCGCCACCTGGAACGAGGCCCGCCGCCGCTGGCCCGACCCGCATGATGCCCTGTCCAACCTGGTGGTGCTCGCCGCCCGCAACGACGACGTCGACGCCCTTAACCGAGGGGCGAGGGCACTGCGGCGTGCCGCCGGTGAGCTCGGGCGGGAACACACTTTTGTATTGCCCCGCCGCGAGCGGCTGACCCTGGCGGTCGGCGACGTCGTGCGCGTACGGCAGAACGACTACCGCCGCCGCCGCGGCGAGGGCCCCGACGTGCTCAACGGCTTCCGCGCGGTCGTCACCGACCTGTCTGCCGACCACCGCGTGCAGATCACCTGGCGCCGTGAAGAGGCCGACGGCACCCACCGCTACGAGCGGGTGTGGCTGACGCCCGGCCAGATCAGCCAGGGCGCCGTGAGCCTGGGCTACGCGATGACCATTGCCGCCTCGCAAGGTCTGACGGCACAGACGAGCCTGATGTACGGGCTCGGCGCGAACGCCTACAGCCTCTACCCCGGCATCACCCGCGCCAAGGCCGAGAACCACCTGTGGCTGCCGGCCGCGGCACTTGAGGACGAGCGGACCCGGACCCAGCTCGGCGAGCCCCGCACCGAAGCCGAGCTGCTGGACCGCGCGGTCTACGCGTACGCGCAACTCCTCCAGCAGGACCGGCCCGAGGGCATGGTCAGCGACCAGCTGCGCGCCGCGCCCGAGCCCGTCGCACCGCCCGCGCCTGCGGCGGACGCGCCGGTTTTCCCGGCGTGGGACGACGTCGTCGCGCGGCCGCACGGAGTGCTGACGGACGCGGACCTGGAGTCCCGGATCGCCGCAGCGGCGCAGCGCGCGCAGGCCGCCGACCGCGCGGTCGCCGACAAGGAGCGCGAAGTGGCCAGCGCGGCCGCCGAGCTCGCGGCGCACCCCTCGCCCGGCCAGCGCACCGCCGACGAGGCTGCCGCGGTGCTCGACGAGGCCGACCGCCTCGTCACCCTGGCCCGCCAAGAGACCGCGCGGGCCGACCAGGCCGGCACAGACAAGGCGACCGCCCAGGCGCTGCGTGCGGAGGCGGAGAAGGCCGCCGGCCGCGGCCGGCTGTCGCTGCGCACCTCCGGCACGTCCCGGAGTGAGCAGCAGCGGCTGCTCACCGCGTACGCGGAGCAGGTGGCCCGGGCGCAGGAGGAGCAGCAGCGCGCCCGCCAGGCGGCCCGGGACGCGCAGCGCGCGGCGTGGCAGGCGGTTGCGCAGTCGCCCTACGCCGGGGTTTTCCGCGCGCAGGGTGCCACTGGTGCCGCGCCTGGCGACGTGGGGGAGATGGAGCAGCGGTTGGCCGCGATGCGCGAGCACCTGCCGGTGCTGGCGGCGCAGGTCGATGCCCGGCACGCCGAGGACCTCGAGCTCGCCCGCGGCCGCGCAGACGGCCTGCGGGCCCGCGCCGAGCAGTTGCGGACGACCGCAGGTGCGCTGCGGGCGGAGAGGGAATTGCGCGAGCGGATCGCCGCGGAGGCCGAGGGCCAGCACCAGGCGGAGCACGACGCGCGGCCGCCGGTGGTGCCGCCGGCCCGCCGGGCCGCCGCCCAGCAAGGCCAGCACCCCGAGCAGACCCTCCGGCCGGACACCGTGCCCCAGCAGAAGTGGTGACGCGCCGGGCGGGCTAGGGGGCGCTTACGGTGGCCTCGGCGACCCTGGGGCGGAAGGAACAGTTGCGGTGGGGACATTGCGGATCACGGATGCGAACCGGTTGTCGGTGGTGAAACCGGAGCTGGCCGCGACGCTGAACGTCAAGAAGTCCGGGATCAGCGCGGACGAACTGACTGTCGGGTCCAACCGCAGGGTGTGGTGGAACTGCCCGGACTTCCCCGACGAGCACGAGTCGTGGAAAGCCGTGGTGAACAACCGCACTGGAGGGTTCCGCAAGCGCTACGGCACTGGCTGCCCGACCTGCCGCCTGCGACAGACATCGGTACAGGAACTGCGGTTGAAGGCCGAGCTCAGTACCGTCCTTCCGATCGACGTTACCCGTGATGCCGTTCATTCCGGGCAGGTCGAGCGGGTCGACATGCTGGTCGAGGCCGATGGACTGCGCCTGGTCCTCGAGTTCGACGGGTCCTACTTTCACGGGACCGAGAAGTCGCGCAATACGGACATCGCGAAGTCTCGGCGGCTACGCGATGCTGGCTGGACCGTGGTGCGCATCAGAGAGGCCCCGCTCAACCTCCTCGACCCGACCTTCGACGTGCAGGTCGGCTTCCTCGCCGAGCCGGAGGCCGCCACAGCCGACATCCTCGACCACCTGGCTGTACTGGGCTTTCTGGCCCCGGCCGCGGCCGAGAATTACCGGGCCCTGGACGCGCCGCAGGCGGAGGAGACGGCGCGCATGTGGATCCGCCAGCGCATCGGCGAGCAGGCAGCACGAAGGCTGGAGTACTCGGCGCAGAACGACGCGTGGGACTCCATGTTTGAGGCGCTGGTGGACTACGCGGCTGAAGTCGGCGACTGCTACCCCTCGGACGAGGTCCGCGTCGACGGGCGGAGCCTGGGGCGTTGGTGTCGCAAGCAGCGGGATCTGCAGCGCACCGGTCGCCTTCGGGCCGACCGGGCCGAGCGCCTGGCGACGATCGCCATCTGGTCGGCCCAGACCGTGCACGAGGCTGGCTTCTGGGCCGGCTACGACCGCTACCTGCAGTGGGCTGAACTGACGGTCCCGGGTGAGCGGGAGCAGGTGCTGTCGCGCCGCGACGCGACGGTGTGGGCGAACAATCTCCGTGGGCGGCGGGCGGAGCTGATCGCCCGCGGAGAGGATCTGTCTGGCGATCAGCTCGAAGCCATGGAGAAGGTGCCCGGCTGGTCCTGGGACCCCTACCAGGACGCCCACGACGCGAAGGTCGCGGTGATGCGGCAGTTCTGCGACGCGACCGGTCGGCCCGTCTCGTCGATCAAGCAGCGCGAGGAGTGGAACGGCTACCCAGTCGGCGTGTGGCTGAACTCCTGGCGCACCCGTCGCGATGTGCTGTCGGCCGCTCAGACGGCCGAACTCGAGGCGCTGCCGGGATGGACCTGGAACCAACGCGGAGATCAGTGGATCTCGATGCTCCAGCAACTCACGGACTTCGGATCGGCGCGGGGGCACATTCAGCCGAGCCTGACCCTTGGCCACGAGCAGGAGAAGGCGCTCGCCAGGTGGAAGCGCAACAACAAGAACCGCCTCCAGGGCCGCAACGACGGCAAGGCTCTTCAGCTGCGGGCACTGCTGGCTCAGTACGGGGAGATCCTGCCCTGACCGCTGTAGGCCTTGGCTAGCCTGGGTCGCACAGTCCCTTGCGACCCAGGCGGAGGGCTCCGAGCGCTTCTACTACCCGGCGGCCGGGTCGAGGGCTGCCCGCACGGCGTGGTGCGCGGCGCTGCTCTCGCCGGTGACGACGGCGAGCAGGGGCAGCAGTTCGGTGGCGAGCGCGTGGCGTTCGGCGGGGTCGGTGACCCCGCGCCAGTGCTGCACCGCCCGCTCTGCCGAACCGCGGGTGAACGCGTGCGCGGGGCCCCAGGCCTGGGCCTGGAGGCCGGCGGTGTGCAGGTACCAGCGGGCAGCGACCGCGGGATGGCCCATCAGGTGGGCGATCCACCCGCGCAGCTCCCGCACCTGGATCGTGTGGGAGTGCACGGCTCCGAACGCGGCGGTGAACTCCTCATCGAGCGCCTCCGCTTCGAGGTTCGCTGCGGCGAGGCGCTGCGGGTCGACGGGCGGGGCGAACGCCGCGGTGACCGCGGCGATCCGCCACTGGTACTGCGCGGGCGGCGGCGGGATCTCTGCCGGTGCGCCCGGCTCGGCCGCGGGCCGGGCGGCAGCTGGTACGGCCTCGGTGGGGGTCGGGTCGTCGGTGTGCCAGAAGTCGGGCGTCACGGTGCCCCAGGGGGCGTGCAGCGTGGTCTCGGTACTCATGGTGCTCCCTGGCGTACGGGCCCTATTGGGGGACGATGCGGCGGACGGCGACGATCCGGGTGATGGCGCTGGAGCTGTTGCGCCAGCTGCTGTAGGGGACGATGCGGGTCTGCAGTCCGGTGCGGGGCGCCTCGATCAGCAGGCCGTTGCCGATGTACATCCCCACGTGGCCGGGGCTGTCGGCGGATCCGTCCGATCCGGCGCTGAAGACGAGGTCGCCGATGATCGGGGCGTCGATGCTGACGGGTTGGCCTTCCTTGACCTGGTCGTAGGTGGTGCGGCTGATGGACACTCCGGCGGCGGCGTAGGCCTGCTGTACGAGGGAGGAGCAGTCGCACCAGCGCGCGGGGTCCTGTCCCTTGGCGTTGGTGCAGTCGCCGCCGAGGTGGTACCAGCCGCCGCGCTGGTAGAGGGCCCAGGCCACGGCGGCGCGGACCTGCTGGGGGGCGTCGGCCGGGATGGCGAAGTCCGGCGGTAGCTCCACCGGGCCGGAGGGACCGGTCGGCGCGGTGTACTTCTTCGCGCTGGCCATGATGGAGCGCACGTAGTCGTAGGTCTGCCCGCTGGCGAAGGAACTGGGCGGGACGCCGTGGAACCGGACCACCGCGCCCCATCCGGCGTTGTAGCCAGCCAGGGCAAGCTCGATCGGGTCTCCGGAGAAGCCGGACTTCTTCGCGTCCTGCAGCAGCTCGCACATGTACTTGCCCTGCGCCATGATCGCGTCCGGCGGGTCGAAGGGGGATATGACACCGTTGCCGTCCGAGTCGACCGCGTACTGGCGAAACGTTTCGGGGATGAACTGGCTGATCCCCTGCGCGATCACGTTGCCGTGGGAGTCCCGGGACTGCGCGTTGGGGTCGAAGTTGCTCTCCGCTTCGATCTGCGCGGCCAGGACGGGGGCGGGCAGGCCGGGGCAGGCGCCGGCCGCCTTCTCGATCCACGGTGCGTACTGGGACGGGACCGAGCCCGGTTTCAGGTTGCCGCCGATGGCCCCGGGACTGTTGGGGTTTGCGCTGGCGACGTCGGATGTGGTGGTTTGAATGGCCACCCCGGCTATGAGCACGAAGACGGTGGCCACGGCCGCCCCCGCGCCGATGATCAGTTTTTTTGGCACCCCGCCCCGGCCCCCCCCGTCCGTCGTTACTGGCGTATGGAGCCAGCGCCCATCGCCTGTTCCAGCGCCCGCCGGTGGTAGCGCCAGGTGCGGCCCGCCTTCAGGGACGGCAGACTCCCGGCGCGGGTCATCCGCATCACGAGCTGGTAGTCCAGCCGCAGGTACGCCGCGGTCTCCCTGGCGGTCAAAACCTCTGGCCACACCGGCGCGGCTGCGTTGCATGTGCAATGTGCTGGGGCGGTGCCCTCGCAGGCGTCGCCGCCGTCACCAGTTCCCTTGGATGCCACCAACGGCCTCCCATCCAGTCGGTCAGCTCCGTGAACTGATCAAGCACCGTAGCAACTGCGCCACTGAAACCACAGGGGTCTAGAACGGTCAACAAAAGTCGTAGACAGACTCAGAAGCACCTTGCTAAACATGCTTTTTGATCACCTGTCGGTGATTGCGGCGTGACGAGGGGCAACGGGGGGAGCGGTGCGCCATGGCCAAGGGGGAACCCGCTGGGGGACCCGCTCCGGAGCGGCTGGCGCCGCACGTCCGCCTGATGGTGCCGGTCCTGGCGCCGGTCGGCGGCAGCGGCCGGTCCGTGGTGGCCGGACTGCTGGCCGATGCCTTCGCCGCCTACGCCGACACCGTGCTGCTCGACACCGCGCAGCGTCTGGCCTCGCCCTGGCCCGGCTGGACCGGCACCCCGGGCGACGGCCTGGCCGCCGTGCCGCCCGAGCGCCCGGCCAGCCGGGGCCAGGTCCGCGCGGCCGCCGCGGCGGCACCGGCCTCCGGGCCGCACGCCTGGCAGGTGATGACTGATCACCAGCCCTGGCACGCCGCACCGCTGACGGTGCCGGACGCGCCGGAGGCCTGGCACCAGCTGGCCGCGCTCGGCGGCTGGCAGGCCGTCATCACGGACACCGCCCACGCCTTCACGCACGACGTGATCGCATCCCGCCACGCCGGCATCGCGGGGCTCAGCGCGCGCTGGTGCTCCCTGCCCTGCGCGGTCCCGGTGCTGTGCGCTGCCGCGACCCGGGAAGGCGCGGCGGCACTTCAGACGGCGGTGATGGCGGCCGAGGCCGAGGGCCTGCCGCTGGCCCGTACCGCGGTGGCCCTGGTCGGCACGAGCGACGGACGGCTGGCCGCCCCGGTCAAGGCCGCCGCCACCATGCTGCAGCCCAAGGTCGCGACCATCGTCCAGGTCCCCTACGACGAGCGGATCCGCTCGCACGGGCTGCGCGACCTCGCCCGCCTCAAACCCCGAACCCTGACCGCCGGCCGCCGACTGGCCGAGGCCGTCCTGTCCTCGGCACACGCGTCTTGGGGCGAGACACTCCCGTCCGCCGCCGTCCCTGCCGCCTACACGGAAGGAAATCCGCACCGTGGCCCCGCACTTCACGATGTTCCTCGCTGACGGCGACCCGCTGACGCCCAAACAGCCCAAGAATCTGCCGGGAAACCTCGGCACCAGCACGGACACGCTGATCGGCTGGTCCCTGACGGCCGGGCTGGTCGCCTGCCTGCTCGGCTTCATTCTCGGATGCGCCTTGATCGGTGTCGGTCACAACACCGAGCGGCCCGACATGGCGGCCAGGGGCAAGAAGTCGGTGATGTGGTCCCTGATCGCAGCCGCGGGCATTGGTGCGGTCTTCGGTTTGGTCAAGGCGTTCTACAACCTCGGGAAGTGACGATGTCGCTCACGTCCTTCGAGCAGAGCCGCCGGTCCGCCCGGCGCCGTCTCGTGCTGCTCGTCGTCGGGATCCTGGCGGCTGGCGCCGGCATCACGGCCTTCTTCGTTCTGGGCCCGGGCGACAGCAAGGGCGGCGCCCACAGTGCCGGGCCGTCGGCCGCGTCCGCACCCACCCCGGCGCCGACCGGGGACTCGGCCGTACCGACCCTGTTGCCCAAGCCCGGTGACGTGAAGGACGGCGTGCCGGTCGGTTATCCCCATTCGCGGGAAGGTGCCATTTCGGCTGCGGCCCACTTCGCTGACGTGACGGACCTGTTTAGCCCGCAGGCGTCGGAGAAGCAGGCTCAGGTGATGGCCGCGCCCAACTACCACACGCTGATCGGTGATTACAGCCGCCTGGCGGCCCGGAAGGCGCGGAAAGACAGCGGTCTGCCGGAGGACGGGGAATCCGATGTCGCTAACTACTACGCGACCCAGTCACGGGCCTATTCCGTGATCTCGGCTTCTGCGGACAAGGTCTCGGTGTGGCTCCTGTTGGACGCGACGGTCTCGGTGAAGGGCGTCAGCACGAAGAGCACCCAGGTACGCGGTGCAGTGATGGAGTGGGCGGACGGCGACTGGAAGCTGAGCGCTGACACCCTGACCGAGCTTCCCGATCAGCAGCCTTCTCCGGCGACTCCCGGCAGCCCGCAGGCCCGGGCGGAAGGGTGGCATGACCTCGCCTATGAACACTGACAAGCTCAAGAAGACCCTCGCGATATTCGCGCTCCTGTTCTCCTTCCTCGCCGCGGCGGCCGTGTCGTCGACTGCCAAGGCGGACCCGAAGCCCCCGACGACCCTCGCGGAATGCATCAAGGTCTTCGACCAGATCAAGAAGACCCCCGCCGTCAAGACCTGCGATGCACTCATGCGCAAGGAGTGCGGCGACAACCCGCGCAAATACAAGGGGAACGACTGCACGGGCTACCTCAGTCTCCTCCTGGGCCAGAAGGTCCCGAAGGACGGCGAGAAGTGCCAGGGCGGACCCATCCTCTCGGAGCCCTGCAAAACCGTGAAGGGTACCGAGGACGTCGTCAAGGACCCGGCAGGAACCCTGGCTTCGGCCGCCTTTGACGCCGTTTCCGGGAAATTCGGAAACGCGGCAACAAAGATCCTCAACGGGCTGACCGACGTTTTTTTGAAAGTGTCGGTCATCGACCTGAACAACGACGGTCTGCTCAGCGTCTACAGCATGACGTGGGCGCTGTCGTCGCTGGTCGCCCTGCTGTTGCTGATCTGGCAGTTCACCAAGGTCGCCTACAGCGGACAGGCGGTCTCCGCGGCCACGGCCATCGCGGGACTGGCCAAATGGGCCGTCACGACCATGGCCTCGCTGGCCGTCACGCAGGTTGCGCTCGGCACGGTGCACGAGGTCAGCGTCTGGCTGATCGACGAGTACAAGGGCGGGGGCGGGGAGAAGGCGTTCAAGGATGCCTTGAACCACGCCTTCACCTTCGACGGGCTGACGAACACGGCGCTGGTCCTGCTGCTCGCGATCATCGCGGCCCTGGTGTCTTTGGTGCTGTGGGGCGAGATGCTGCTGCGGCAGGCCGCCATCCAGGTCCTGGTGGCCTGCATGCCGATCGTCGGCGCGGGCGGGATCATGGAGGCCACCAAGGAGTGGTGGCCCAAGGCCCGCAACGCCTTGATCTCCTTGATCCTGATCGAGCCCGTCGTGGTGCTGATCATGGTGATCGGCTTCTCCACCACAGGCCAGTCCAAGGACCTCAAGGACGTCCTTGTCGGCCTGTTGACCCTCGTCCTGGCGGCCCTGGCCTGGCCCGCCCTGGCCAAGTTCATGACGTTCACGAGCGTGGGGTCCGGTGGCGGCCTGGCCAGCGGCCTGCTCGGCGCGGCCGGCGGTACGGCCGCCAGCATGTTCGGCTACGGGGGTGGCACCCCGTCCGGGGCCGGCGCGATCGGCAACGGCCGCAACTTCACGCAGGCCGTCGAGGCGGAGAACGACGGCGCGGTCGCCCAGGCCGGTGCCGCGGGCCGCGCCCGGGGCGGATTCGCCGGCGCGATGTCCGGAGGGCTGGGCAAGCTCGGTGTCGCCGGGATGGCCCTGCAAGGGGCCAAGGCGGGCAAGGAGATGCTCGAGGGTGGCATGGAAGCGATGGCTGCCCACGCCGACCTCGGGCCCGGCAAGGACATGGGCGGGCACATCAGCATCCCGCCGCGCAGCGGCGAGCCGGTGCCCGGACCGGAGCCCGTGGACAGCGCGGGCGGCGCCCCGCCGCCTGCGCCGACACCGGACGGGCCGCCGACCACGGCCCCGCTGGAGACCACCGAGCCCCCGCCCGCCCCGACGCCACGGGACGGAGCACCGGCCGCGGACAGCGCCCCGTCGGCGGAGGTCGATATGAGCTGGCCGTCGAAGGCCGCAGGACCGGACATGACCTGGCCGTCGAAATCGTCCGGGCCGGACATGAGCTGGCCCTCGAAGCAGGCCACGCCGCCCCCGCCGCCGACGCGGGGGTCCGGTGAGAACGGGGGGACGACGTGAGCCAGGACCGACCCGCGATCTACGCGGGATGGCAGTCCGAGCGGCAGGGCTTCATGGGCTCGATGTCGCTGACCGGCTGCGTGCTGGTCGCCGCGGCCGCGCTGTGCGTGCTGATCCCCATCTACGTCCAGGACCTGTCCGGCGAACTGGTGTCCCTGCCGGTCGCTGGCGTGCTGATGGCCCTGGCCACGATCCGCATCTACGGCATGACCGCCGACGAGTGGGCCGTACTGGCGATCCGTCACCAGATCAACACCGCAGGAGGCAGAACCGTGTTCCTGTCCGGGGCGTTCGCCCCCCGCCGCCGCTCGGACGACCAGCAGCCGATGGACCTGCCCGGCGTGCTCGCCCGCCTGCGGATCCTGTCCGCCCCCACCGGCGGCCAAGAGGAACTCGCGGTCATCTACGACCCGCTGGAGAACACCTACGCTGCCGTCCTGGAGATCCGCTACCCCGGCCTGGCCCTGGAGGACACCGACCAGATCAACCGCCGGGTCGCCGCCTGGGGCGCCTTCCTGCGCACCCAGTGCGTCGAGGGCGGACCGATCGTCCGCGTCGCGGTGCACGAGCGGAGCCTGCCAGACGACGGCACCGCGCTGCAGTCCTGGACCGCCGCGCACACCGACCCGGCAGCCCCACCCGCCGCGGTATCGGTGGTCAAGGAGCTCGCCGCGCGAGGCGGGACCGTGGCCAACACCCGCGCCACCTACCTGACCGTCACCCTCTCCGCCACCCGGGCCCGACTGGCCATCAAGGGCGCCGGCGGCGGCCGACTGGGCGCCTGCGCGGTGCTGGTCCGCGAGATCACCGCGATGCACTCCTCGCTCGCCGCCGCCGACCTCACCGTCGTACGCCGCCTCGCCCCCCGCGAACTCGCGCAGGTCATCCGCGAAGGCTTCGACCCGGACTCGGTCGCCGAGATGGCGGTCCGCAACACCGCCGCCGCCCAACGCACCTGGGAAGGCCTCGAACCCGGCGTCGCCCCGGAACTCGCCGGCCCCGCTGCCGCACAGACCGCATGGGGCACCTACCAGCACGACGGCGCCATCTCCGTGACCTACCAGGTCCGCAGCTGGCCCGCCTCCGCCGTCTACGCCACCTGCCTGCAAGCCCTGCTGCGCCCGCGCCCCACCGCACGCCGATCGTTGACCCTGGCCTACGAGCCGCTCGGGCCGCGCCGGGCCCGCGCGGAGCTGTCGAAGGAACGCACCAAGCGCGACGTGGCCAGGCGGCTGCGGGCGAAGACCGGCCGCATCGAGAGCATGGACGAGCGGGCCGAGATGGCCCGCGCCCTCGAGCAGGACATGGCCCGCGCTTCCGGCCACGGCATCGTGCGCTTCGTCGGCCTGGTCACCGTCACCGTCTCCGACCCGGACGAACTCGAGACCGCCTGCGCCGAGCTCCAGCAGGACGGAGCCGCGGCTGGCCTCGAGCTGCGCCGCATGTGGGGCGCCCAGGACAGCGGTTTCGCCGCCGCGGCGCTGCCGCTCGGGCAGGGCCTGCCCGCCCGCCGGGCGGTGATCTGACATGGCCTTCTCCTTCTCGCGCTCCGCGGACAAGGACGACGAGACCGCACTGCCCGCCCAGCAGCTCGGGCACCTGCTGGGCGAAGGGCGGCCGCGCCCGGCACCGGCCCCCAAGTCCGGGAAGAAGACGCGCGAGGGCATCGGCTACGTGCCGCCGCGCCGCGGTACGAACGCCGCCTTCGCCGGCCGGGCCGCCAACGAGGCGGCACCGGAGGTGCACCGCGCCGACACCAGCCAGGTCTCCGGCCTGTACCCGTTCCTGCATGCCAGCTCGTTGCCGCCGGTCGGCGCCTACATGGGCTGGAACGTCCTGAGCATGCGGGCGTTCTCCGCGCACCCCAGCGTGTGGGTGGCCGAAGGCCTGGTCACCAACCCCAACGTGATGATCACGGGCATCCCGGGCTCGGGGAAGTCCGCGCACATCAAGGCCCTGGCACTGAGGTTGATGGCGTTCGGTACCCACACGTTGATCGCCGGGGACGTCAAGGGCGAGTACGCCGAGATGACCCGCTACCTCGGCTACGAGCCCCTGCTCCTGGGCCCGGGGATGAAAGGCCGTCTCAACCCCCTGGACGCCGGCCCGCTCGGGCAGGGGCTGGACAAGGTCACCGACCGCGGCGAACTGCTAACCCGGCTCACCGAGATCCACCGCCGCCGCCTGTCGCTGCTGAAGGCTTTGTTGGAGCTCCAGCTGCGCCGGACGCTGTTGGCGGAGGAGGAAGAAGCGGTCTCCGCCGCGATCCGCGAGGTCACCGGTGAGCTCGCCGGCAACACCAAGCTCACCCCGCCGACCCTGCCGGCCGTGCATGCCGCGCTGAAGGACCCGACCAAGGCGATGGCCTACGAGCTGCGGGTCCGCGACGAGGACATCCAGACCACCCGGGAGCTCACCCGCAGCATCCGGGCCGCCCTCGGCGCCATGGTCAACGGCCACCTCGGCGGCCTCTTCGACGCTGAGACCTCCAGCGAGCTCGACTTCTCCGCACCCATCCAGTGCGTGGACATCTCCCGCATGAAGTCCTACGGCGACGACATCGTCTCGATGATCCTCACCTGCGTCAGCAGCTGGGCACAGGCCGCGATCGACACCCCGGGCCCGCCCCGGCTGGTCGTCCGCGACGAGCTCTGGCGCGCGATGCGCTCCGGCGGCTCCTCCATGGTCCGCAAGATCGACTCAGACCTGCGGCTCTCGCGTGCCGACGGCACCATCCAGGTCCTGGCCACGCACCGATTGACCGACTTCGAGTCGGTGGGCGCCGCGGACTCCGAGGCCGTCGCCATCGCCAAGGACATGATCAGCAGCTGCGAGACGCGCATCCAGCTCGCCCAGGACTCCCGCCCGCTGCAAGCGATCCAGGAAGCCGTCGGACTCACCGACGCCGAATACGAGCTGATCAGCTCCTGGGGCAAGGCCCACGCCGGCCGGGCCCTGTGGAAGGTCGGCAAGGCCGGCTCCCACCCGGTCCAATTGCACCTCACCGCGCTGGAGAAGAAGTTGTTCCACACCGACGAGCGGATGACGGTATGAGCAGCGGTGGGAAGAACGCCAGCAACGGCGGTCTCGTGGCCCCCGCTCTGCTGCTGTCCGGCATCGGGGTCGCGGCCTGCACTCTGGTCACCGGCCCGGCGGCGGCTCTGCTGTCCGGCCGCGGCTGGGCCAGTGCCGACGCCGACCCGGCCACAACCGTCATCACCGCCGTCGCGAAAAGCCCGGGGCAGGCGTGGACGCCGGGCCCGCCGGCCTGGCTGTTCTGGGCGCTGACGGTGCTGGTGTGGGGGGCGCTCGGCTGGGCCGCGCTGTGGCTGTGGAAGCGATTCGGCGGCCCGCAGCAGGGCGGGGCCCAGTGGGGCGGCGCCCGCGTCGAACGGAAGCTGAAGGTCGCCGAAGAGCCCGAGAAGCGGCGCAACCAGATCACGGCCGGCCGCGGCCTGCGCACGAAGAAGATCGTGGCGTCCCGCCCGAACATCAGCGCCACCGTGTTCGGCGTCCCCGGCTCGTCGAAGACCACTGGCCTGGTGCTCCCGAACGCGGCCGAGTGGCAGGGCCCGCTGGTCGTGACCACCACCAAAGCCGCCGACTTGGACATCATCTACGCCCGGCGCCGGGCACTCGGCCCGGTGTGGGTCATCGCCCCCGCCGGGATTCCCGGGCGGAGCAGCAACAAGTGGTCCCCGGTCGACTACTGCGTGGACGCGAAAGCCGCCGACCGGATGGCCGCCTGGATGGCGGAGGCCGCCTCCTCGAGCGACGACAAGCGCGCCGCGCCCTGGATCGACCAGGCCAAGAACGTCCTCAAGGGCGTGCTGCTGGCCTCCCACCTGTCCGGGGGCGGCATCAACGGCATGCGCCGCTGGCTCAGCCTCGGCAAGGACGCCCTCGACCACGTCCGCGCCGTCCTGCTCCAGCACGGCTACACCGACGTCGCCGACGACTACGCCTCACCCTGGCTGCGCCTGCACGAAGACGGCATCGGCAGCATCCAGTTCTCCCTGAACGTCTTGGCCCGCGTCTACGCCGATGAGGAGGTCCGGGAGACCTGCTCGGGCACGGACTTCACCGTCGAGGAACTGCTGGACCAGAACGGCACCGTCTGCCTGATCGCCTCCGAGGCGGACGCCGAGCGGTTCGCACCGCTGATCACATCGATCGTCGCCAGCATCATCCACGGCGCCGAAGTCCGCTACAACAACACCGGCCGCCCACTGGACCCCTCGCTCGGCGTCATGGTCGACGAGGCCGGCAACATGCTCCGCTACCCCCGCCTGCCCAACATCCTGACCACCGGCCGGGGCATGGGCATCGACGTCCTCACCGTCTGGCACGACCTGTCCCAGCTGCGCGAACGCCTGGGCACCGAGAAGGCCAACACCGTGTTGTCCGCCAGCGGCTTGCGCATGTTGCTGCCCGGCTGCGGCGATCTGGAGACCTTGCGCTACTTCTCCACCCTGTACAGCCGTACCGAGGTCCAGCGCACCTCGGTCGGCTACTCGCGGGGCGAGTACTCCACCAACACCTCGCCCACGGAGACCGACCTCGCCCCCATCTACTCCCTCCAGCAACTCCCCGACTTCACCGCCATCGCCCAGTACTCCAACCTGCCGCCCATCAAGGTCCGCATGCGGCTCACCTTCCGCGACAAGGACCTCAAGAAGCTCCTCGCGGCCCCCGCCCCGGCTGCGGGGACGGTCAGCCTCGGCAAGAACCCTGCCCCGACGGGAGGAGCGAGCCGTGTCTGACCCGCTGACCGACCCCGCATCTGCGTGGCCCGACCTGCCGGACGGACAACCGGCGGGCGAGGGCGAGGAAGAGCCGGAACCGCAGCGGTGGGTGTGGGCGGCCATGGAGCCCGCCGAACGGCGCACCCGGCTCCGTGAACTCGCCGAGTGGGTCGACTGGCTCCGGTCCACCTTCGAGCTGCACAACCAGATCCCGCTGTGCTGGTACCAGCACTCCGCCGTCGTCGAACACCTCACCGCGCTCTACGCCGGCTGGCTCCGCGTCTACGCCGGCGACCCGCCCGCCGGACTCGCCGAGGCCGACTGGATCAGCACACTCCACAACTTCACCCCACGCCTCCAGCTCGCCGCCTGCGCCACCGGAACTCACCAGGAGCCGCCGCCGGTCGTCCCGCCGCCGCCCGGCACCGAGGAGGCCTTCCGCCTCTACCTGTCGACGTCCGACGCGACCACGGCACCGGCCCGGCACCCGGCACAGGCCGAAGTCGACCGGCTCGCCGCCGAGGCCGACCCGCCGCTGTAACCCACCGCACACCTTTGAACATGTCTCATGTCCTTGGGGGAGGAAGCCTTGAGCACCCTGCCGCCGCTTCCCGCCACCGCCGTCCCCGTCGACGGCGGCCTCGAGGGATACCACTACACCCGCGAGTCCGGGCAGATCACCGTCTACGGTCCAGACAACGAGCCCATCGTCACGGCCGTGCACCCGCCGCCGAGGAGGACCGGGCGGGAGGCCTCCCGCAGCAGGACCAGGACAGCCACACCGAGCGGCCTACCGCGCCGTCCGGGGATCGAAGAGACTCTCCGGCACCGGCAGGCCCGGCTGAGGCTGAGGATTCCGCAGAACTCGCCGCCGGCCAGCAACCTGCGGCGCCGTCGAAGGAGGGGCCGAGCATGGCCGAGGAACCGCAGCAGACCGCTGCAGTGGTGGCGGAGCAGGAACGCTGGCGCCGTCAGGATCCGATCGAGAGCACCGTGACGTTCAACGGGCAGCCCTTCCTTCTGGTCCAGGCCGGGCCGCAGGGCGGGACAGCGGAACAGGTGGAGATCACCTACCCCAACGGGGACACCCTGGCCACGTTGCACGAGGACCTCATCGGCATGTGGTCTGCTGCCGTCGGGGCGGACCACACCCCGCTCGCCGAGTCCATGGACATGGCCGTGCGTGATGTCCTGGGCCTGTGGGCGGTGGACGCCGGCCGGCCGCTCGCCGAGGCGCACCCCTACCGGGCCGACGGCGACGTGCGGGCGTCCGCCGTCATGGCCACCGAAGTCCGCCGCGTCCTCGAAGCCAACCGTGCCCGGATCACCAGCGCCGCGGCCGCGGCCTGGCCGTATGGAGTACAGAACCCTGAGTTCCTGCGGTTCGACGCCGTGCTCGCGTCCGTCCTGAACACGGTGACGGAACAACAGCCGACAGCGGCGAGCGTGTCGGGGGCGCGGGAGCTGTCCGTGGACCTGGACACGCTGCGTGGTGACGCCGAGCGGTGGCGCCGACGCCTGACGGGCGCGGAGCGCCGGGCCATGGGCTTTGCCCTGGCGCAGCTGATGGGACAGGCCGCTCACCTCGACGCCCGGATCCGCAGGACCATGGAGCAGATAGAGACCCCGCAGACCGATACCGGTACACCCTCGCCGCAGCAGGCTGCCGAGCTGAACACCGCTGCTGTGCCGCAGCCGCAGCAGAGCACGGACCAGGGCCGGCAGGCGCCGTCTCGTCAGGAGGCGGCCGCCGCGGGCCAGGAGGCAGCCCCTGCTGTGGGGCCGGGCGCCTCCCGCCTGCTGCAGGTGGCGCAGGCACGGGCCGCGGAGGCCGAGCCGGCCGCGATGTCCCCGGCCGAGGCCACCGCTGGTGACCGCAATGTGCAGCGGGTGGAGGAGGCAGCGCGGCAGGCAGCTGCCCGCGCCCGCCCCGAGTTGCCGCTGTGGACGGGAACGGAGCTGCCGCCCGGCCGCTGGCAGCAGGACGGCAACATCCTCTCCTCCGAGGGCGCTCCCGTCTGGCGGCTGAGGGACCAGCCCTCGCAGCACCCCGACGCGGCACCGCAGAGCCCCCCGCCGGCCGAAGCGGGACGCACCGAGGACCTCGCGGGCGCCCTGGACGCCGCACTGCAGGCGTGGCAGGACCACGTCCCCGCCGACCGCGGCACGCCCGAGGACCTGCGTGCTGCTCTCGCCGGTGACCTGCGCATCCTCGACGAGGCGTTGGACGAGGCCCGCGCGGCCCGGCCCACCACCCGCGCCACCGAAGAAGAAGAGGCCTCCGGCCCTGCCGCGGCGGCCGACGCCGTCAATGCTGCCCTGGAGAAGGTCGACCAGCAGGCCGACTTCAAGGACTCCCCGGAATGGCAACGCCTGCAGACCATCCGCGGCGCGGCCCGGCACCTGTGGGACACCCTCAAGGAGAAGGCCGGCGCCTACTGGCACAAGCTCAGCAAGGACAGCCGGTTCCAGGGGTTCTGGAAGAACCTTTCCATCCGCATCTGCGAGAAGATCGCGGAGATCGCTATCAAGACGGCGGACAAGCTCAGCGGCGCCACCGACCGCGAGGTGCCGACCGCCGATGCCCTGCTCGCACTCGGCGACGCCTCCCTCAGCTACAGCTCCGCAGCACGCACGGAGCCGACCGACCAGGCCGAGGCACCCGAGGCCGAGACCAGCGCCCAACAGGCCGTTGACAGCCAGCAGGTGAAGGAGGCGGCTGCCCCGGCTCCGGCAGCGCAACAGCCCGCGGCAGCTCCCGAGGCCCCCAGGGCAACGCAGCCGTACGCGTCACGTGATGATGCGGTCCAGGCCACGCACGACGTCGTCCGGTACTTCCAGGCGTGGACTAAGACCCCCATGGGACAGGACCTGCTGGACTCCAGCCACCCGAAGCTCGTCGCCTTCCGCGACGCCTGGAAGGCGCTCCCCGAGGCCGACCTGCCCACCGGCCCGGCGCCGGCCGCCGCCGCATACAGCAAGGTGGCCGACACCGCGCTCTCCCTGGCGCGCCGGGCGGCGGTGCAAGGCCGCTTCGCCGAGGCGGACCTCAAATCCCTGCGTGTCGTGGCCGACACGGCAAAGGCCCACGCCGAGCGCCTGGCCGCGACGCACTCGGGCACCACCGGCTCGGCTGCGTCCGCTACCGCTGCATCCCCCCGGGCAGCGGTCCCCCAGGCAGCCGCCGCCCAGCGTCAGATCGCACCCCGCCCCCGTGCTGCGGCTGCCACGCAACCGACGGCACGCTCCCCGCGCGCTTCGGGCTGACGTGCGGTGGGCGTGCCGCCGAGATGGTTCGGAGTATGTTGTGCGTCAGCTGCGCGAGCCCGGACCGGCACTGCCCCACGCACCGGGTACCGCGCCTACAGCGAGCGGCCCTTGCCCTGCGGAGGTTGCTGCGGTCCGTGGACCCGGGGCGCCTGCGCACTCGGCGGAGCGGGGGCTGCGGTCTGCGCAGGACGCGCCGCCCTGGCTCCCCGGATCTGCTGGCGCACGCCTTCCTCAGCCTGCCGCTCCGCGGGGGAGAGGCGGCGGCGCCGCTCGATCTCGCTGGCGGTCTGCTCCCGCAGATGCCCCAGCCTGGTCGCCTGAGTGGCTGCGGCCGCGGACTGCGCCCGCGCGTACTGCTGGTCCTCCAGCGCCGAGTTCCGCGCGCGCTCGATCATCTCCTGCGATGCGCCCTGGTCGGCGAGTCGCTTGACGACGTCGGCCGCCGCTTCGTTCTGGGGCGGGTTGGCAGCCCGCCGGGCGGCTTCCTCGGCGCGGGTCAGCCGTGCGTGCAGCTTGGTGATCTCGCTGTCCGGCAGCAGCTGCAGGGGCACGTCGGACCCCGGCGGTTCGGACACCACGGCCTGGAGCACGGTGTGCGCGGCCGCGAAGGAGGTGCGGAATGCGCCGCGGCGGTCCGCGTCGGCCGTCACTGCGACCGTCTCGGCGTCGGTGGCCAGGCGCTGCAGGACCGGGCGGGTGGCGTCGGTGATCTCGTCGCGGGCGGCGAGAGCGATCACCACGTCGCGGTAGCGGGTAAGCCAGCCGACCGCCTCGGGCGGGGAGAGGGGCCGTGCCCGCTCGTCAAGGAGCCCCTGCACGGCGCTCGGCACTGCGGCTTGCTGCTGGGGCCGCTCGGCGGCAGGGACGGCCCGCTGCTCCAGGGCCGGCGCGTCCCGCGGATCGGCCTCCGGTTGAGGAGGGTTGTGCGGTTGTCGGCTCTCTTGCGGCGATGCGATCGGGGCGGGGATCACTGACCGGGGGGTGCGCCAGGCCATGGGGGTGTCGGGGCTGTGGATGATCCAGTCGGTGCCGCGGAAGTGCGAGGAGAGGGAGCGGCCGAGCACGGTGGCATCGAACGGTCCGCTGGATTCGAAGACCCCCAGGGACAGCGGCCGGCTCAGCAGCTCTTCCCACCGGCTCGCCCACGCGGCCAGCGCGGGTAAGGTGCCCGTCACTGCCTGCTTGTCGAGGTATCCGTGGCCGTTCATGAAGTCGCCGGCGTACCGGTCGGCGTGGTGGGACCTCCAGTGGGCGCGGGCGGCCCGGACGATCGCGGTGCTGTTGATGTCCAGGTCGAAGTCGCTGGGTTCCGGTTCCAGGCCGAGGCGCCACATGGCGTCGTACGGGCGGCGCAGCGGACGGTCCTGGTCGCCGCCGAACCACTCGCGCAGGCGCTGAGCCGCCGCCGGTCTGTCCGCCAGCTCGTCCTCGCGCGGCAGTGTCTTGTGAATCCCGGAGAAGAACCCGGCTCCGGTCCCCTTGAGCCGTATGTCGACCTGGGACGGAGCGATGCCGTCGCGTTCCAGCGCCGCCAGCATCTCCGTGCCGAACTGCCGGTAGAGCGCCGGGGTCAGGCCCATGGGAGCCTCGCCCGTGAGCAGCCACTTCACCTGGACCGGGCTGATGCCGAGGAAATCGAGGTCGCGCCGGGTGATGGCGTAGCCGGAGTCGTCCCGCGGCCACCAGGCGGGCGCCTCTTCCGTGCCGTCGAGGATCCGGATGATCTGGCTGTCGAGCGGGTCGGCGGGGAGGAGCTCCCCCGTGACCGGTAACGGCCGCCACTGGGTGCCGGCACCCAGTGGCGGCGCTGCCGTTTCCGCCGGGCCGTCTGCGGCGTTGTCCAGGGCAGGGGCACCCAGGGAAATGCTGCTGGCCGCGGTCTGCTCCGCGGGCAGCGCCTGGGCCGTGTCGGTGAACACGCCGTCCAGGGTGACCAGGCTGTCGCCCGGCAGGGTCACCCACTCCTTCTGGGCGAGGTAGCCCATGCCGGTCGTGGGCAGGGACAGGATGTCCTGCGCGGGCTTGCGGTCGGCGAGGACGACACCGCTGCCGCCCCGCTGTTCCAGCCAGTCGGCGACGATCCGGCGGTCGGCCGACCAGCTCGCCAGCGGCCGCTGGCGAGCCTCGAAAGTGTCGCCGACGTCCAGGCCTGCCCAGTCCGGCTGCTCTGCCCCTGCGGGCCAGCTCAGCGCCCGGTAGCAGACCACTTCGGTGATGCCGCGGGCGGCGAGGACCTCCTGGGTCATCGCGTACTGGGTGCGGAGGAACTCCCGCAGCGCGTCGCGGTTGTAGTCGAGCTCGAGGTCGACGGCGAAGCGCGTCTTGCGGTCCATCCGCCATTCCAGCACCTGGGTGAGGCCGAACTCCTCCTGGGCGGCCTGCTGCAGGGCCAGCACCCGCACGTTGTTGTTGGAGCCGTAGGCCCAGGAGCTCATCAGCTCGCTCACCGCGATCATGCGGACCAGAGCGTCGGCCTGCGGGGTGTCCATGCCCACCACCCGGTCCGGGGCATGCCTGGGGTCCGACGGGTCGAGCTCGCCGGCATGCAGGACGTCGGCTCCCATGGAGGGGTACCGCTCGTTGTGCGGGACCAGCACGTAGCGGCCGTCACCCAAGTGGTCCGCCATGTCATTGCCGACGCCCAGGCCCATGGACGCCAGGACGAGTTCGGGTGTGGAGGACCGCATCTGCGCGGCGAGGGCCTGGATCGCGATGGTCTTGGCCTGGGGCGTCTCGGTGATCCGGCCGTCGTCGGTCAGCAGCGCCTCGCCGATCCGCTGATGGTCGAGCCGTTCCTGCGACCCCTGCGGGGGCGGAAGCGGATAGTGCCGCTCGGGTACCGGGTCCGCGAGCACGACGCGGTCTGCGGGTGGCCGGGGCAACAGCGGCCTGGTTCCGGTGGCGTGCTCCGCCACCTGGCCGAACCGCTCCAAGACCGTGTCATGGAGATCGAGCCGGCCGACATGCTCGAACAGCGGCCGCAGACCGTCCAGATGCCGCCGCATGATCTCGATGTCGCCCGGCGGGACCGGGTTGTCCACCCAGGAGAACACATGCGCCTCGACCTGCCGGAAGAAGACGCCGACGAACGGGTTCGTGGGGTCCGGGAGCGGACCGCGCGGTGCGACCCGGTCGTCGACGGGGATCAGGCTCTGCTGCTCCCCGACGACGAGTTGGCCGACGGTGACGCCGTGGGCGGCGGTCAGGGCATAGTGCAGACCGAGGAACACGCCGTCGCGGGTCGCGGCCGCCCCCTGGGCCGCGAGACCGGCCAGGCTCTGATGGCGGGTGGAGGCTGGCTCACCGGGCATGTGATCGGTGTAGACCCCGCGAGCGGCCACCGGGTGGGACAGCGGGACACGGGCACCCACCGAGCGGCCGACGTAGGCATCGAGGACCTTGACCGTCGCGTCCTCGGCTCGGACGAACTCCTCGTAGACGGCCCGGGAGCCATCGGCGAACGTGACCAGCTCTCGCGTCGCGATGCCGTCACGGTGATGAAGGGCCTCGCTGGCAACCGCGTGCGCACCGGTGAGCGGGTGCGCGGGCAGCAGAGGCACGGCCTCGGGGGATGGGGCACCCGATGTGGCGGGCTCGCCGGCGAGCACCAAGTCGAGCGCGGCACGGACCCTCGGCCAGCTCGTGGCGAAGCCGGGATGAAGAGTCATCCCCGCGACGTCGGAAAGCGGAATCCAGGACAGCGCCAAGGACTCGCCTTCGACCGGCCGGACCGGCATCTGGTGGTCGACCGAAACGATCACGGTGTCGTAGGACCAGCCGCCGTGGTCGTCCCGGACGACGTGCTCCACGCGGACCCGGGCGGGGTCGAGGGTGCTCTCCTCGACGGCCTCCCGGATCGCGGCTTCGGCCGCGGACTCGTGACTGTCGCGTGCGCCTCCGAGCAGCGACCAGGTCTCTCCCTGGTCGGTGTCCGCGCCCCGATGGTGCATGAGCACATACGCTTCACCGTCCGCCGCGCGATGGACGGGCAGCAGCCCGGCGGCGCCGAACCGGCCCCAGTGCCCATGCCCCTGGGCACAGTTCACCCACCCGTCTCCCGCCATCGCGGGCAGCGCAACGGTACGCGCCGCTGCCCCGCCCGCCTCGCTGGCCGGCTGCTCGCTCATCGCAGTTCCCCCGCTGATCTCTGTGCTTGGTGTCCAGGTCGCGACCGTTGCCCTCCCGGGCGGCGGCCGGGTCAGCCGTCGCCGAGGAATTCCTCGGCCTGGTGCCGGAGAGCCGCGGGCGCGTCGGACCACGCCGGGGTGCGCATCAGTTCGCGCAGCTTGACCTCCTTCACCTCCCGGGGGCTGTCCGGCCGCAGACCGACGTGCGGCCACACACGGTCCAGGTCGTCGTAGGGGAAGGCCCAATGGGCGCCGACCGCGGAATCGGGAGCGCCGGCAGGAGCCGGGGGTGTGACGAGGACTTCGTCGGCGGTGGCGGCGGGGGTGATCTCGACGAGGGTGAGACCGAGCCGGTCGACGGCGTCGCGGAACAGGGCCCGATAGCCCTCGACGGTGCTGGCCGAAGGCCGTTGCCCCGAGTAGAACAACGTGAACACCCAACCGGAGCCGCCGGTGCGGGCAAGATCCAGAACGAGGCTGGTATCCGGGCCGTCCTGGAAGGAGCGGTGCGCGATGCTCTTCGCCGCGCCGGGCCCCTCGGTGCGGGGTACCTCCTCAAGCCGGAACGTGCCGAGCAACCACTGCAACTGGTCGGGTGTCAGCTCTCCGTGGGAGAGCGCGCGGAGCGCGGGCCAGAGCATGACGAGGATTCCTTTCTCCGGTCTCGATGCAACGGACGGTCTTGTGATCGGGGTCAGGCCCCGGTTGACGGGGCGCCAAGCGGTCCCAGGCGGATCGGGTTGCTCCAGGCACGGCCTCCGGAGGCATCCTCGACGGTGACCCGGCAGAATCCGTTCCCGAACATCGCCACCGGCAGGGAACACTCCGTCAGCGCCTCGCCCTGGACCACCTGCGCGCCCGGGGCACCTCCGGTGAGCAGCACCTTGCGCACGGGCGAACAGCGCACTGTGATCAGCCCGGCATCGAGGCGGATGTCGTGCAACTCGGGCCCGGTGCTCGAGTAGTAGTGGCCGGCCTTGAGGGACGCCAGCAGCGCCTCCGGCTCCAGGGACTCGGCGCGTACCTGGACCCAGGCCGCGCAGGCCGGCGGGTCCTGGGGCTGGAAGTGCGCGTCATCGGCGGCGTAGGCGTTGAGCCGGTGTCCCCGGTTGAGCAGGACGTCGGTCAGATGCCAGCTGTCACCCCGGTCCTCACGTGCCGAAAGCGCATTGAAGACCTCGACGGCGTGGGCCGCGTCCAGGCTCTCGGCATCGGCAGCCGTGAGCAGCGAGGCCGCCGGATGGGCCATGCCGATGAACGCACCCGCCTCCCGCGCCCGGCGCGCCAGTTGAGGACCGCTCTCGCCGGGCTCAGGAGGCAGGAACCCCAGGGGCAGCCCCACAGCGACAATGTGCCACTTCGGCCCGGCCTCGGTGCGCGGGGCGTGCAGTTCGGCTCCCAGCATCGTGGTGAACCCCGGGGCGCGCAGCGGCCGGGTGTCCGTCAGAGGGAATCCGTACTCGGCCCGGAAGTGATCGGTGATCGCCAGGAAGTCGTAGCCGGCCTCCTGGTAGTGACGCGCTGTCTCCCGGGGCGACAACGCGCCGTCGGACTGGTCGGAATGAGTGTGCAGATTTCCCCGCCAGAAGCGACCGGGCCGGGCGAAGGGCAAGCTCATCACGAGCGCCCTCCGCCGGTCCTGAATGCCCGATCCGTGCCTTGGCGGATATGACCGTTGGACTCCATGCCTCATGCACCCCCCAGTTCATTGCGGCAATGCGACGACCGTACTGGAGACCGCCCCACGGCGATCGTTAATAAAGCGCTGTCCCACGCGTGACATCTGCAACTCCCTTCACGACGGCCCAGCGTTGGCGATGCAGGCCAGAGCTTCCCGGAAGACGGGGACGTTCTCGCCGGTCATCTCGTAGCGGATGGCCTCCGCAGCTGCACGTCCAGGCGCGGCGGGCGCTCCTTGGCGGCGGCGAGGTCGGTGTCGTAGGTCAAGGTGTCTGCTCCTGGTCTCGGTTGATCTCGGCGGCGATGGCGCGCTGCTTGGCGGCATCGGTCCGGTGGTCGTCGGCGATGTTCGGCTCCACGGCGGCCAGCTGGTCGTAGACCTCGGCCTGGTCGAGGTGGGTCTGCGCCCAGCGCCTGCGGGCTGCGGGCTGCTCCTCGGTGCCGGTGGCGGCGAAGGCGGCGTTGAACGCCTCGGTGTTCTTGACCTTGAGCATGGCGAGCTGGCCCTGCAGGAAGGCGGCCATGGCGCGGTTGCGGGACGCGTTCTGCGCGGCGGCGAGGGTCCGGGCGGCGTCGGAGTCGAGGCCGGCGGTGATGGCGTGCTTCTCGTCGGGGTCCAGCTCGGCGTACCAGCGGTCGAGGTTGCGGGCAATCTCGGTGGCGGAGCGGCTGGCGGAGGCGCGGCGGTGGTTGATCAGGGTCCAGGCGCGTACGGCGGTGGCCCACTTCGCGTTCGCGGTCTGCTTGGTGATGCCCGCGGCGGCGCCGATCTCGCTCCAGCTCGCTCCTCGCTCGTTCTCCACGACGATGGCGGCCTCCACGACGCGGTCGGCGAGGTCGCGCAGGGCCAGGGCGTCGCGCAGGGTCTCGCCCTTGTCCCGGAGGGTCCGGGGCCGGAGCGGGAAGTCCTGCAAGACCGCGTGGGCCAACTCGCTGAGCTTGTCGGCGTGGGCGACGTACGCCTCGTCGAGCGGGGCCAGTCTGGTGATCTCGTGCTCGCTGTCCATATCGTCAGGCTATCCCTGACGGACACTCGCCGTCAGTAGATTACTGACGAACGGCCGGATCGCTCCGCACGAGTGGCGCAGAATGAACGCACAGGATAATTACGGTTATTCTGGGGCGAGTTGCACCCATTGGGGCAGACACTCCATGCAGGGATCGCTCGTTGTCGGAGCATGGACAGTGAGCAGATCGAGGCCGGGCTGTACGGCAAGGACCCCGAGCAGCGGCCGGCAATGAAAGCAGTGACCGCGCTCGGCGCCGAGATCCACCGACTGCAGGAGACGGACCCACTGAAAGCCCTTCAGGTGATCGGGTACGTCAGCCTCCAGGCACAGGCACGCCTGCTGACAGGGATCGGACCAGCCCGGCGGGCGGGAGCCTCGTGGGAGGACATCGGGAACGCGCTGGCGATGACGGCGGAGGAAGCCCTGGCCGCGCACGGTTGGCGTGGGCTGCCGGAGGACCAGGAGGCCCTCGTCAACAAACGCACGGGGCGACACCGCGCCGCGTGACCAGCGCGCCCGGCTTATCGGATGCCGCCGAGGAAGTTCCTTCTTGCGGGCGCGGTCGCGGGCAGAGCGAACGACCGCGACGCCCTCGCGAGCCGGGCGTAGGGCATGGCTTCGATCTGAGCGGCTGGATCCCGCGGGCCATCGACGGCCCGCACTGCGCTATCGGTCTGCCCGGCGTGGAGTTCGGCCGGCCTCCCGGCGCGGCGAGGCGGATTGTCCCTTCTCGCGGGCGCGCGCCCGCACGCATTGGACCAGTGCAAAAAGCTCCCCCGCCGTACCCGGCGGGCACGCGGGGGCGCCCCGCCAAGACTCGAACATTCGCTTCATAGTGTGATGCTCCATCAACTCTTTGCGTTTGCTGGCTGGACGCGGTGCGGCTGCAGCGCGGCATGAGGGGTGAGAGCGTTGTGCTCTTCCGGGGGCTGGGGGAGGCCTCCCCGGATCCCTGCGGACCAGAAGGAATCACTTTGTCTGAAGGCACAGCGCAACGGCGCGGTGCAGGGGAGGGCTCCAGCAGGCCGGCACCCCCCTGCCCCTTTTCACAGGCCCGGTCCGTCGGTGTCCCGCGGACTGCCTCGTGAGCGCCGGGGAGGGTGTGCTGCGCGAGGCGGCCTTGCGGCGCAAGGTGGTGGTGTTCGAGTCGTTCGTGCACCGCAAGAGCGCCGGCTACACCAAGTGGGCCTACTCCAGGCTGTACTCGTGGCACGACGCACGGGAGGCGGCGAACATCGCCTTCTACCGCATCTACGTGCGGTGGGATGCCCTGATGGCCAGCGACAGCGTCGACGCGTTCAGCTTCAAGATCCTGCGCGACGCGGTCATCGACGTGCTGCGCAAACGCGACCGCTGTCCCTTAGGTCCTGTCTGGAGTCCAGATCACGT
>NZ_JBKIWN010000033.1:0-60525 GCF_058146165.1 Streptomyces sp. AM25 | reverse complement strand
GCTTCCCTTCGGTGTTTCCAACCTTACCAGATCCGTTTTCCGTTCCGTTTCCGGTCGGAATTCATTTCCAGTGCCCTGTCGGACCGGGCTCACCGACTTTATCAGATCTGATCGAGCCGGTTTTCCGGCCGCTTTCCGGGAGTTCCCTCTCACACGAAGTGTGGGGGGTTCCCGTCGCGGCGGAGTCGTAAACGTACTGGACGGCCGCGTCCGGATGCAAATCGGGAACCGGGGCGGCCGTCCGTACGGCTGACGCTACGTCAGGGCTCAGACCTCGACGACCACGGGAAGGATCATCGGGCGGCGGCGGTAGCTGTCGGAGACCCACTTGCCCACCGAGCGCCGGACCAGCTGCTGGAGCTGGTGCGGCTCGGCGACGCCGTCCGCGGCGGCCCTGGCGATGGCCTCCTCGATCTTCGGGACGACGGCCGAGAACGAGGCGTCGTCGATGCCCGAACCCCGGGCCTGGATCTGGGGACCGCTGACGACCTTGCCGGTCGTGCTGTCCACCACCACGAAGACCGAGATGATGCCCTCGTCGCCGAGGATCCGGCGGTCCTTGAGGGAGGACTCGGTGACATCGCCGACCGAGAGGCCGTCGACGTAGACGTAACCGGCCTGGACCTTGCCGACGATCTTCGCCCGGCCGTCGACCAGGTCCACCACGACACCGTCCTCGGCGATGACGATGTGGTCCTTGGGAACCCCGGTGAGAGCACCGAGCTCCGCGTTCGCCCGCAGGTGCCGCCATTCGCCGTGGACCGGCATCAGGTTCTTCGGCTTGCAGATGTTGTAGAAGTACAGCAGCTCGCCGGCCGAGGCGTGGCCCGAGACGTGAACGCGGGCGTTGCCCTTGTGCACGACGTTGGCGCCCCAGCGGGTCAGGCCGTTGATCACCCGGTAGACCGCGTTCTCGTTGCCCGGGATGAGCGACGAGGCCAGGATCACGGTGTCGCCCGCCACGATCCGGATCTGGTGGTCCCGGTTGGCCATGCGCGACAGCGCGGCCATCGGCTCGCCCTGGGAGCCCGTGCAGACGAGCACGACCTCGTCGTCCGGCAGGTCGTCCAGGGTCTTGACGTCCACGACCAGGCCGGCCGGGATGCGCAGATAGCCCAGGTCACGGGCGATGCCCATGTTGCGGACCATCGAGCGGCCGACGAAGGCGACCCGGCGGCCGTACTCGTGGGCGGCGTCGAGGATCTGCTGGATGCGGTGCACGTGGCTGGCGAAGCTGGCCACGATGATGCGCTTCTGGGCACCCGCGAACACCTGGCGCAGCACGCCGGAGATGTCACGCTCGGGCGGGACGAAGCCGGGGACCTCGGCGTTGGTGGAGTCGACCAGCAGCAGGTCGATGCCCTCCTCGCCGAGCCGCGCGAAGGCGGGCAGGTCGGTGAGGCGGCGGTCCAGCGGGAGCTGGTCCATCTTGAAGTCGCCGGTGTGCACGGCCATGCCGGCGGGCGTGCGGATCGCGACCGCCAGGGCGTCCGGGATCGAGTGGTTGACCGCGATGAACTCGCAGTCGAAGGGGCCCAGGCGCTCGCGGTCGCCCTCGGCGACCTCGAGGGTGTACGGGCGGATGCGGTGCTCCTGGAGCTTGGCCTCGATCAGGGCGAGGGTCAGCTTGGAGCCGATCAGCGGGATGTCCGGCTTCTCCCGGAGGAGGTAGGGGACGCCGCCGATGTGGTCCTCGTGGCCGTGGGTGAGCACGATGCCGTCGATGTCGTCGAGACGGTCCCTGATGGACGTGAAGTCCGGCAGGATCAGGTCCACTCCGGGCTGCTCCTCCTCGGGGAAGAGCACTCCGCAGTCGACGATCAGCAGGCGGCCGCCGTACTCGAAGACCGTCATGTTGCGGCCGATCTCGCCGAGGCCACCCAGTGGGGTGACGCGCAGGCCGCCCTCGGGCAGCTTCGGCGGCGGGCCGAGTTCAGGGTGCGGGTGACTCAAAAGACTCTCCTCACCACGCGCGCCGTCTGCCCCTGGGGCACCTGCGCGCGTGACATTCGTGCACTTGCAAGTGATGTGTGGTGTTGCATATGGAGTTGTGAAGTCTGTGGGGCGCTGCGGTCACGCTGTGTGTCCGGCGCGGCGGCCGTCCCGACCGCTTCCCTTGTTACAGCTGTACCCCGCCGACCGCGAGATCGCGCTTGAGCTGCTCGGTCTCCTCGGGGCTCAGGCCGATGAGCGGCAGCCGCAGCGGGCCCGCGGGCAGGCCCTGGAGGGCGAGGGCGGCCTTGGTGGTCATGGCGCCCTGGGTGCGGAAGATTCCGGTGAAGACCGGGAGCAGCTGCTGGTGGATCTCCGCGGCCTTGACGACGTCGCCGGAACGGTGGGCGTCGAGCATGGCGCGCAGCTCGGGGGCGACGAGGTGGCCCACGACGGAGACGAAGCCGACGGCGCCGATGGAGAGCAGCGGCAGGTTGAGCATGTCGTCGCCGGAGTACCAGGCGAGGCCCGAGCGGGAGAGTGCCCAGCTCGCGGCCGCCAGGTCGCCCTTGGCGTCCTTGTTGGCCACGATGCGCGGGTGCTCGGCGAGCCGGACGATGGTCTCGGTCTCGAGGGCGACGCCGCTGCGGCCGGGGATGTCGTAGAGCATCACCGGGAGCTCGGTGGCGTCGGCGACCGCCGTGAAGTGGCGGACGAGGCCCTCCTGCGGGGGCTTGTTGTAGTACGGCGTGACGACGAGCAGGCCGTGGGCGCCTGCGTCCTGCGCGGCGCGGGCGAGTTCGGTGCTGTGCCGGGTGTCGTTGGTACCGGCTCCGGCGACGACGTGGGCGCGGTCTCCGACCGCCTCGACCACGGCGCGTACGAGCTGGGCTTTCTCCGCATCGCTGGTGGTGGGGGACTCACCGGTGGTGCCGTTGACGACGAGGCCGTCGTTGCCTGCGTCGACGAGGTGCCGGGCGAGCCGCTGCGCGCCGTCGAGATCGAGCGCACCCTCGCTGGTGAACGGCGTGACCATGGCGGTCAGGACGCGCCCGAACGGGGTCTGCGGTGTGGAGGTCGGAGCCATGGGGCCCACGCTACTCGTTGCTCACCGTGAGGTGCTCCCTCGGGGAGTGCCAAAGGGATCCCGGTACTGCCTGCTCGGGGGTTCAAGCAGTACCGGGTCCGTTTTTTCAGCCTAGATGAAGGTGCCGAAATGCCGCAATACGGACACCTGGCGGGCGCCCTGCGCCCGCACCGGCAGGCACGGACGGTCGCCGTCGGCTACGGAGCGACACGGCCGTTCTTGTTGAAGGCCTCGTAGGTGAGCGGCATGAGCTTCGCCCACTCCGCCTCCATCTTCTCGCCCACCATCTCGATCTCCCGCTGCGGGAACGAGGGCACCGCCGCCAGTTCGTGCTGCGTGCGCAGACCGAGGAAGTGCATCAGCGAACGGGCGTTGCACGTGGCGTACATCGAGGAGAAGAGGCCGACCGGCAGGACCGCGCGGGCCACCTCGCGGGCGACGCCCGCGGCCAGCATCTCCTGGTAGGCCTCGTAGGCGTCCCGGTAGGAGCTCTCCATCACGCGGGCGGTCAGCTCGTGCTGCGCCTCGGTGCCCTCGACGAAGACGTACTTGCCGGGGCGGCCCTCCTGGACCAGCTTGCGGGACTCGCCCGGCACGTAGAAGACCGGCTGGAGCTCCCGGTAGCGGCCGGACTCCTCGTTGTACGACCAGCCCACGCGGTGCCGCATGAACTCGCGGAAGACGAAGATCGGAGCACTGATGAAGAACGTCATCGAGTTGTGCTCGAAGGGGCTGCCGTGGCGGTCGCGCATCAGGTAGTTGATGAGCCCCTTGGACCGCTCAGGGTCCTTGGTGATCTCTTCCAGGGACTGCTCGCCGGCCGTGGAGACTCGGGCCGCCCACAGCACGTCGCTGTCGGCGGCGCTGTGCTTGACCAGCTCGACCGTCACGTCGCTGCGAAACGTCGGCTTGTCTGCCTTGGCGTCCTCGGTGGGGCTGTCGGTCACCGGCGGTCCTTCCAGTTGCATTGCTCGGGCGGCGACAAGCCTACGGGCCACCACCGACAACGGGGCCGCGCACGGCCCGGCACGGCCGGGAGAGCCGGGGGAAGAGGGGTGCCGGTTGAGATTTTTCACAGAAGTCGCGGAAATCGGGCACCGTGAAGGCCGTTCGCACGTCCTTATGTGTGACACCACACGCGCCGAGGTTCCTAGGAGAGCCCACCAATGTTCCGCCGGCGAGAGCCCGTACCGTTCGCCTTCGTCGCCGAGGCCGACCGCTACCGCAGCAACGTCGCGCCGCCGCCCCCGGATCGCGCGAGCCGTTCGGAGGTCGCCGGACGTGCCCTCGTGGGGCTGACGGTGGCCGCGGGGCTGGTCGGTGCGCTGCTCTTCGGCTGGCCGGCACTGCAGACGGCCGGCCCGCAGAGCGCACACCACACGCAGCAGTCCGAGGCCAAGGACGGCCACTGATCGAAAAACAGCCGGGCCCCGGAGCGGTTACCGCTCCGGGGCCCGGCTGTTTTTCGATCAGCAGGTAACCTCACCCGGCACAGACCTTCGAGCATGCGTGTGAGTGAGGAACCGTCGTGCCCCTGCCCTTTGTCGATGCGCCTGCGCCTGCCGCTCCCGCTCCGGTGTCCGTGTACGAGGACCCCGCCCGGTGGCGACGGCCGTACCGGCCCGGGCCGTTGCGGGTCGGGGGCACGGCGCTGGTGCTGCTGCTCGCGGCGTACGTGCTCTGCTCGGCGGTGATCATCGCCTTTGCCGGAGCGTTTCTCCTTGCCGGAGTGTGCGGCGGGGTGGCCGTCGTTCTGCTCACCGTGGCGGTGCGGCTGGTGCGCACGGGCATCTGGGTCAGCCCGGCAGGCCTGCGGCAAGCCCGGCTGATGTCGACACGGACCTTGCCGTGGTCCGAGGTGGGCGAAGTGCGCGTGGTGCGGCAGCCGGTGCGCTGGCTCGGGCTGCCGCGGCGCGTCGAGGGGCGGGCCCTCGTCGTGGAGCCGTTGCCCGTGCTCGTCACCGATCACGGGGCGGATTTCCTGGAGCGACCGCAGGCGTTTGCGGAGGCCGCCCGAGCCTTGGAGGAGCGGGTGGCTGAGCCTGGCGGCCGGGCTCAGGCCGTCGTCGGCTGATCGCGCCCACGCGGCGGAGCCGCTGGGGGTACCTTCTGGGGGCACCCCCAGCGGTAGCTGGGGGAGTAGCAGCCCCGCGCCCCTTACGGGGCGCCCGCCTTACGCAGTGCCCGCCTTGCCGTCGCGCAGCGCGATCGCGTGCTGCATCGCCTTGCGGGCCCTCGGGGTGTCCCTCGCGTCGTGGTACGCCACCGCCAGACGGAACCACGAGCGCCAGTCCCCCGGCGCCGCCTCGGTCTCGGCCTGGCGGCGGCGGAACACCTCGTCCGCCGAGTCCCGGTCGATGCGGCCGCCCGGGGTGCGCACCAGCTCGTCCACCGGCAGGCCGCCCTCCGCCTCCAGCTCCCGCGCCAGGCGGTCCGCGTCGCGTGCGAACTTGGTGGTCTTGTAGAGGAACCACGCACCGATGAACGGCAGGACGAGCACGGCGACGCCGAAGGCGACGGTGATCACCGTGCCCTGCTCGATCAGCATCACGCCGCGGCTGCCGACCAGGACGAAGTAGACGACCAGGACGGCGGCCAGGGCGAAGTAGACGATCTTTGCGCGCATGCCCTCAGCCCAGGTCCAGGAAGTGTTCCAGACCGAAGGTCAGGCCCGGGGTGGTCACCACGCGCCGCGCGCCGAGCAGGATGCCCGGCATGAAGCAGCTGTGGTGCAGCGAGTCGTGGCGGATGGTGAGCGTCTCGCCGGTGTCGCCGAAGAGCACCTCCTGGTGCGCCAGCAGGCCGCGCAGCCGCACGGCGTGCACCGGCACCCCGTCGACGTCCGCGCCGCGCGCGCCCTCCAGGGCCGTGGTCGTGGCGTCGGGCTGCGGGGCGCAGCCCGCCTCGCGGCGCGCGGCGGCGATCAGCTGCGCGGTGCGGGTGGCGGTGCCGGAGGGGGCGTCGGCCTTGTTGGGGTGGTGCAGCTCGACGACCTCGACGGACTCGAAGAACCGGGCCGCCTGCTGGGCGAAGGCCATGGTCAGGACCGCGCCGATGGAGAAGTTGGGGGCGATGAGCACGCCCGTGCCCGGCTTGGCGTCCAGCCAGGAGTTCAGCTGCGCGAGGCGCTCCTCGGTCCAGCCGGTGGTGCCGACCACGGCGTGGATGCCGTGGGCGATGCAGAACTCGAGGTTGTCCATCACCGAGTCGGGGTGGGTCAGCTCGACCACGACCTGGGCTCCCGCCCCGGTCAGGGTCTCCAGGCTGTCGCCCCGGCCCAGCGCGGCCACCAGCTCCATGTCCTCGGCGGCCTCCACGGCCTTCACGGCCTCGGAGCCGATGCGGCCCTTGGCGCCGATGACGGCCACGCGCAGCTTGCTCATCGTCCCTGCTTCCCTTGCTTGCCCTCGGATTGCGAAACGGCTTACGAAACGGCCTCGTGCAGGCGGGCTGCCTGCTTGTCCTTCAGCGGGCCGATGACGGACAGCGAAGGACGCTGCCCCAGTACATCGCGTGCCACCTCGCGGATCTCGTCCGGGGTGACGGCGGCGATGCGGGCGAGCATGTCGGAGACCGACATCTGGTCGCCCCAGCACAGCTCGCTCTTGCCGATGCGGTTCATCAGCGCACCGGTGTCCTCCAGGCCGAGGACCGTGGAGCCGGACAACTGGCCGATGGCGCGGGCGATCTCGTCCTCCGGCAGGCCCTCGGCGGCGACCCGGTCCAGCTCGTCGCGGCAGATCTTGAGGACGTCGTGGACCTGGCCGGGGCGGCATCCGGCGTAGACGCCGAAGAGGCCGCAGTCGGCGAAGCCGGAGGTGTAGGAGTAGACGGAGTAGGCCAGTCCGCGCTTCTCCCGGACCTCCTGGAAGAGCCGCGAGCTCATGCCGCCGCCGAGGGCGGTGTTGAGCACGCCGAGCGCCCAGCGGCGGTCGTCGGTGCGGGCCAGGCCGGGGACGCCGAGGACGACGTGCGCCTGCTCGGTCTTGCGCCCGAGCAGCTCCACACGGCCGGCGGTGCGGATCGTGCGGCTGCCGTCGCGCGGGGCGACCGGCTCCGCGTCCGTACGGGTCAGGGCGCCGGCCTTCTCGAAGGCGGCCCGGACCTGGCGGACGACCTTGGCGTGGTCGACGTTGCCCGCGGCGGCCACGACCAGGTGGGTCGGGTCGTAGTGGCGCTTGTAGAAGCGGGCGATCCGGTCACGGCTCAGCGCATTGATCGTGTCGACGGTGCCCAGCACCGGGCGGCCGAGGGGGGTGTCGCCGAGCATGGTGTGCGCGAACAGGTCGTGCACGCAGTCGCCCGGGTCGTCCTCGGTCATGGCGATCTCTTCGAGGATCACGCCGCGCTCGGCGTCCACGTCCTCGGCGGCGATCAGCGAGCCGGTGAGCATGTCGCACACGACGTCGATGGCCAGCGGCAGGTCCGTGTCGAGCACCCGCGCGTAGTAGCAGGTGTACTCCTTGGCCGTGAACGCGTTCATCTCGCCGCCGACCGCGTCGATGGCGGCGGAGATGTCGAGCGCGCTGCGCTTGGCCGTGCCCTTGAAGAGCAGGTGCTCCAGGTAGTGCGTGGCGCCGTTGAGCGTCGGGGTCTCGTCGCGGGAGCCGACGTTGGCCCAGATGCCGAAGGTCGCGGAGCGCACGGACGGCAGCGTCTCGGTGACGACCCGCAGGCCGCCGGGGAGGGTGGTCCGGCGGACCGTGCCGATGCCGTTCTCGCCCTTGAGAAGCGTTTGGGTACGGGCGACGGCCCGCCCCTCCGAGGAGGTGCGGGCCGTCTTCCGGGAACTACGGGTCACTTGGCGGACTCGTCCTTGTTCTCGTCGGCGTTGTCGTCCTCGCCCTCGATCACGGGGATCAGGGAGAGCTTGCCGCGCTGGTCGATCTCGGCGATCTCGACCTGGACCTTGGTGCCGACACCGAGCACGTCCTCGACGTTCTCCACGCGCTTGCCGCCGGCAAGCTTGCGGATCTGCGAGATGTGCAGCAGGCCGTCCTTGCCCGGGAGCAGGGAGACGAACGCACCGAAGGTCGTGGTCTTGACGACCGTGCCCAGGTAGCGCTCGCCGACCTCCGGCATGGTCGGGTTGGCGATGCCGTTGATCGTGGCGCGGGCGGCCTCGGCGGAGGGACCGTCGGCGGCACCGATGTAGATGGTGCCGTCGTCCTCGATCGTGATCTCGGCGCCGGTGTCCTCCTGGATCTGGTTGATCATCTTGCCCTTGGGGCCGATGACCTCACCGATCTTGTCGACCGGGATCTTGACGGTGATGATCCGCGGGGCGTGCGGGGACATCTCGTCCGGACGGTCGATGGCCTCCATCATCACGTCGAGGATGTGGAGACGGGCGTCGCGGGCCTGCTTCAGCGCGGCGGCCAGGACCGAGGCGGGGATGCCGTCGAGCTTGGTGTCGAGCTGGAGCGCGGTCACGAACTCCTTGGTGCCGGCGACCTTGAAGTCCATGTCACCGAAGGCGTCCTCCGCACCGAGGATGTCGGTGAGGGCGACGTAGTGCGTCTTGCCGTCGATCTCCTGGGAGATCAGACCCATGGCGATACCGGCGACCGGGGCCTTCAGCGGCACACCGGCGTTCAGCAGCGACATGGTGGAGGCGCAGACCGAGCCCATGGACGTCGAACCGTTGGAGCCGAGGGCCTCGGACACCTGGCGGATCGCGTACGGGAACTCCTCGCGCGTCGGCAGCACCGGCATGAGCGCACGCTCGGCCAGGGCGCCGTGGCCGATCTCGCGGCGCTTCGGCGAACCGACGCGGCCGGTCTCACCGACGGAGTACGGCGGGAAGTTGTAGTTGTGCATGTAACGCTTGCGCGTCACCGGCGACAGCGTGTCGAGCTGCTGCTCCATGCGGAGCATGTTCAGCGTGGTGACACCCAGGATCTGGGTCTCGCCGCGCTCGAACAGCGCCGAGCCGTGGACGCGCGGGATGGCCTCGACCTCGGCGGCGAGCGTGCGGATGTCCGTCACGCCACGGCCGTCGATGCGCTTCTTCTCCTTGATGACGCGCTCGCGGACCAGGGCCTTGGTCAGGGAGCGGTACGCGGCGGAGATCTCCTTCTCGCGGCCCTCGAAGTCCGGCAGCAGCTTCTCGGCGGCCAGACCCTTGACGCGGTCCAGCTCGGCCTCGCGCTCCTGCTTGCCCGCGATGGTGAGCGCCTGGGCGAGCTCGGTGCGCACCGCAGCGGTCAGCGCCGCGTAGACGTCGTCCTGGTAGTCCAGGAAGACCGGGAAGTCGCCGGTCGGCTTGGCGGCCTTGGCGGCGAGGTCGGCCTGGGCCTTGCACAGGACCTTGATGAACGGCTTGGCGGCCTCGAGACCGGCGGCCACGACCTCCTCGGTCGGGGCCTCGGCGCCGTCCTTGACCATCTGGATGGTCTTCTCGGTGGCCTCGGCCTCGACCATCATGATCGCGACGTCGCCGTCGGGCAGCACACGGCCGGCCACGACCATGTCGAAGACGGCGTCCTCGAGCTCGGTGTGGGTCGGGAACGCCACCCACTGGCCCTTGATCAGGGCGACGCGGGTGCCGCCGATGGGGCCGGAGAAGGGCAGGCCCGCGAGCTGCGTGGAGCAGGAGGCGGCGTTGATCGCGACCACGTCGTAGAGGTGGTCGGGGTTGAGCGCCATGATCGTCTCGACGATCTGGATCTCGTTCCGCAGGCCCTTCCTGAAGGACGGGCGCAGCGGGCGGTCGATCAGGCGGCAGGTGAGGATCGCGTCCTCGGAGGGGCGGCCCTCACGGCGGAAGAAGGAACCGGGGATCTTCCCGGCCGCGTACATGCGCTCCTCGACGTCGACGGTCAGCGGGAAGAAGTCCAGCTGGTCCTTCGGGGTCTTGGAGGCAGTGGTGGCCGACAGCACCATGGTGTCGTCGTCCAGGTACGCCACGGCGGAACCGGCGGCCTGCTTGGCCAGGCGGCCCGTCTCGAAGCGGATGGTGCGGGTGCCGAAGGCGCCGTTGTCGATGACGGCCTCGGCGTAGTGGGTCTCGTTCTCCACCAGGGTTATCTCCTCGTCTGCGTCCCCTGCCCGTGTGGCGGGGGACGGTGGCGGAGGGCGCTTCGTGCTCCGTGCGGGCCGGTCTTCGATCGAAGCACCCGGAATTCCCTGTTCCGGGGGCCACTACCGAGGACCGGCGGAGAGACCGGCGCTCCTCCTCGTCAGGTTTTGCGTTGTGGGACCAGACTACAAAGCTTCTGCTTCCCACGAGATACGCAAAGGGAGCGGTTCCCCTGGGTGGGAACCGCTCCCTTCATGGCGTCTTACTTGGCGCCGGCAGCACCGCGGCGGATGCCGAGGCGCTCGACCAGGGCGCGGAAGCGCGTGATGTCCTTCTTGGCCAGGTACTGCAGCAGGCGGCGGCGCTGACCGACCAGGAGCAGCAGACCACGACGGGAGTGGTGGTCGTGCTTGTGGGTCTTGAGGTGCTCGGTCAGGTCGGTGATCCGACGGGTGAGCATCGCCACCTGGACCTCGGGGGAACCGGTGTCGCCCTCCTTGGTGGCGAACTCGGCCATGATCTGCTTCTTCGTAGCGGCGTCGAGCGACACGCGATACTCCTTCTGGGTGTTCTTGGCCATCGAGTGCCCCTGGTCTGTGTCTCAGGGGAGCTTCCGTTACTCGGGAGGCGGGATCGCTGGGCGCTGGCCTTCAGAGGTGACTCCGGGGGCGCGTACACAAACGACCACCCGGAACCTTACCAGGTACGGGGAGTGGGGCCGGTGCGGGCCGTCTTTGGCTGGTCGCACCCACGCGGCGGAGCCCCATGGAGCAACACAGTCCCGCGCCCCTTCGGGGCGCCCCCCTTACGGGGCCCCCGTCAGCCCCCGCACCGTCCCGTACACGTCCAGCACCCCCAGGCACAGCGGCACCAGTGCCAGCAGCAGTGCGCTCTCCGCCAGCTCCGTGAAGCGGGCCCAGAAGGGGGAGAGGCCCTTGCGGGGGACGATCAGGGCTGTGCCCGTGAGGAGGGCGGCCACCGCCGCCGTGGCCGCGGAGAGCCAGAGTGTGCGGACGTCCGGGGAGCCGTGCGCCGGCGGGTTCAGGGCCATGCCCGCGACCAGCAGGGCCAGGGCCGCCAGGCCCGCCCCGAGCACCGCGCCGACCTGGGCCGTGTAGCGGAAGAGCCGGGCCCGCAGCAGCAGCGCCAGGCCGGAGGCCAGGGCCAGGGCCTGCGCCCAGGGGCCGGCCGAGAAGGACAGTACGGCCACTGCGCCCACGGCGACGGCCGCGCAGCCGCCCACCAGGCCCAGCAGCAGCTCGTGCCCGCGCCGCACCTGCACCGCGATGCGCTCCGCGTCGACCGGCTCGGCACGGTAGCCCTCGCCGTCCGTCGTCGCGGAGTGCGGCGCCGCGTAGCCGACGGGCAGCCGGGCGACCCGCGCCGAGAGACCGGGCAGGAAGGCGAGCGCCCCGATCGCGACGACCGCGCACACCGCCGCGGCCCCCGCGGGCGCCGCCCCGGTGAGGATCGTCCCGAACGTGGCCAGCGTGCCGGTGGCCGAGGCGACCACGGCGGCGACGAAGGGGGCGTCGCCCCCCGGCATCGCGGCGGTCAGCGCGACGGAGCCGACGAGCACGGCCACGCAGCCCAGCAGGAACTGCAGCCGCCCGACGCCCTGCCCGGGGTCCGGGGCGAGGACCCCGGAACCCGCGGTCATCAGGTGCGGCAGGGCCGCCAGCCCCAGGGCGACGGCGGCGCCGCGGTCGCCGTAGACCCGGGCCCGTACGCCCGCGAACGCGGCGAGCAACACGCCTGCCGCCGCGGCGGCCACGCCCGGCAGGCCGTGCATGTCGTGCCGCACCGGGTCGGCGAACCACAGCACGAACGCCATCAGGACGATCAGCAGTGCGCCGCCGAACAGACCCGCTGCGCGCAGCAGTTGGTCGCTCCAGAGGTCGTTCCCCCGGGTGACCGCCGAGGCGACCGCCTCGCTGACGTCGTCGTGGACGGCGGGCGGGAGGGACTCGGCGAAGGGCCGCAGCGACAGCAGTTCGCCGTCGAGGACGCGCTGGGCGAGCAGCGAACGGGCACCGTCGAGGACGGTGCCGTCGCGGCGGACGAGGTGGTAGCCGGTGGGCGTGCCGGCGGACTGGGTCTGCCCGGTCAGGCGCAGGATCTCCGGGTACACGTCGGCGACGGCGATGTCGTCGGGGAGGGCGACGTCGATCCGGCTGTCGGGGGCGACGACGGTCACCCTGCAGAATCCGGTCGCAGCGGACGTGTTCACCTTGTGGGCCCCCTGAATCGGTACAACTGCGCATGCCGTTCGCTCGTGCATGCGCGCGGCGGTCACCCTATCGGGGCCGCGGACCTGCGCGTCGGTAGGATCGCCGTCTCGCGGGGGGAGGCCGGCGCCACTGGGGCGTCCGCGCGGCACTGTTCCCCACCGCGCGGAGGGGTTGAGGGATCCGGTGAGCCAGGTCGTCGTCAAGCGCCAGCCGCGGGCCTACCCGCCGGAGGTGCCCAGCGAGGAACTCCGCCTGGAGCCGCCACCGGAGCTGCCGCGCGGCCCTCAAGAGGGCATGCTGATGCAGCTGTTGCCCACGCTGGGCATGGCCTCGTCGATGGTGTACTTCTTCATGCCCGGCGCCGCGCCCATGATGAAGATCATGGGCGTCATGATGATGTTCTCGACGCTCGGCATGACCGTCGCGATGCTCGTCAGGCACCGTCAGGGCTCGCAGGGGCGGCTGGCGGACATGCGCCGCGACTACCTCAAGTACCTCGCGCAGACGCGGCGCACGGTGCGCCGGACCGCCCGGGCGCAGCGCGATGCGCAGTTCTACCTGCACCCCTCCCCCGACCAGTTGTGGTCGGTGGTCGCCGAGGGGAGCCGGCTGTGGGAGCGGCGGGCGACCGACGACGACTTCGCGCAGGTGCGCGTCGGGCTGGGCGCGCAGCAGCTGGCCACTCCCCTGGTGGCCCCGGAGACCGCGCCGGTGGACGAGCTGGAGCCGCTGACGGCCGGTGCGATGCAGCAGTTCCTGGCGACGCACGCGTCGCTGGACGGCATGCCGGTCGCCCTGTCGCTGCGCGCCTTCTACCACGTGACGGTGTCGGGCGAACCGGAGACGGTGCAGGGCACGGCGCGTGCGCTCGTCGCGCAACTGGTGACACTGCACTCGCCGGAGGACCTGGTCGTGGCGGTGGTGCCGGCACGCGGGGCGATGGCGCAGTGGGAGTGGGCCAAGTGGCTGCCGCACGTGCAGGTTCCGGGCGCCGTGGACGGTGCGGGCCCGCGGCGGCTGATCGGTGACGACCTGAGCGAGCTCGAAGAGCTGCTGATGCCGCGGCTGGAGGGCCGTACGCGGTTCAGCCGGGACGGGCAGCCGGTGCTCGACCAGCCGCACGTCGTGGTGGTGCTGGACGGCGCGATGGTGCCGCCGGGTTCGGTGTTCGCGGCTCCCGAGGGGCTGCAGGGCGTGACGATCGTGGAGCTCGTGCAGGGCGGGCTGGACGAGCCGCGCGGCGGGCTGTCCGTGGTCGTGCGGCCGGGTGCGCTGCAGCTGCTCTCACAGGTCGCCGCGTACGACGGCGTGCCGGACACGCTCTCCCCCGAGGCCGCGGAGGCGCTCGCGCGGCAGCTGGCGCCGCTGCGCACGGGCGGGGGCGACGGCGACGAACCGCTGCTCGCCAACCTGGACTTCACCGATCTGCTGGGCCTGGGCGACGCGGGCTCGGTCGAGGTGTCGCGCACCTGGCGGCCCCGCTCGGCGGCCGAGCGGCTGCGGGTGCCGATCGGGGTCGGCGAGGACGGTGCGCCCGTGATGCTCGACATCAAGGAGGCGGCGCAGGACGGCATGGGTCCGCACGGCCTGTGCGTCGGCGCGACCGGCTCCGGCAAGTCGGAGCTGCTGCGCACGCTGGTGCTGGGCCTGGCCGTCACGCACACCTCGGAGACGCTCAACTTCGTCCTCGCGGACTTCAAGGGCGGTGCGACGTTCGCGGGCATGTCCGGGCTGCCGCACGTCGCCGCCGTCATCACCAACCTCGCGGACGACCTGACGCTCGTCGACCGCATGCGCGACTCCATCACCGGCGAACTGCAGCGCCGCCAGGAGCTGCTGAGGTCGGCGGGCAACTACGCGAACATCCACGACTACGAGAAGGCGCGCGCGGCCGGTGCCCCGCTGGAGCCGGTGGCATCACTCGTCCTGGTGATCGACGAGTTCAGCGAGCTGTTGACGGCGAAGCCGGACTTCATCGACATGTTCATCCAGATCGGACGGATCGGCCGCTCGCTGGGCGTGCACCTGCTGCTGGCCTCGCAGCGCCTGGAGGAGGGCCGGCTGCGCGGTCTGGAGACGTACCTGTCGTACCGCATCGGCCTGCGGACCTTCTCCGCGGCGGAGTCGCGGACGGCGCTGGGCGTGCCGGACGCGTACCACCTGCCGTCCGTGCCGGGCTCGGGCTATCTGAAGTTCGGCACCGACGAGATGACGCGCTTCAAGGCCGCGTACGTCTCCGGCACCTACCGCTCGGCCACGGCGGCCGCGGCGGGCGACGGCGGGGTGCTGCCGGTCGAGCGGCGTCCGGTGCTGTTCACGGCGGAACCGGTCCCGGTCACCTACGCCGCCCCCGACCCGGCCGCCCTGCGTACGGCGCCGGGGCGCGGGGAGGACGACGCCTTCGCCGACACCGTCCTCGACGTCGTCGTGCGCCGGATCGAGGGCCAGGGCCCGCCGGCCCACCAGGTGTGGCTGCCGCCGCTGGACAAGGCGCCGTCGCTGGACCAGCTGCTCCCGCCGCTGTCGGTGGTGCCGGGCCGCGGCCTGACCGCCGCCGAATACCCGCGCCCCGGGCGCCTGGTGGTGCCCCTGGGCCTCATCGACAAGCCCTTCGAGCAGCGCCGTGACGTGCTGTACCGGGACTTCTCTGGCGCGGCGGGCCACATGCTCGTCGTCGGCGGCCCGCAGTCCGGCAAGTCGACGCTGCTGCGCACGCTGGTGTCCTCGTTCGCGCTGACGCACACCCCGGCCGAAGTGCAGTTCTACGGGCTCGACTTCGGCGGCGGCGGGATGAGCGCGGTGGCCGGTCTGCCGCACGTCGGCGGGGTGGCGTCGCGGCTGGACCCGGAGCGGGTGCGGCGCACGGTCGCGGAGGTGGCGGGGATCCTGGCGCGGCGCGAGGAGTTCTTCCGCGACCGGGGCATCGACTCGATGGCCTCGTACCGGCGGCGCCGGGCGCTGGGCGAGTTCGCCGAACAGGGCTGGGGCGACGTCTTCCTGCTCGTCGACGGCTGGGGCGCCTTCAAGCAGGAGTACGACATGCTGGAGGGCGTCGTCACGGACATCGCGGGCCGCGGCCTGGGCTACGGCGTGCACGTCGTCATCACCGCCTCCCGCAACATGGAGGTCCGCCCGGCGCTCAAGGACCAGCTGCTGGGCCGGCTGGAGCTGCGGCTCGGCGACACGATGGACTCCGAGTTCGACCGCAAGGTCGCCGCGAACGTCCCCGCCGGGGTGCCCGGCCGCGGCCAACTGCCCGAGAAACTGCACTTCATGGGTGCGCAGCCGCGCATCGACGGGGGCGACGACCCGGGCGGCATGACGGAGGCCACGGCGGCGCTGGCCGGCGCGGTGCGCGACGCCTGGTCCGGCCCGCACGCCCCGCACGTGCGGCTGCTGCCCCGCAGGCTCGACGCGGCCGAACTGCCCAAGGGCTCCGAGTACCCGCAGCGCGGCGTGGCCATCGGCCTCGACGAGACCCGGCTCGAACCGGTCTTCGTGGACTTCGAGACCGACCCCTTCTTCCTGGTCTTCGGCGAGAGCGAGTCCGGCAAGACGGCCCTGCTGCGGCTGCTGGCGAAGCAGATCACGGAGCGGTACGGCCCCGACGAGGCGAAGATCGTCGTCGGCGACTACCGGCGCACGCTGCTGGACGTCGTGCCGCCGTCGCACCTGCTGGAGTACGCGCCGATCGCCTCGTCACTGACGGTGCACGCGAACGCGCTGAAGGGTCTGATGGAGCGGCGGGCCCCGCAGCCGGGTATCACACCGCAGCAGTTGCGGGAGCGCAGCTGGTGGAAGGGCCCGCAGTTCTTCGTCATCGTCGACGACTACGAACTGGTGGCGGCCGGCGGCAACAACCCGCTGGCGGTCCTGACGGAGAACCTGCCGTTCGCCCGGGACGTCGGTATCCGCTTCATCGTCGCGCGGAGTTCGGCGGGTGCGTCGCGCTCGATGTTCGAGTCGTTCATGCAACGCATCAAGGAACTGGGCGCGCAGGGCGTGGTGTTGTCCGGCGACCCCGGCGAGGGCGACATCCTGGGCGGCGTACGGCCGCGGCCGATGCCGCCGGGGCGGGGGTTCTTCGTGTCCCGGAAGAGGGGGACGCCGCTGGTGCAGGTGGGGTGGGTGGCGGAGGAGTAGGGGCCGGCCCGGTGCCACGCCCCTTCGGGGGTTCGTCCCCTGACGTACGGTGACCCACATGATCGACCCTGTGGAACTCGTCATCTTCGACTGCGACGGCGTGCTCGTCGACAGTGAGCTCATCGCCGCCCGCGTCAACGTCCGCCTCGGGGCGGAACTCGGGTGGCCGCTCAGCGAGGAGGAGGTCGTCGAGCGGTTCATGGGCCGCTCGGCCGCGTCCATCCGGGCAGACATCGTCGCGCAGATGGGCGAGGAGAAGGCCACCGTCTGGGAGAAGCGCTTCCGGGCGCTGCACAACGAGACGATGGACGCCGAGCTGACCGCGGTCCCGGGCATCGCCGAGGCCCTCGACGCGGTCGAGGCGACGGGCCTGCCCACGTGCGTCGCCTCCAGCGGCACGCACGAGAAGATGCGCCACACCCTCGGCATCACCGGCCTGTACGGCCGCTTCGAGGGCCGCATCTTCAGCGCGACCGAGGTCGCGCACGGCAAGCCCGCGCCCGACCTGTTCCTGCACGCGGCGGCCGCGATGGGCGTGGCGCCCGGGGCGTGCGTGGTGGTCGAGGACAGCAAGTACGGCGTCCAGGCGGCCCGTTCGGCGGGCATGCGCTCCCTCGGATACGCGGGCGGGATGATCCCTGCGCAGTGGCTCGAAGGCCCGGGCACGGTCGTCTTCGACGACATGCGCAAGCTGCCGACACTGCTGGCCGAGGCCTCGTACTCTCGGTCCTCATGACAACTCCCGGTCCCTTGAGCCCCGTCAGCAGGACGGCCCTGTCCGTCGCCCACGTGCGCGCCCTGGAGAGCGAGCGCCCCGGCGGGCTCTTCACGGACCCGTACGCGAGGGCGTTCGTCACCGCCGCCGGGTACACCACCGGCCGGCAGCCGGGCCCGTACGCCCTGGCGCTGGCCCACTACGCGGTGATCCGCACCCGCTTCTACGACGACTACCTGCTCGGGGCCACCGCCGACGGCATACGTCAAGTGGTGCTCCTGGCCGCCGGGTTGGACACCCGCGCCTACCGCCTGCCCTGGCCGGACGGGGTGCGGCTGTACGAGCTGGACCTGCCGCCGGTGCTGGAGTTCAAGGAGCGCGTCCTGGGCGGGCAGGGCGCCGGTCCCCGTTGCGAACGGACCGCGCTGGACGTCGACCTGCTCGCTGCGGACTGGCCCGCCCGGCTGACCGCGGCGGGCTTCGACCGCGAGGCGCCGACGGCCTGGCTGGTCGAGGGGCTGTTCATCTACCTCACCGAGGAGCAGGCCGCCGGCCTGCTGGACGCCCTGGGCAAGCTCGCCGCCCCCGGCAGCCGGCTCGCGCACGAACGCGGGCGGGACATCTCGGCGGCGGCCGCCGCCGATCCGAGCGTCGCCCACCTCACCTCGCTGTGGAAGGGCGGTCTCGGCACCGGGCTCGGCGACTGGCTGGGCCGGCACGGCTGGCACGTCGAGACGCACCCGCTGGACACGGTGGCCGCCCGCTACGGGCGGTCCTGGACGGGAACGGGCCCGGACATGGCCGGATTCCACGTGTCCGTCCGCAGCTGAGCGCGCACCACCGCGCACCGCCGAACCGACGGACGACCGCACCCTGTCGATGGCGGACGGGGCGTGGCAGGGTGACGACCATGACCAAGACACCGGACGGACGTACGGTCCCGCCCCCGCAGGCCGGTGAACGCGCCATGCTGGAGAGCTGGCTGGAGTTCCACCGTGCCACGCTCGTACTGAAGTGCACGGGGCTCGACGACGCGCTCACGCGCCGCGCCTCGGCGGAGCCGTCGCCGATGACCCTGCTCGGCCTGGTCCGGCACATGACGGTCGTCGAACGGCATTGGTTCCAGCAGGTGTTGGCCGGTCGCGACACGCCGTTGCCGTACGGCGAGGAGCAGTCCTTCGGGTTCGCGCCGGCCCCCGAACTCGGCATGGACGAGGCGCTGGCCGCATGGCGCGCGGAGGCCGATGCGAGCCGGGCGACGGCGGCCGGCGCCTCGCTGGACGACACCGGCCGGCTCCCCGAGCTGGACGCCGCGGAGATCGGCTTCCGGGACGTTTCATTGCGCTGGATCATGATGCACATGATCGAGGAGTACGCGCGGCACAACGGTCACGCGGACCTGATCCGTGAGCGCATCGACGGCACGACCGGCGTATGAGCGTGTGAGCGTATGAGCCGCGAGCCGGCCCTCCCCGACAGGAGGACCGGCCCGCTCGGACATGATGTGGCGCTGCAGAAGCCGTCGCCTACGGTTCCAGGGTGATGGAGTTGATAGGCGTCATGTCCTTGTCGATGTACCAGCCGGCGGGCAGATAGCCCTGGCAGCCCGAGCCGTTGTAGCCCGTGCAGGTGCGCATGGTCGCGCCGCCGGTCTGGTTGTTGAAGATGCGGTACGTCCCGTACATGTTGCTGAGGTTGTAGGTCCCGTACTTGTAGTACGTCTGGGACGGCTGGTCGTTGTTCCACCCGGCGCCGGGGTAGAGACACACGTCGCCGGAGGGGCAACCGTGGCTGGCGTCCGCGGGCCGGGCCGAGGCGGTGGTCGCACCGACCGTGGTGAACGCGCCGACGGCGATTGCGAGTGCCGCGGCGGCCTTCAGCGTCCTGCGCATGGTGATTCCCCCTTGGGATCGTGCTTCGTTCGTGCCTGTTCGTGCCTGGTTCGTGCCTGATTCGTGGTTTGCCCGGGGCGAGTGGGGCGTCCTCGGGCAGCCCCAATGTCCCGCCGGCCGCAACCGCACACCAAGTCTTTTGACCAGGATCGAAATTGGACTCCTGACCCTCGGGTCACCTCTGCCCCCGCCGGCTTGAACGCGTTCAAAAACAGGTCTACAGTCCTGACCGACGCAGTTTTGAACGTGTTCAAGAAAGGGTGGGGACAAGTCATGGACCTCACAGTCGTCGCGTACGTCATCTACCTGCTGATCAGCGTCGGCCTCACCGTCTGGGTCGCCCGCACGCTCAGCCGCAACGGGCAGGTCTTCCTCGCCGACGTGCTGCACGGCAACGAGAAGCTCGCCGAGGCCGTCAACCACCTCCTGGTGGTGGGCTTCTACCTCGTGAACCTCGGGTTCATCGCGCTGTACCTGCAGGACGACGACAAGATCGTCGACGCCCGCGGGGTGTTCGAGGCGCTGTCGCAGAAGCTCGGCGTCGTCCTGCTCGTCCTGGGCGTGATGCACCTCGGCAACGTCTTCGCGCTCAACAAGTTCCGCCGCCGCGGCATGATGGACCGGGAGCAGGTCCCGCCGGTCCCGCCGCAGGGCTGGGCGGCGCCCGGCCCGCAGGGTCCGTGGGCCGCGCCGACCGGGCACTGAGCGGGATGCCGGCGATGGCCACCGCCGCAGTCCCGGTCCGCCGGCTCACCGTGCTGTACGACGCGCAGTGCCCGCTCTGCACCCACCTGCGCAACTGGCTCGCGCGGCAGCGGCAGCTGGTGCCGCTCGACCTGGTGCCGGTGGGGTCGGAGGAGGCCCGGCGCCGCTTCCCCGGGCTGGACCACGCCGCCGCCTCCGAGGAGATCACCGTCGTCGGCGACGGCGGCCAGGTCTACCGCGGGGCGGCGGCCTGGGTGGCCTGCCTGTGGGCGCTCGCCGAGCACCGCCCGCTCGCGCACCGCCTCAGCACCCCGTCCGGGCTCCGCCTGGCGCGGGGTGCGGTGCTGGCGGCGGCCAGGTACCGCGCGGCACGGCGTCCGGCACGCTGCGGGGCCACCGGCTGTGCGCCCGCGGATTGACCGCGGATTAGGCTCGGCACCGTGCCAGCAGAGAACGAACCCCGGCAGACGAAACCTGCGCCCAGGGCGACCGAGAAGAGCGAACAGACCCGCACCCTGATCCTCGAGACCGCGATGCGGCTCTTCCAGGAGCGGGGCTACGACAAGACCACGATGCGGGCCATCGCCAAGGAGGCCGGGGTCTCCGTCGGCAACGCGTACTACTACTACGCGGGCAAGGAGCACCTGATCCAGGGCTTCTACGACCGGATCGGCGCGGAACACGAGACGGCGGCCCGCGCCGTCCTGGAGCGGGAGACCGACCTGCACGCCCGGCTGTCCGGCGTGCTGCTGGCGTGGCTGGACATCGCGGAGCCGTACCACGAGTTCGCGGCCCAGTTCTTCAAGAACGCCGCGGATCCCGACAGCCCTCTGAGCCCCTTCTCCGCCGAGTCGGAGCACGCGCGGCAGGCGTCCATCGCGCTGCACCGCGAGGCCCTGGCGGGTTCCAAGGCGAAGGTCCCGGACGAACTCGCGGACGTCCTCCCCGAATTGATGTGGCTGTCCCAGATGGGCCTGGTCCTCTACTGGGTCTTCGACCGCTCCCCCGGCCGCGAACGCAGCCGCCGCCTGGCGGACCGCGGCGCCCGTCTGACGACGCGGGGCGTGTCACTGGCGAGGTTCCGGGTGCTGCGGCCGCTCGTGCACGAGGTGCACGAGCTGTTCACGGACTTCCTGCCGGGGATGGCGCAGACGGTGACCGCAGGGAAGGCGAGGAAAGCGGGGAAAGCGGGGAAACGCCCGGAGGATGGCCGGTAGGAGCTCCCCGGCCGGGGCACTGGTGTGGGGGTGAAAATTTTCCTCTCCTCCGACATGGAGGGCACCGCAGGCGTCGTCGACTGGTCGCAGTGCCGGCCCGCGGAGACCGCGGGCGACTACGCGTACTACCGGGACCTGCTGCAGCAGGAGGTCAACGCCGCGATCGAGGGCGCGAGGGCGGCCGGTGCGACCGGATTCCTCGTCAACGACGCGCACTCGAAGATGGCCAACCTGCGCCCCGACACCCTTGCGGGCCGCGCCCGTTACCTGTCCGGACGGCACAAGCCGCTCTACATGATGCAGGGGCTGGACGCCTCCTTCGACGCCGTCTTCTTCGTCTCGTACCACGGCTCCATGACGGGCGCACCGGCCACGCTCTCGCACACGTACAACCCCCTGGCGATCAGCGAAGTACACCTCAACGGCGTGACCGCCGGCGAGAGCGGCATCAACGCGCTGGTGGCCCTGGGCCACGGCGTCCCGGTCGTGCTGATCACCGGCGACGACACGACGGCCGCCGAGATCGAGCCCTTCTGCCCGGGCATCCGCAGCGCCGTGGTCAAGTCCTCTGTGTCGCGCTTCGCCGCCGACAGCCTCCACCCGGCTGCGGCCCGCGAACTGATCCACGAGACGGCGAGGGAAGCGGTCCTGGGCGCGTCCGGGGCCGCACCGCCGCACATCACCCTGCCGGCGACTCTGACCGTACGGTTCCGCAATCCGGACCTGGCCGAGATGGCGACGTGGATCGCGGACGTCGAGCGCGCGGACGCGGACGCCGTGACGGTCCGGATGACGGACGAGGACCCGATCCGGCTGTACCGGAGGTTCGTTGCTGTGGTGATGCTGACGCGGGGGATTGCGGAGTGAGGGCGCACTTCCTCGGCGACACGCCCGACTATTGAGGAAGAGGGTCCAACCGCTCGGTCCCGCAAGTGAGGAGCAGCACGCAATGCGCCAGGGAATAGCACCGCCGGGGCGGAGCGGCCGACCGCCTATGTGGTTTTCGGGAACCATCGGACGCTCGTGATGGGGATTCTGGGGACGGTGGCCGGGGTCGTGGGTACCGTCGGGGGGGATTTCCGCAGGGGCCGCGGTGCTGGGCGTCCTCGGCTTCATCGGAATCGGGATTCTGGGGTTGGCCCTCACCGTTGGATATGTCGTCGTCGCCTCGAACAGGCCACGGTACGAGGCAGGAAGGCGCTGACGGGCAGGAGCTGACGGGCAGGAACCGCCGGGCGGTGTCTGTAAGGTACACGCCAGGAACCTGTGGTGCGCCCGCTCGGTGCCGGCAGGTAGGGGCGCAAGCGCGAGGGGGGATTCACCCATGAGCTCCGGGGGCTCTGCGGAACAGCGGCTGCAGCTCGACCAAACGAATGCCGGTGGACTGGACGGCAGCCAGGGGGTATTGGCGAGCTCGGCGAGCGACAAGCAGCACGCCGTAACGTTCATGCAGCAGCACCTGCTGCCGGACACCCAGGCCGCCGGCCGCCTCGGAGAAGGCGGCGGCAAGGCGCAGCCACCCTTGGTCGGTTCGGGAACTCTGCGGTCGAGTCTGTTGAAGCCGGACACAGGGCTGCACGGACTGTCCGCGTGGGCAACGGCCGAGGGGCTGTCCAAAGCGACGTCCCTCTGGCAGGGACAGGCGAACCGGCTGATGGACCGGCTGCATCGGGAGTTGGACGCACTGCGCAGCACGAACACCCTCTTCCAGGGCCAGGACGGCGCCATCGGCGCGCAATTCAACTCGACGGGCGCCGGACAGGGTTCCTCGCTCCGCAGCCGTCTCGACCAGTACTGATCGGAGGTTTGACCGTGTCACTGAGCTATCAGGACGTGATGACCACCGATCTGTCGCCGCTCTTGGACGTGTCCGAAGCGTGGCAGAACATGGGCAAGCGCTTCGGCGAGCTGAAGGGCGACTACGAGAAGCACGTGCAGCGCGCCCTGGCCAACGGGAAGTGGCAGGGGGAGGCATTTGCCGCGCATCAAAACAGTTCGGCGGCTACGGCTTCCGAATATGCGGGGGCTGAGAAAGAGGCGTTGGCTGTTGCCAGCCTCCTCAGACAGGCGCACACCGAGCTGGTCGTGCTGCAGAAAGCCGTGAAGGATCTGGTTGCCGAGGCCGAGGCGAAAGACTTCAAGGTCGACAGCTCGGGCAAAGCCGCTTACGTCGGTTTCGAGAAGCTCTCCGCACAGGACCGGTACGCCCTCCAGCATGACCCGGACTACCCCACGCTGACGGCGCAGGCCCAGCAGGCGGCCCAGGAGTGGACCGACACCATCGCCAAGGCGGTGCGTTCCGTGGACGAAGCCGACCAGGGCGCAAAGCGGGCGTTGAGCCGCGCCGTGACCGACCCTTCCACGGCGGTCGGCGCCTTCAGTGGGTTCAACGCGCATGCCGAGGGCGACTTGATGAAAGCCGGGGTGCCGGATGCGGTTGCTACGCAAACCGATGGGTGGAAAACCGAGGGCAAGGTCACGACGACTGGGCCGGCCCTCGGATTCTCCGTCTCCGACGGCCCCAAGTCCGGCAAGGAGGGCTCGGTCAAGGCGTATGCCGACCTCTTCCACATCACCGCGCAAGGCTCCGCCACCAACGGGTCGCTGAAGCTCTCGGGGTCCGCGGATGTTTACACGGGAGCCAGGGCTTCCGCGAACTACGGTTTCAACGAAAAGGGCGCGGCTGCCAAGGCTGAGATGTCCGTGGGGGACCGGGCCATGGCCGAGGGCCGGGCCGAGTACGGACAGGTCGGATATTACGGACGGGCCGAAGGGTTCAGCGGTGCCGAAGCCGTGCTCAACGCCAAGGCCAACAAAGAGGAGTTCACCGCCGGCGCAAAGGCGTTCGCTGGAAAGAAGACCAGCATAACCGGGGGGTTGGAGGCTGCCGGTATCGGGATCGGCGCCACAGCCGAGGAGTGGGAGGGCCCTGGTGCGGAGGCCTGGTGGGGCCTCAAGAAGAATACGGAGACCGGGGTGTGGAAGCTCGGCGGCAAAGCGGGCGTCTCCCCTGAGGCAGGCGCGGGATTGGGACTCGAGATCACCGTCGATCCACGCAAGCTGGGCAAGGCCGCCGACGAAGTGGCCGACGCGGTCGGCAACGCCGCTCGCTCCGTCAAGCACACCGTCAGTAGTTGGTTCTGATGTACTTCTCCACGGAAGGAGGGCCCGGGGTGGCCATGGAATTGCCGGTGCCTATTGAATTCCGCCTGCCGGAGGACTGGCTCCCGGCCCGTCCGGAGGGATTCGACTCCACAGGCATCGCCTTCGCCGCGGTGCGTACACAGCCGGACGACGGGTTCACCGCCAACATCACCGTCGACGGCGAATACCGGCCGGACGCAGCACCACTGGCCGAACTCGCCGACGAATCGGTGGAGCGTCTGCGCGAGATCGCCGAGTCGGTGGTGGTGGCCGACCGCCGTGAGACCGGCTCTGCCGACGCACCTGCCCTGACCCAGTATTTGACCTTCTCGGCCGTCGTCGGCACCACCCGCCGCGACCTCGTACAGTCCCAGGTGTATCTGTCCATGTCGGATATCAAAGAGCCGGACAAGCGTGCGGTGATCCGGTTGGCTCTGACCGCCACCGCAGCCCAGCATGAGAGCGCCCTGGGCGATTTCCAGGACCTCGTGCGCACGGTGCGCCCGAACACCGTGTCGGGGGCTTAGCAATGGGCAGCCTTCGAAAGAAGATAGACGGCATCCGGGACAAGGTGACCGGCACCAAGTACCCCGACAGCGGTGTCACACCACTTCCCGCCTTGGAGCTGCGGGACTCGCTGCTCGCGATCAATGGTCCGGATGCACCGTTCGTCGTGCGCCAGGCCCAGCCCGCGGAGAAGGCCGATCTGGTGGCGGAGTGGCATGTCTGGGAGCCGGCCTACGGGTCTTCGTCCTCTCGCAAGCAGGTCGAGCGGAAACTCAAGGTCCGGATGCGCTTCGTCCCCTCGAACCGCGAAGTGCAGTCCATCGACGAGCAGTGGACGGTGACGTGGTCGGGGAACCCTGGCGTATGGGCCGAGTCGCGCGCGTACAGCCATGGGCAGGTCATCGAGGTTTCTTGGGAGGGGGGTTACGAGCGCGGGCCCGACGGCCGCCGGCACAAGGTCGAAACGTTCCGCTACGACACCCGAGACATGAAAAACCCCTTGCGGGACGCGGTCCTCGGCGCGGGATGGACCTGGCGCGGAGTGATGCGCATGAGCAAGTGGTGATCAACCGATTTGGTCACGCCGACCCCTGAACAATGAAGTGGTCGAGCTCGCCACGTTTGGCGGCTTCGATGAAGTTGCGGAGACCGTCTCGCGTGGTGATCAGTAGCTCGCGAGGGCGGGTGGTTTCGCGAAGTATGGGTGTGCCATCAGCCGTATGACCGATCTGTATACAGGCGTTCCCGCTATTCCCGCAGAACGGCTCTTGCCACTGGATCTCAGGCATGTCAACCTCTCAGATCTGCTGAGCAATTGCATGGATGAACTTGCGCGAGTCACACTCGTCAAGTGCGTTGTCCTCCATCCTGTCGAGGAGCCGCCGGTAATTGGCAAGTTGCATCGCGGAGTCGATGAAGACAGATCCGTGGGACGTGTCGAGCGAAACCGTATCCAGGTCGACCACCGGCCCGCACGCGTACAGGATCGTCTGACCTGCACCCGGGAAGCCACCGGCTGAGAACGGGATCACCTTGAGGGTGACGCCCTCTCGCTCACCGACCTCCAACAGGTGCACCAGCTGCGTATGTGCGACCTTTCGGCCTCCGAACTGCATCCGCAGGGCGCTCTCATGGACGACCGCCTCGTAGGCCGGCGGATCGTCGCGGTCGAGGACCTGGCAACGCTGCGTCCGCTGGGCGACCCGGAGATCCACCTCCTCGGCCGGGAGCCCCGGGATCACCATGCCGAAGAGCGCCCGCGCGTGGCCTTCCGTCTGCAGCAACCCTGGGATGTGTGACGTCAGCGCGTTGCGCAGTCTGACGGCGTGCCATTCGAGTTCGGCCACATCCAAGAAGGAGGCGGGGAGCAAACCCCGGTACTCCTCCCACCAGCCCTTCGTTCGCTCCTGGGCCATGCCGGCGAGAGCGTCGACCAAGGCAGGGTCAGGACAACGGTAGTTGCAGGCCAACGTACGCACGCGCGATGTGCTGATCCCGAAGCGGCCGGCTTCTGTGTTGGAGATGCGGGTCCGGTCCACTCCCAGCAGGGCTGCCGCATCGGACGCCGACATGCCTGCCTGCTCACGCAACTGCCGCAGTGCGGCTCCCAGTCGTCGCTGGCGGATCGTCGGGTTGCTCCTCGGCGGCATGGTCCCCTCCCTGAAGTCGGCAACAGTCTGCCGCGAGGGAGCAGTGGGATCCAGCGAGTCACCCGTAGCACGGGGTTTCCGACGAGTAGGTAGCACAGGGTTTCCATGCTGCGCTACGTTCGGTGTCGCTTAGCTCACACGCCGTGGAGCCGGAAGAGCACCGCGCGAGCGTGCCCACCATCCCTGGGTGAGGTGCGCCCGCGCCCGGGGAGGCAGGCCACCGGTTCCGCTGCGCGTGCGAGGCATCCCCCACCACCTGCCAAGCGCCTGGAGTGGCCGCGCATGAGCAACAATCCGCCTTCGTGCCTGCCCGAAGAGACACCCGCTACGTGGCTGACACCGATCCCCGCCAACCTCGACTACTCGTTCGGTCTGCCGACCGGGGCGTACTGCCTCTCGATGGCACGGGCAGTCGTGGGACGCCTGCTCACCGACCACGGACTTCCCGATATGAGTGAGCTCGGCACCTTCGCTGCGTCGGAACTGCTCGCGAACGCCTATCAGTTCACCCCGGGTCGGAATGCCAGCCTGTCCATGCGGTGGCGCTACGGAGTTCTGCGGCTGACCGTGTTCGATGAGCACCCTGCACATTCGAGGAGAGCTCAGCAGGCGTGCCAGGCGCGGAGGCGCGAGGCGCTCTCCACACTGGACACCGTGGTCGGCACATGTGGTGGCATCGTCGGCCTGGACGAGGCAGGCGGCCCGCTCGCCGGCAGCAAGACGTGGGTCGTTATTTCGCGGGAGGCGGCGCGGGCCTACGCCGCTGTGTGAGCGCGCGAGTGGGGTGGGCATCCCGTCGGCGCCCGCACCATGAGTCGCCCTCCGGCGAGCAGATCAGCCGGTCGAGGTTTTCGCCATCGGAATGACTTGTTCCGGCGATTACCATGCGACATACAGGGTGAAAAGGGGCGGAAGATAGGGCTCTTTGGCCTTCCGGTGGCGGAAACCTCGATTTTGGCCGTCGACGGCAGCGGGGTGGGCATCCCGTCGGTGCCCACCCCACTCCAGCGCCGCTCGTCAGTGGCCGCTGAAGAGCCCGGCGGACTTCCGGTCCGTGTGCTGGTAGTCGTCGCTACCCGTCACGATCAGGGTCGATACGCGGTCCAGAACCTCCTGGATGCGCGCGGCCCGGTTCGCAAGCTGGTTCTGTGCGTCCGTCATCGCCGCGAACGACTCACCTTCCCAGCCGTGCGAAACGTCCTTGACTGCCTTGCTCATGGCCTCGAGCTCACGCTTGATGACCGCGCCGGCGGCCTTGATGTCCCTGGCCGTGTCCTGCAGCGAGCCGTAAGTGACGACGAGGTCGCCAAAGTTCTCCGACATGTTCCCCACTCCCCGTGGCGTTGCCTACGGATGACTCAGAAGTGATTGAGCGCGCTCTCACCGGACGTTGCCTGCGCACCGCCGCTCACGTCGACGCCCTTGATACGCGAAGCGATGTCTCCATCGTTGGCCGAGGCGTTCTTGTGTGTGAGGGCGACAGCCTCTCGGACGTGGTCGATGAGTCGCCGCACCGCGTCGTGCTCATCGTTCAGTTCCGTCTGTGCCCGCACGAACGCGTCGTGCGCCCGGCCCTGCCACCTGCCGCTGACGTTCTCGATGGCGTTCACGAGAGTGCGCAGGTTGGCCGTGAAAGCCTGGCTGGACTCTTCCATCGAGCTCTTAAAGGCATTGAAACTGGCGTCGGTTACCTTTTGTTTGTCCGACATGGTTCACCTTCCCCCACGAGTTGCGTACTTGATTGCGGATTCCCTGTGCGGCTAGCGCTGTCCGCGCCGCCGCAGGAACACGATTCCGGTTGCCACCGCGGCGACGACTGCCGCGCCGATGGCGATTCCCGGCCACGGAATGTCCGTACCGCCTTCGTCCTGCTTCGACTCGGTCGCGGAGTCACGGGTCGGAGCCGACTGCTTCGGGTCGCCGGAGGAAGCGGGCTTCGGCGATGCGGACTGGCTTGCCGCCAGCAGCGGGTTGACGTTCGCGGGGCCGGGGTTGCCCTCGCCGTCCACCAGGACCTTGCGGGGGCGGACGATACCGTAACCGAGGTAGATGCTCGGCACTCCTCCGGTGGCCGGCTTTCCTGCGGTGTCCATCATGACGCGCAGGACTTGGTTGTTGGTCCAGTCAGGGTGCTTGGACCAGATCAGGGCGGCGGAGGCGGAGGCTAGGGCGGTGGCCTGGCTGGTGCCCCCGGAGTCGCAGAAGCCGGACGTCTTGGTGCAACGCTCCGGAATATTGTCTCCGGGAGCGGCAAGCGCCACATGGCTTGCGCTGTTCGACCACTTCGTGACCTTACGGTCCTTGTCGACGGCGCCTACTGAGACGACCCCAGGAAACGCGGCCGGGAATTGCTCGACGTTTCCCTCGTCTCCGTCGTTTCCAGCAGCGGAAAAGATCAGGCTCCCTTTGTCGAGAGCATATTTCACCGCTGCCTCCGTCCTCGTCGAGTTACCGACGAGCCCAGGAGAGCCCATTGAAATGCTGATCACCCGGGCACCATGGTCGACTGCGTAGCGGATGGCTCTGTCCCAGACAGCGTCAGAGTTGGAAAGTAGCTGGTTATTCTTTCCTGCAGTCTTGACCGGCAAGACTTTCACTCCAGGCGCAAGCCCTTGGACACCGCCGTCAGCCCCTGTTCCGGCGATCAGAGTCGCCATGTTCGTTCCGTGCCCATCTCCGTCACGGTCAGCGCCAGTTGACTCACTGGACAGGTCAATGCCTTCCAGTGTTTGCCCCCTGAGCTCAGGAACAGATGAGTCCACGCCGGAATCGAGGACTGCGACCGTCACACCTTCCCCTCGACTGACCTTCCACATGTCATCCGCCTGCATGGCATCCAAGTGCCACTCCCGCGAGCGCACATCGTCCGCTGCTGCCTCGGAAGCCAGTACACCGAGCGGCATGACTCCAGCGCCCAGTAGCGACAACGCAAGCACGACACGTTGTCGCCCCGTTCTGGTCACGAGCGACATAAGTCAGCTTCTCCTTGGCGTGGCAGGGCAGGGAATCATTGGATGACGGGTGGGACAGTATCTCGGCGGCCGCCCTCCCACGTTTCCTCGTCCTCCGTAAGGTAATCGGGCCTTCTGACAACGCGGCGACGGCCATCGCTGCTCCCTGATGCACCCGAGTGCAGAGGTCCTGGGGCCGGACTCTCTCGCACAAGCCCAGAACCACCCGGCGTGAAGTCCGCCCGCTCTCCGTGCCGTGCACGCGGCACGTCTGCGGCACCACCACGGGTGTCGTGCTCCGCCCCGACAACGGTTCCCCGTGGCAATCTCGAACCGGCCGACGGCAATTGCCCACTACCGTGCGGGCCAGCCGCAACGCCGCCCGGCTCCGTGGCCAACCTGCGGCCCGGTTCGAATCGCTGCGAGTTCGGGGAGCTTCCACCAGTTGCACCGGAAGGTCCCCCCATGCCCACGGGGCCCCGGCCCATCATCCCGTGCTCTTCTCCAACAACCGTCCCACGTGGCAAGCGCTGACCGCTGAGGTCGCCACCCGATCGTGTCGGAGTGCCGCCAACGATTCCGTCGCTCACACCGGTGCGTGGGATGCTGCCATACCGTGGTACCGAAACGCCGACTTTCGAACTCCCGAGCGCACTTGAACCGCCCGGTAGCCCGGTTACGGTTCTGCCTACTCCAGAAGAAGGCCTGCCCGGCAGCGGCGCACTCGGCGCAACAGGGCCCACAGGGCCAATCCCATCAGCGTGTTTCGGATTATCCGGTACTGCAGTGTTACCCGGACTCATCCCGGTGTGTGATGGCGCAGCAGCGACCCCGGTCGAGTCAATGGCTGTTCCCGCAACCACATCAGCTCGCGAGGGCACTTGATGGTGTGCACCGTCTACCGCATCGCCCAGCGCTCCTGAAGAAGCACCCACCGCGTTGCCCTGATGCTGTGGCCCGGCCGCGTGTGCAGTTCTGGTCGGATCACCCGCGGCACTGGCCGGAGGGGAATAGGCGCCGCTGCCTCCGATTCCCGTGCCACCAGAACCGTCTCGTTCCCCGTAGGGGCGCTCCCATTCGTCGAAGCCTCCACCGGCCAACGGAATCGGCCTGAACGCCGGCTCCTCCAACCCCGCCAACCGCTCATGCGCCACCCGGTAATAAGAGTCGAGCTTGTTCATCAGGTTGATCGCTTCCTGACGATGCGACTCCGTAACCTTCAGCCGCGCCTGTTCCTTCTCCGGATCGGTCAAACACTCCGATGCCGGATCCGGCTTCGGCATGGCCGACTTCACCTCGGACAGGCCGTCGCCGGCCTGGCTGATGTAGCTGCCTGCGAAGACGGTGTAGTCGGCCAGCTTGGCCGCCTGCTTGACCATCTCGCCGCCCCACTCGCGGAACGCGTCGCCGCCCTCGCCCGCCCACTTGACCCGCTCCACGTGGTGCCGCAGCAGGTCGCTGATCGCGTTGAGCTCCATGGACGCTTCGCTCAGCGCCGAGCCCATCTCCGTCAGCTGGCTCGGGCTGGCGTCGGCCACCATCGCGTAGAGCTCGTTGTGGCTGAGGCCGTCGAACTTCCCCGCACCCGCACTCATCTCTTCGCCTCCCCCTAGAAGCCGTCGGCCCCGCCGGCGTCGCCGGTGTGCTGCTGCGGTCCGCCGCCCCCCGCAGGAGCCTTGGGCACCGTCGCCCCCCGGTAGTGCTTCTGCGTGCTCTCCTGGATCGCCCGCATGCGCGCCGCCTGCTCCGCGTCGACGCCGTCGTACCCGCGGTCGGAGATCAGCGCCGCGAGGCCCGTCGCCTCGATCTGGTCCCCGAAGAGCTTCGACAGCTCCTGCAGCCGTCCATGGACCTTGTCGTAGAGCGCAGCAAGATCGCTCGCAGAGTCGAAGCCCTTGCCGTACGCCCCCTGGGCGATCCGGCGTTCGCCGATCGCCTTCGGCGACGCCGACGACTTCTCCAGCTTGGCCAGGAGCTCGTCGATACGTCCCTTGAACGTCGTCAGTGTCTCGGCCTCCTTGGCCAAGTACCCGCCGCCCGTACCCAGGTTGTTCACCCCGCCCCTCCCCATACGGTGCTACCCAGCACCACCGTCAACTCTAGTCACCCATAAGGGCGATCCCCCACCACATAACGGCCGAGTCGGCCGAACCCCTGTCCCACCCCGACACCGGTTGCTAGCGTCGGCCCCGCTACCGTCCGTACCGTCGATCGAGGAGCCCCGCGCAGTGGCGACCGAACAGGAAAAAGACGAGTTGTACGCCATGGACATCTCGGGGGCCGAGTGGCTCAGCGCCCCCGACAGCCCGCCCGACATGGCGCGGGTCGAGATCGCCTATCTGCCGGGCGGTGCCGTGGCCATGCGGTCGTCCGAGGATCCTGACACCGTGCTGCGGTACACCGAAGCCGAATGGCGTGCCTTCGTACTCGGCGCGCGGGACGGAGAGTTCGACATCGAGGTGCCCGAGTCCTGAGCCGATGGGGGCGTGCTCCTCACGCACGCCCCCGTCCCCCTCAGCCCCGCCCCGTCCGTGCCCCGATCGCCACGATCACATCGTTGTCCTGCGACTCCAGCAGCCCCTCGTTGACCATCAAACGGCGCCCGTCGCCGAGATACGGCACCGCGCTCTTGCTGTGGGCCAGTTGCCATTCGGTGGTGCGGAGGTCGGGGGTGTTGTCCGTGGTGCGCAGTTCCTTGCCCGACCGTGTCGACACGCGTATCAGTTTGCCCTCGCGCTCAGGTGTCGCCGACACGTAGATGCTGAGCTCCCCGCCGTCGGCCGACACCGGGAGGGCGAGCCTGTTCTCGTCCGCCTTGAACGTCCACCGCTCATGGCCCGTGGACAGGTCGTATGCAGCCGTCGAGCCCTTTCCGGCGACGTACACGACATCTCCCGAGACCAGGTATTCCGCGCATCTGCTCATGCTGGACGTGCAGTAGCTGTTCTCATGGTCGTGCTGGAGCGGAATACGTGCCCGTTCCTTGCCATCCGTATCGCCCAGGACGATCAGCTGGGTGGGCTTGCCGATGTTCTTGCCGTCCGCGTCGCTCATGAGCAGCACGACGGGTTTGGTCGAGAGGATGTCGGAGATCGTCTGGTTTTCCGGGCCGTCCCATTGCCAGTTGGCCTTTGCCAGCGATTTCAGGTTCTGGGAACGCAGCGTGGCCCGGTGCCCGCAGAACCGCTGGGTGAGGAGTTGGGCTCCGCCGGCCGTGCCGACGTCGGTGCACGCGTCCTGCTTTCCCGTGTCGCCGATCAGCCGGCCGTCCGAGAGGCGCACGATGCGGGCGCCGGTGGCCCAGCTGATCAGGCCGTGCCCCTGGCTGACCGACACTGCCATGTCGGCGGGCCACTTGTCCGGCCTGAAGTTGTCCATTTCGGGATCGTCGGCCTTCAGGAGAACGATGGGCTGTGTCCACAGCAGCTTCCCCCGGCGGATGTCGACGACGGTCATCGCGTCACAGGCGTCCGTGTATCCGAGGGCGATGAGCACGCGGTCCGCGTCGACGTCCCGCGACGCCGCGCACTGCGTGCCGGGCAGGATCAGGGACCACTTCTTCTCGCCGGTCCTGATGTCGTAGGACGTGACCGTGTCGGGTTCCGCCTTCACCACCGTCGTCTGTGTGAACCAAGTACCCCACGCATTGCGGGAATTCTTCGACGGCTCGGTACTCGGCGTCCTGCTCCATGCCAGGGCTCCCGGTGCAGCACCGGAACCGGCGGTTGCTGCTCTCGCATTTGACGATCGATATCAGGATCTCGCCGTCGGTGGGGCGTCGGTTTCCGCGCAGTCGTAGATGACATTGGTCTTGGGGTGGTCGAGGACCTTGCCGCCGGCAACCGAGAAGGTGGCCGACTCGCCCTTCCCCATGACCTTGACCGTGCCGCGCGACAGGCGGACTTGAGGGTCGATGTACTCGCCGTCACTGGAGTACGAGGGAAGCTTCTGCTCCCACTTCGCACGCCCGCTCTTGAGGTCCACCAGGATCAGGTTGTTGCACTTGTACTTCTCCTTCTCGTACAGCACCGCCACCATGTCGTTCTCGGGCCGGCGTGCCGCCTTGCACACGTCCCCCGCCAGCGGGACGTTCCACTGCTGCTTGCCGTGCTCGACGTCGTAGGCCGTGATCTGCCGGTCCCGCGTGCGGACGATGTTGCCGTGCGCGAACCAGGTCATCGGGTTCGACCCGTGGGCGTCGCTGTTCTTCTCCTTCTCCGAGGTCGGGATCATCCAGTCCAGCCGGGTGTCGACCCGTGCCGATGCAGCAGGCCCCGCATTGTGGTTCGCCGCCTTCCCGTCCCCGCCCCAGAGCAGCCGGCCTCCCCCGCCCAGGCCGCCCGCGACGAGCACGAGCGCGAACACGACGAGCAGCGTCTTGCGCCGTCCGCGGGCCGGGCCCGGGCCCTGCGTCACCGGCGTCGCCGGCCCGAACCCCTGCGGCCCGGACGGGCCCGACGACGGGCCCGACGACGACGGCGGATCGAAGCGCGTGTCCCACACCTGGGGCGGACGCTGCGCGCCCGGCCCCTGCGGGGGTACGGGATGAGTCATGAGCGGCTGTTCCTTCGTGTGATGCAGCGTCTCAAGCAGCAGGCCCACGGCGGCGATTGCGGTCGCGTACGACCACGGCCACGCCCGTGATCGCCGCGACGAGCACCGCCGCCCCGCCCAACGCGTACGTGGCCAGGCGTTCCTGACGCTGTTCGGGGGTCTCGCCCAGGGCCAGGCGGGCGGGGGCCGGCGGGTGGACGTCGTGGGCCGGGCCCTCGGGGAGGGTCACCGCGTCGACGGGGCGGCCGTCGTCCGTCAGGGCGCGGACCGGGTCCACCACACCCCAGCCGATGTAGCGGTCGCGGCCGTTGACGGCCCGTTCCGCGGTCTGCTCGATCTGGGCGACGACCTGGTACTGCTTCCAGTCCGGGTGCTTCGCGCGGATGAGGGCGGCGACGCCGGCGACGTAGGGGGCCGAGAAGCTCGTGCCGTCGTCGACGCACTGGCCGCCCTTCGGGACCGTCGAGACCATCTCCACGCCCGGTGCCGCGACGCCGATGAAGTCGCCCGCCTGGGAGAAGACCGCGCGCTCGTTGTTGCGGTCGGAGGCGCCGACCGCCAGAACGCCCTTGTAGGCGGCGGGATACGTCTCCTTCACGCTGCCGTCCGTGCCGTCGTTGCCCGCCGAGGCGATGACGACGACGTCCTTGGCCAGCGCATCCTTGACCGCAAGCTCCAGGTCCGAGTCGGGGCTCAGCGGCTTCGTCGTGTCCTGCGAGATGTTGATGACGTCCGCGCCGTCGGCCACGGCCTTGGCGATGCCCTGGGCCAGGGTCTTCGACGTGCCCGTGCCCTTCTCGTCGTTCTGCCGGATGGGAATGACGACCGATTCGGGGGCCAGGCCCACGAAGCCCGTGTCCGGTTGCGGGCGGGCCGCGATGATGCCCGCCACCTTCGTGCCGTGCCCGACCACGTCCGTCGTCGGACCCTTGTCCGCGTCGTTCGGCTGCGAGAGCAGATCCGCTCCGCTCTTCGCGTCGACCGCGTCCTTCAGCTGGGGGTTCGTGACGTCGACACCTGTGTCGATGACCGCCACGCGCACCGGACGGCCGTCCGGCCGCTTGCCCTTGGTGTCCTGCCAGAGCCGGTCGAGCATGACGCGCTGCAGCGACCAGGGCGTGCCCTTGATGGGTTTGGCGGGGTATGTGCACTGGCCCCTGCCCGCCAGGGACAGGTGGGATCCCGGTCCTGCCGCCGTGCCGGACGCGGACAGGGGCACGGCGACCAGCGCCAGGAGCAGTATCGCTTTCCTCTTCCTCATCTCTGTCTCTGCCCCGCCCTACGAACCCTGCGGCTGCCGCGCGCTGTTGGTGTCCAGGCGCGGTCCGGCCGGCAGGAATGCCGACCAGTTCGCGGGGACGGGCACGGGGTCGACGTTCCGGTAACCGAGGCGCACCTGCGCCTGGTTGACCTCCTGCGGCGCGGTGGGGTCCCCGTCCGCCCCGTCCGCCCCCTTGCCGTCGTCGCCGATCTTCGATTTGTCCGTTCCGCTGTCGTTGTTGGACTGGACCGCGTATCGCAGACCCGTGTCCGTGACGAGGAAGACCGATCCGCTCTTCGTCTGGTGTCCCGTCACCTGGCGGTACAGCAGGCCGGAGCCCGGGGTGACGTACGCACTGGTGGCACCGTCGGGGGTGGTGGCCGGGTAGTCGGTGCCGGCCCATGTGGCCAGTTGGGGCGTGCCGTTGCCGTCGAGGCCGCCCAAGATGCTGCAGACGGTGTTCCTGGGGCCGGCCACCGTCGGGTCGACGGAGTTGGCCTGGACAGGCACGCGGGCCGGCCAGTGCTGCCGTCCGGCGAACTCGGTGCCGTCCGGGGTGAAGGCCGACGCGGCGACGCGCGCGGGGCGGCCGGCCTGGTCGAGGACGGCGAGCTTCCTGCTGTCGAGCAGCAGCTTGGCGACGAACTCCGAGACGCGCTGCACCTTGCCGGGCAGCACCACGTAGTTCTGGGTGCCGTTGCCGGTCGGGGCCTCCAGGACCGTGCCGACGCGGTCGGCCTGCGCCGGCAGCGTGGTCACCCCGGCCTTCGCGCCCGGCTCGCCCGGGACGTCCGGGAAGCCGATGGGGGCACCGTCGGTGAAAGTGTCGAGCCAGTCCTTGGTGACACGCTGCGGCTCGGCGCCGTCCTTGAAGACGGAGCGGAGCAGCAGGTTGCGGTCGCCGGGGTCGGCGGACTTCCAGTCGGTGCCGCCCAGCAAGTACTTGGTGCCCTGCGGGTCGACGAGGTACCGGGCGTCGTCCGGCCCCTGGACGTACAGGGCCTGGTTGTCGTGCAGTCGCTGCGTGCCCGTCAGCTTCTTGAGCTTCGGGTCGCGGTCGGCGAAGACGAAGACGGCCTTCTGGGTCGTCCTGCCGTTGCCGCCGGGCTGTTCGCACACCGCCCACTGCTTCTTCCTGCCGGCCTCCGGGGCGGCGGGCATGCGGTCGGGCGCGTAGGGGATGCCGAGCGTCGGGCCGCGCGGAATGTGGCCGTTGTCGAGTTCGGACTCCTTCACCTTGATGACGGTGGACTTGTCGGGGGTGAGGAGGAGTTTGGCCGAGGCGAAGTTGAGGACGGGGTGCAACTGCTTCTTGCCGTCGGTCTTCAGGACGACGTAGCGGGTGGTGGAGTCGCTGCCGACGATGACGTGCGCCTCGGGGCCGTCCCAGCCCTTGGGCGCGGTCGGCCGGAACATGCCCCAGGCGCCGCAGCCCGCGACGAGCAGGGCCCCGACGACGATGCCGGGCAGGGCGGTGCGCAACGGGCGCGGCGCACCCTCCTCCGTGCCGGTGGGCGAGGGTTGCAGAAACGCGGCAACCGTCCGTTTCTTCGCAAACGTGTAGGCGTTGAGCTCGTCCCGGCGTGATGCCATCTGTCGCCGTATCTCCCCGTTGTCCGGCCTTCGTCGGCGGTCCGCCGACGGGTTCCGCCCCCGGCCCCGCTGTCATACCGACCCTCTACTATGCCGGTAAGTGATCGTCACACGATGCCGGGGGCGGTTCCCGGTACGGGACTCGGGGTTCGAGGGGGCGTTGGCGCGGATGGGTGTCGCTGCGCGGGTACGGAGCGGGCGCGGCGCCGCGGGCGGGCAGGTGCCTGCCGGGCGGGGCCGGGCGCGTACGTCCGCCATGGCGCCGGCCGTCTCGCCGACAGGGCAGGGCCCGGTGACCCCACGCCTCTCCGCGCAGGCGGGCAGCATCGGCCCTGTGCGGCTGCAACAGCTCGTTCTGGTCGAGCTCGCGGCCGCCGTGTTACTGGCCGGCTGGATCGCCGGCCCGATGCTGCTGGCGCCCGCCGCGGTCGTCGCCGCGGGCCTGCTGCTCCTGGCGCTCGTGCGCCGCGGCCGCCGGCCCGTCGCGGAGTGGCTGTTCGCAGCGGCCGCGCTGCGACGACGGGCCCGCCGGGCCGCCGCGGAGCCGGTGCCGCCGGGGACGGACCCGCGCTTCGCCCCCGTGGCCGAGTGCGAACCGGCCCTGCGCACGGGCTCGTTCACGGACCGCGAGCAGCGTCCGGTCGGCGTGGTCGGGGACGGGACGTTCCTGACGGCCGTCCTCCAGGTCGAGGCGGTGGACGCGCCGCTGCGGCGGCACCGTACGGAGAAGGGGCTCCCGCTCTCGCTGTTGCGGGACGCGATGGAGGTCGACGGGATCCTGCTGGAGTCGGTCCAGGTGGTGCAGAGCGCCCTGCCCGCGCCCGCTCCCCACCTGCCCGCGCAGACGCTGGCCGCCCGCGACTACGCACCGCTGCAGGAGCAGACGGGCGCTCCGGCCGCCCGGCTCACCTGGGTGGCGCTGAAGTTCGACCCGCAGTTGTGCCCGGAGGCCGTCGCGGCGCGGGGCGGCGGGCTGGAGGGTGCGCAGCGCTGTCTGCTGCGGGCCGGCGAGCAGTTGGCGAGCCGGCTGCGCGGGGCCGGGTTCTCCGCGTCCCTGCTGTCCGAGGACGGGCTGACGGCCGCGCTCGCCGTGGCCGCGAACGTCAATCCTGCGGCCACCGCGCAGGCGGGGCAGGCAGGCCATGCGGGCGGGCCCGCGCGGCGGACGCAGGAGACCGTGCGGGCCTGGCGCTGCGACGACCGCTGGCACGCCACGTACTGGGTGGGCCGCTGGCCGCAGTTGGGGCCGGGGGCGGCGTCCCTGCCGCAGCTGGCGGCGCTGCTCACGTCGATGCCCGCACTGTCGACGACGATGAGCCTCACGCTCGGGCGCGGCGGCGTGCAGGGCGGGCGGCACGCGCCGACGCTGGCGGGGCACATACGGATATGCGGCCGCAGCGCCGACGAACTGGCCACGGTCGGTCGCGCGTTGGAGCGCGCCTCCCGGGCCGTGAAGGCCGGACTGGTGCGCCTGGACCACGAGCAGGTGCCCGGGGTGCTGGCGACGCTGCCGCTGGGAGGGACGCACTGATGGCGGCGAGGCCCCTCGTGTCCGTGGCCCGCAGGCCGCGGCTCGGCTTCGGACTGCTCGGACCGCGGCGCGGCAGGCACGAGCTGCTGCCCGAGCAGTTCGAGGCGCTGGAGCTGCCCGTCGGCGACGACGGGGTCGTCATCGGCACCGATTCGCACGGCATACCGGCCGTGCTCGGTATCGGCCGGCCCGCTCCGTACGAGATCGTCCTGGTGGGCGGCGCCTGGACCGCTCAGGTCATCGCGCTGCGCGCGGTCGCCACGGGCGCCCGGGTCGCGGTCGAGACGGGCCGCCGGGAGCTGTGGACGCCCCTGGCGCAGGCCGCCAACAGCGGGCAGCAGTCCATCACGCTGCACGACGTCGGCCGCGTGCCGCCGCAAGGGCCGTCGGTGCACAGCCCCGTGCTCGTCGTCCGCGACTGCGGCGTGCGGCCGCCGCGCGGGCGGGCCGGTGCCGCGCCCTGGCAGTCCGTGCTGACCCTGCTCCCCTACCCCGGGCCCACCACGCCGCGACTCCTGTCCGGCGCGGACCTCGTGGGCGTGCAGCGGGTCTCGCCGGACGAGGCGCGCGGCCTGGGCCGCGCGCTGGCGCTGCCGCCGGACGACGTCGAGACGCTGTCCACGCTGCCCGACGGAACCACCCTGTGGTGCACGAGGACGGCGCGGACCTACGTCGCCACGACGCCGACCGAGGCGGAGACGGGCCTGTTGGGCGCAGCACGCCGCATGGAGTGACCGACACCACACCGCCATTCACCTGAAACGGAGCGAATCGGGCGCAGATATGGCGGTGTTGAGGCCCTTGAGTGGGGAAGTCACATGGAATCGGTGATTCGGGGCAGGTGACCCGGGGGACCGCCGATGCGCCGGGGGCAGGCCTGCCCCCGCGATGCGGACGGCGTTTAGTCTTGGTGGGCGTACGCACGTGGAGAATCCCCGGCACCGGGGCCTGTCGCGTAGCAGACGGGGCAATCCCGGACAGTCGGACGACAGGAACAGGTCGGCCCCGACGAGGAATCATGGGCGCCGGACCACACCAGCAGGAGGCATTGTGAGCAGCGATCGGGACGAGATCCGCGCGGCCGGGACCACAGCCGGCGAGGGCCTGTCCGGCGCCGGGCACGATCCCGAGCACGAGCTGGAACCGGAGCACACGGGCGAGTTCACGATCGACTACACGCCGCCCGCCTGGTACACGCAGTCCCCTGCGGGGGCTTCGGGGGCGGCCCCGGCTGCGCCCGCCGCGCAGGGCGGTGGCGGGCAGAGCCCGTCCACGATGCGGTTCCCCGGCGTGACGCCGCGCGAGCCGGAGCCGGCGCCGGGCGCCCCCTCCGCCCCTCAGGGGTGGAGCGTTCCGGGCGCGCCGCAGGCCTCGTTGCCGCCGCTGCCGCCGAACTTCCCGCCCGCGGCGCCGGCCACGCCGCCGCCGGGCTTCCCGCAGGGTCCGGTCACTCCGCCGGCCGGCTACGGATACGGCCCGGGGCACCCGGGCGCCCCGGCCGCGCCGGGTGTTCCCGCCCCCAACCAGGTGGCTGCGCAGGGTGGTTACGGCTACCCCGGCGCACCGGCGCCCGCGCCCGCGGTTCCCGGCGTGCCGGTGCCGCACATTCCTGCGCAGCAGGACGGTTACGACCTTCTGCCTCCCAGCGCGCCTCCAGTGGCGCCGGACGTCGCCCCCGCGCCGCAGGGCGACGAGTCGGCGACGGCCGCCAACGCCCCTGCCCCTGCCCTGCAGGACGCCCCCGACAGCACCGAAGCCCCGGACGCCCCGGAGCCCACGGCCGCAGCCCCTGCGGACGGCGATGACACGACGTCCCCGGCTGCCCCGCGGGACCCGTTCGACCTGACCGCTGCCCAGGAGTCCACTGCGGCAGCCACGGCCGACGGCGACGACACCACCGAGCCGCCCGCCACCGCACAGGACGACAACGTCCAGGCGTCGGCGGCCCCGCAGGCCCCGTTCGGCCTGCCCGGCGCCCAGGAACCCGCGGCGCAGCTGCCCGCCACCGCGCAGGACACGCCTGCGCCGACGAGCGCACCCCAGCCCACGGCCGTCCCCGCCCCCGCCCCGCTCGGCGACAACGCCCAGGCGCCGACGCCCCCTCCGCCCCCCTTCGGCCCGCCCGGCACCCAGGAACCCGCGGAGCTGCCGCCCGCCGCCCCGCAGGTCGCGCCCGCACAGCCCGTAACCCCGCCTGCCCCGCAGGACGTTCACGACCGGCCCGGCGCCGAGGCGGCCGCCGCCCCGGCGAACGCGCCGTGGGGCGGCCCCGCGCCGCAGGGGCCGTACGGTCATGCGAGCCCGTACGGTGCCGTCCCCACGCCGCCCGGCGGCTACGGGTACCCGAACGGGCCGGCCCCCGCCACCCCGCCGGGCGCACCGGCGCCCGGTGGCTACGGCTACCCCGACTCCCCCGCGCCCACGGCCCCGCACGGCGAGGCACCGCAGCCCGGCGGCGGTTACGGATACCCCGCTCCCGGCGGCCCGTTCCCGCCGCCCGCCGAAGCCCCGCAGGGAATGCCGCAAGGGGCACCGCAGGGACCGGTCGACCCGAGGTCCGGCGGCTGGCCCTCGGTGACGCCCGAGCAGCGGCAGCGGTCCGTGCACGGGGCGCCGCTCGGGTTCACGGCCGCCGTGGAGCTGTCCTCGGAGCGGCTGCTGAAGAGCAAGCCCAAGCCGAAGAAGCAGAACCCGGTGGGCCGGTTCAAGCTGGGCGGCAAGAAGGAGGAGGCCGAGCGGCAGCGCAAGCTGGAGCTGATCCGCACGCCGGTGCTCTCCTGCTACCGCATCGCCGTCATCAGCCTCAAGGGCGGCGTCGGCAAGACGACCACGACCACCGCCCTCGGCTCGACGCTGGCCACGGAGCGGCAGGACAAGATCCTCGCGATCGACGCCAACCCGGACGCCGGCACGCTCGGCCGCCGTGTGCGCCGGGAGACGGGCGCGACGATCCGCGACCTCGTCCAGGCGATCCCGCACCTCAACAGCTACATGGACATCCGGCGTTACACCTCGCAGGCGCCCTCCGGACTGGAGATCATCGCCAACGACGTGGACCCTGCGGTCTCCACGACGTTCAACGACGAGGACTACCGGCGCGCCATAGACGTCCTGGGCAAGCAGTACCCGATCATCCTCACCGACTCGGGCACCGGTCTGCTCTACAGCGCGATGCGCGGAGTGCTCGACCTCGCCGACCAGTTGATCATCATCTCGACGCCGTCCGTCGACGGCGCGAGCAGCGCCAGCACCACGCTGGACTGGCTGGCCGCGCACGGCTACGGCGAGCTCGTCTCGCGGAGCATCACGGTCATCTCCGGCGTCCGCGAGACCGGCAAGATGATCAAGGTCGAGGACATCGTGTCGCACTTCGAGACCCGCTGCCGCGGCGTCGTCGTCGTGCCGTTCGACGAGCACCTCGCCGCGGGTGCCGAGGTGGACCTGGAGATGATGCGGCCCAAGACCCGGGAGGCGTACTTCAACCTCTCGGCCATGGTCGCCGAGGACTTCGTCCGGGCCCAGCAGCAACAGGGGCTGTGGACCGGCACGGGCACCGCGCCGCAGCACCAGGCGCCGCCGCTGCCGGGCACGTACCAGGCACCGGCCGGCCCCGGCCAGGGCGCCGTCCCGGGCCCGTACGCCCCGTACACTCCGGAGCAGTTGCCGCAGCCGGGCGCCGGCTGGCCCGTACCCCCGCAGCACCAGCAGCCGCAGCCGCCGCAGCACCCCGGGTACGACTACCCGCAGCAGTGACGACGATGGGAGGGCCCGTGGGGCCCTCCCATCACTGCAACTGCAGTCACTACAGCTGAAGTCACTGCAACTGCAGGACATCGCGCCACGCCTGCACGTAGTCCGCTGTCGCTATGGGCGCCATCAGCAGATCGTCCGGAATGTCGAACGCGTCCAGGAGCGCGGGGACATGAGGCGCCAGCCGGTCGCACAGCTCCGTCGTCCGCTCCTCGATCCGGCTCGCCTGCGCGGGTGTCAGCAGCCCCTCGCACAGGTACCAGCCGCCGTGCCGGCCGGCGTGGTCGAGGGCGTAGAGCTCGGCGAGCAGGGTGAGCGCTTCGGCCTCCGTGGCCTCCGTGCACCGTTCGGCGCCCTCCAGCAGGGCGTCGAGCGCGAGGCGTTGGGCGTGGGCGTCGGTCAGCGCGGCGGCCGGCAGGACCTGTGCGTTCCAGACGTCGAAGTCGTCGCCCCCGTCCGACGGGCACGGGATGCACGCGCGCAGGCGCCGTTCGCGTTCGGCCATGAGCCCGGACCACGGCGACGGCGACGCGCAGTCGGAGGACGCCGTTCCGGGGCGGTGGCTCAGCCGCCGTCCCGCCGTGATCTTCAGGACCTGGTTGTCCCCCTCGCTCGTGACGAGGCTCTGGCAGGCGGTGAGATACCCGGCTATTTGGTTCACCGCGAACAGCCCCTGCGCCCCGCACCGTTCGCGGCACACCTGCACCGTCTGCAGGGCCGTCTCGGTCGACAGGGTCTTGATCACCATGACGAACAGTTCGTCCGCCGCACGGTCCAGACTCGGCACGGAGACGGTCTCCTTGACGCGCTCCGCCAGCAGGCTGTCGGCGACCACGCGGGCCAGGCAGGTGAACAGGTCCCGCCGCACGGTCCGGTAGGCGAGCATCGGGACGGTCCCGCCGCCCGGCCCCTGGACCCGCCGCTGCGCCGCGTACCGCAGCGTGACGAGCAGGGCCGCCCTCGCCATCGCCGTGCACGCGGCCGCCAGCGCGGCTCGGGCGTGGTAGAGCTGTCCGATCGTGTGCCGGAACCGCTCCCGCGGCGCGGGCAGACCGCTGCGGAAGGAGCCGTCGGCGCGAAAACCGGCCGTCCCGCCGGTGAGAAGGCTGTGCCGCGGGATCCGGACCCCGTCGAAGGAGACCGCCGCGCTGTCCATTCCGGGGAAAGGCTGTTGCGGCAGGGGAACGATCGTCACGCCCGGGACGGAACGGCCGTCGCGACCCCGCAGGCGCATGACGAACGGGAAGACGCCGTGGTCCTCACCGCCGACGATCAGCCGGGCCGCCACCACACCGGTGCGGGGAATGCCGGGACACGCCAGGTTGGACATGAACTTCACGGCCCGTGTGGCCGGGGTGTCGACGACGAACTCCCCCGTCGCGCCGTCGTGGACCGCCCTCGTCCCCAGAGCGGAGGCCGAGCTTCCGTGCCCGAGTTCGGTCAGCAGGAAGGCGCCCACCGCGGACGCGTCGTCCAACTCGGCCAGGTACTCCTCGAGTTCAGGACATCCCTCGCCCAGCGCGAGGAGGGTGCCGACCGCCAGCTGGTAGTGGAGCAGGAACACCGGCATGGCGTCGGGCGCCGCCACGGCCGCCCACTCCAGGAGGCCCGACAGCTTCCTGGGGTACAGGGCCAGTTCACGCGCCGGGCCCAACCCGGCGCAGGCGGTGCGCAGTTGCGCGTACACCCGCGCCACGCGATCGTCCCCGCGCCCGTGCCCGTCCCCGCGCTCATCGCGCTCATCGCGCTCATCATGGGAGAACACCTTGCTGCGGAAGACGTCCTGGAGCTCCTTGTGCATGGCGTCGGAATCGGCGCCACGCAGCAATTCCCGAAGGTTCACAGGCACCTGGCTTTCCGTGACGTCAGCAACAGGAGGTACTGAGCACTGCCGGTATTGCCCGCTCGTGAGAGCCTTGTCCGTAGCGTAGTGGGGCACTTCGGGCCGAGGAAGGGCGCCTCGGCCCGGCGCGCGGGGATCAGCCCGCGGCGACCGCCGCCTCGTGCGCCGCCACCAGTGCGCGGGCCCGGTCGACGTCGTCCGCCATGCACTCCAGGAGCGCCTCGATGGAGTCGAACTTCTCCATCCCGCGCAGGTAGGCGAGGAAGTCCACACCCACGTGCAGCCCGTAGAGGTCGAGGCCGACCCGGTCGATCGCGTAGGCCTCGACCGTCCGCTCCGTCGCGTCGAACTGGACGTTCGTGCCGACCGAGATCGCGGCGGGCATGGCCTCGCCGCCGACGTTCAGCCAGCCCGCGTAGACGCCGTCCGCCGGGATCGCGGTGTGCGGGATCGTCTCCACGTTGGCCGTGGGATAGCCCAGCTCGCGGCCGCGCTGCGCACCGCGCACCACCTCGCCCTCGACGCGGTGCGGGCGGCCGAGGATCTCCATGGCGCCCGCGACGTCGCCCTCGGCGACCAGGCGCCGGGTCAGCGTCGAGGAGAAGGGCAGGCCGCCGCCCGCCTCGCCGGTCACGTAGAGGTCGATGACCTCCACGTCGTAGTCGTACGTGCCGCCGAGCTCCTTCAGGAAGTCGACGTTGCCCGCGGCGCGGTGGCCGAAGCGGAAGTTGGGCCCCTCGACGACGAGCTTCGCGTGCAGCTTGTCGACCAGGACCTTCACCACGAACTCGGCGGCGGACAGCTTCGAGAACTCCGCCGTGAACGGCAGCACCAGCACCGCGTCCACGCCCAGTTCGGCGATCAGCCCGGCGCGGCGGTGGTGCGGCGCGAGCAGCGGCGGGTGGCTGCCGGGGCGCACGACCTCGCTGGGGTGGGGGTCGAAGGTCACGACGACCGCGGGCACCCCGAGCTCCCGCGCCCGGTCCACCGCGCGCCCGATGATCAACTGGTGTCCGCGGTGGACTCCGTCGTACGAGCCGATGGTGACGACGCTGCGCCCCCAGTCCTGGGGGATGTCCTCCAAGCCACGCCAGCGCTGCACTGTGCCCGCTCCTCGCCGAACCCGAACCTTTGTCTGTCGATTACGCAGAACTAAGAGTGCCATGCCGGTTCGCGGCGCCCCGCATCGGCCGGGTCGGTCGCCTCCTGCTCGACTCGCCGGGCGTCCGCCGTGAGCCGGATCCGGGCGCTCGGCCCCACGACCACGGCCCACATCGCCGGGGCCTCCTTCAGCCAGCCACGGACCTGGTCGCCGAACACCGGCACCTCCCGGGCCAGCTGCGTGACCCGCCGGTCGAAGCACGCGGCGCCCTCCGGGGTGCGGGACATCAACAGGCCGGTGCGGTGAACAAGATCACGGGTCCGGCGCTCCAGCCGCTCGGGGGCGCCCTCGGCGACGGCTCGCAACAGGGCGTCGAGCACCGTGACGTCCCGCTCGTACGGCCCGAACTCCTCGCGCTCCAGCAGCACCTCCAGCAGCTCCTGCCGCAGCGAGCGCGAGACCGCGGTGCCCGGGGCGGCCAGGACGGGCGCCAGGGCGCGGCGGACCTGCGGGGGGCGGGTGCGCAGCAGGGAGACGACGAGGGGGAAGAGGACCGCGCGGGCCGGCGGGCCGTCCTCCAGGCGCCGGTCGATGAACTCGGCGGCGTTCGCCGCGCCCTCGGGGCGGTGGTCGACGTGCTCGCGCACGAGCACGGCGGCGTGCCGGGCCAGCGACGGGGCCGTGACCCGGGCGAGGGTGCGCAGCACGGCCGCGGGCCCCTCCCCCGGCTCGTACAGCCGCGCCCGGAAGGCGGCGAGGACGGGCTCGGGGTGGGTGCTCAGGGCCGGGGCGAGGACGTCGGGCGGCAGGTGCGGGTCGCCTGCGGCGAAGCGGGCGACGGCCTGCGGCAGGTGCCGCTCGCGGGTCTCGCGGTCCAGGACGAGCAGGCCGAGCGCGGCCCCGTGCAGGGCGCCCTCGGCGGGGCGGGCGAGCAGCGCGAGCGCGGAGAAGCGGAGCAGCTCGCGGTCGGCGTCCGTGGTGACGTGGTGCGCGGTCCTGAGCCCGTACGCGGCCGCGGCCACGTGCCGCTCCATGCGCTCGTCGTGCGCCCAGCGGTCGACGGCCCGGCACAGCGCGGAGGGCTCGTCCTCGGCCAGGGCGGCCAGGAGTTCGTCGGCCTTCGGGTGGCCGGCGTCGACGAGCGCCTCGGCCAGGTCGTCGATGGCCCGGCGGCGGTGGGTGTGCAGGAGCGCCTGCGCGGCGGTGGCCACGGTGGGCCGGGGCCCGGCGCCGGGCGCGGTCTGCAGGGGCCGGTCGTCGGTGAACCAGCGGCAGAGCAGCGGCTGGGCGGCGAACGGGGCGTGGGCGAGCAGGGTGGCGACGGCGGGGAGAAAACGGTTGGCCTGGGGGGCGGGGCGCTTGCCGGGTGCCTCCGGCGGCGGCGTGGTGCGGGGTGCATCCGGCGGGGTGGTGGCCGGCGACTCCTGCTCGGGCTCGTCGTCGCCGGGCCGGCCGGGGGCGGCCGGTCCGCGGGCGGCCGCAGGCGCCGCGGGGTCTTGCGGGGCGCTGCTGGACGGCTCCGGAGCGGCGGGGTCGGACGCGGAGGCGGTCGGCTCTTGCGGCTCGTCGCCGGACAGTTGCGGGCCCGCGGGCCCGTAGTCGGCATGGCCTGCCCCCGACGCGACCGGCTCCTGCGCCCCGTCGCCGGACGGCCACGACGCGGCGGTCGTCGCCGCCCGCCCGGCAGCGAACGGCTCGGGAGCACCCGGCCCGCTGCCGGTCCGGCCGGCCGCGGCCTCCTCCGGGCTGCGGGTCCACGGGTCGGACGAGACCTCCGCCGCGGTGGCCCCCGCGGCGGCCTCCGCCCGGGTCGGGATCCGGCCCACCCGCTCCCACTTGGGGGTCCGCGCTCGGGGGACCGCGGGGGCCTCCGTCGGTGCGCCGGACGGGGCGGGGGCCGCACCCGAAGAGCCCGCCGCCCCCGCCGGGCCGGGCAGGCCCGTACCGCGTCCCTCGCCCCGCACCGCCCCCGCGGCGCCAGGCGCACCGGCACCGCCCCGCACCGCCCCGCGCAGCCCCCTGGGGGCCGCCTCCGCGTGGGCCGCCGTGCTGCCGCCCAGGACGCGGGCGGCGGCCGCCTGGGCCGAGCCGCGGGGCGGGCCGTCCGCGGGGACGAGCAGGCGGAGCAGGTCGAGGCGGTCGGCGAGGTCGAGCTTCAGGCGCAGCCAGAACCAGGGGCCGAACTCGGCGAGGCCGCCCAGCGTGCGGTCCCGGTCGTTGTCGAAGCCCCCGGCGGCCCGGGAGAGGGCCGTGATGCGCTCGGCGAGGAGCCGCAGGACGCCCATGTAGGGCGTCGCGTCCGGGACGCGCAGCAGCGCCTCGCCCAGCAGATGGGCCGCCCACCAGGACGGATCGCTGACGGCCTTGGCGTGGCCGCCGCGCCGCCCGCCGGCCAGCGTCTCCACGGCGTGCACCAGCGCGGTCAGCCGGCGCGAGAGCTCGGTGGGCCCGGAGCGGCGGGCCAGCAGCAGGAGGGCCTGGATGACCGGGCCGATCCGGTGCCGCGGCACGGGCAGCGGCTTGGGCGGCTCCGGCGGGTCGCCGCGCCGCCTGCGGCGGGCAGCCGTGGGGCGCGGCGAGGAGCCGGGCGGGGGCGGGACGTGCCCCGCGGGCGCCGGGCCGTTGCCCGGCCGGGACGGCAGCCGGACGGGCGCCTCCGCGGGCGGCCCCTCCGGCTCGTACCAGCGGTGGACGAGCGCGTACAGCGCGGCGTCCAGGTCGAGGTGGGCGCCCTGGAGCCAGTCGGCGAACTCCTCGTGCGCGAAGCGGTACCCGGTGCCCGCCGGGACGAGCAGGCCCTCGGTGAGGACGGCCGAGGCCCAGCCCGTGCGCCACGGGAAGAGCTCCTCGAAGGCCTCCCGCTCCAGCTCGCCCTGCCCTGGGCCGAGGCACCGCCGGGCCGCCTCGTGGACCTGCCCGGCCACCCGGGCCGCCAGCCGGCGCACCGCCGTGCCGCGCAGGGGCGGGCGGCGCGCAGCCGCGAGCCGGACCGCGATCCGCAGGCAGACCAGGTCGAGGTAGCCGGAGAAGACCTCCCACCGGTCCGGCGCGGCCTCGCCCGTGCCGTCGCCGCCCGCGGTGCCGTCCGGCAGGGCGGCGCGGACCTCGGCGAGCAGCCGCAGCGCCAGCGGGTGCCCGGCGTCGGCCGGGTCGATCGCGTCCGGCGGGATGCCGTAGGAGGCGAGGACCGCGGTGGCCTGGCCGGAGTTGAGCCCGCCCATGCGCGAACAGGGCGGCAGCGCGCGGGGGTCGTCCCCCTCCGGGCCGCGCTCCGGGGTGTGCAGCATGCCGGGCGGGAACAGGGCGCCGGCCATCTCCCAGTGCTCCGGGCGGCAGGCGACGACCATCCGCGTCTCGGTGGCGGCCAGCCAGCCGGCGGTGGCCTCGGTCCAGGCGGCCAGGCCGTGGGCGAGGACGGGCGGCATCTCCTCGGGGCAGTCGAGGAGGACGAGCAACGGGCGCCCCACCCGGTGGCCCAGCTCGGCGACGGCCTCCGGGGTGGGCGCGGCCATCCCGCCGACCAGGCCCGCCGCGCCCGCGGAGGCGGCGACGATCCGGCCGGCCGCGTCCAGGGCGCGCGCGACGGCGTCGCGCACGCTCTCGTCGCCCACCTGGAGGTCGGCGCCGCGCAGCCAGAGGGTGGGCGCGGGCTCGGCGCCGCGCGCCCGCCGTGCGGCCAGTGCGCCCAGCTCGGTGGTCCGGCCGGTACCGGGATCGCCGACGAGGCCGAAGACGTGCGCCGGGCCGCCCGGGTCGTCCGGGGTGTCCGGCCCGCGGTCCAGGAAGCGGGCGAACTCCCGCTCCGCGTCCGGCCGCTCGACCGGTTCGCGCCAGGGCCGCGGGGTGACGACCGAGCCCAGCGAGGTGGCGGTGAGGTGCAGCGCGCCGGCCAGGTTGAGCTCGCTGCCGTAGGCCGGGACGGTGGCCGCATTGCGCTCCAGGAGGTCCGCCAGCGGCCCGCCGGACGCCGTACGGGCCGCGGCGCGCAGCGGGATCGCGAAGCCCCCCGCGCGGCGGTCCGAGTGGTGGGCGGTGCCGAGGACGGCGATCACCGCGCCGGTCGCGGCGTCGAGGACCGGCCCTCCGGTGGCCTCCTCGCCGAGGCGCAACTGGGCGCGGCCGGGCAGCGAGAGTTCGAGCGCGGAGCCGAGGAGGTGGAAGCGGTCCGTCGCGGTGTAGGTGATCTCGGCGTGGCCGACGACCCTGGCCGTCTGCCAGCGGCTCGTCCGCAGCCGGACCTCCGCCCCGCCCGCGACGCGCTCCGCGGCCGCGATGGGCAGCGGGGGGACGGGAAGCCCCTCCGTGCGGACCAGGGCCAGGTTGCACTGGGGCAGCGGAACGACGTCCTCCGCGCCGACCACGCAGGTCAGCTCGCCGGGAGCGTGCAGGACGAGACGGGCGAGACCGTCGACGGCCTCGTGGCTGGTGACCAGCGTGCCGCGGTCGTCGGCGAGGAATCCCGTGCCCCGCACGCGCCCGGCGAGATCGCGGATACGCACCAGAGAGTCTTCCGCGTCGGCCCGCCGACCGTTCATCCGTCGAACCTCCCCGCCGTGCTCGTACACACGACGGTAGGCAGCGGATGATCGGCGAGGCCAGATCACATCCTGAACGCGCCCCCTTCCACCCCCCTGGTTCACTCCGAGCGCCTGCCCGTTGGGGTGAATCAAGCGACCGGCATGGATAGAGAGCTGTGGGAGGGGGATCGTGGGGCGGGGAGCGCGTCCGGTGACACCTCCCCGTCCCACGGTGAGGTGTCAGCCGAAGACGGCCAGGCTCTTGGCCCGTCCCTGCTCGTCCTCCACGAGGACCTTGAAGCGGCCGTCCGGGCCGAAGACGGCGATCGGGCCGCTGCCCTCGAAGAGCGGCAGCCGCAGCCGCACGCCGTTGCCCAGCAGCCGGGCCTGCTCCTCGTTCACGTCCCAGCGCCGGAAGGCCGCAGCAGCCGCCTCCGCGACGGGCATCACGGTCAGCTCCTCCTGGAGCTGGTCGAGCGTCCGGGCGTCGTTGATGCGGTACGGCCCGACGCGGGTGCGCCGCAGGGCCGTCAGGTGCCCGCCGACCCCGGTGTCGGCGCCGAGGTCGCGCGCCAGGGCGCGGACGTAGGTGCCGGAGGAGCAGACGACGGAGACCAGCAGGTCCTGCACCGGGGTGCCGTCCTCGGCCTCGGCCGGCAGCACGGCGTGCAGGGCGAAGGAGGAGACGGTCACCGGGCGGGCGGGGATCTCGAAGTCCTCGCCCTCGCGCGCCCGCTTGTACGAGCGCACGCCGTCGATCTTGATCGCGCTGACCTTCGACGGCACCTGCATGATGTCGCCGGAGAGCTTGGCGATCCCGGCGTCGATCGCCTCGCGGGTGACCTCGGAGGCGTCCGTCGACGAGGTGATCTCGCCCTCCGCGTCGTCCGTCACGGTGTTCTGGCCGAGCCGGATCGTCGCGACGTACTCCTTCTCGGTCAGCGCGAGGTGGCCGAGGAGCTTGGTGGCCCGCTCGATGCCGAGGACGAGCACGCCGGTGGCCATCGGGTCGAGGGTCCCGGCGTGGCCCACGCGACGGGTCTTCGCGATGCCGCGCATCTTCGCCACGACGTCGTGCGAAGTGAACCCGGCGGGCTTGTCGACGATGACCAGCCCGTCCGGAGGGGTGTTCTTGTGCTTCATTCGGCGGCTGCGTCCCCGTCCTCGTCCGGCTTGCGGTACGGGTCGGCCTCGCCGGCGTACTTCGCGCCCGAGGAGGCCTCGCGGACCTTGGCGTCGGACGAGCGCGCACGGTCGAGGAGGTCCTCGATCGTCCGGGCGTTCTCCGGCAGGGCGTCGGGGACGAAGGTCAGCGTCGGCGTGAACTTGGTGCCCGCCGCGCGCCCGACCTCGGAGCGCAGGATGCCCTTGGCGCTCTCCAGCCCGGCGGCCACGCCGGCCCGGTCCTCGTCGTCGCCGTAGACCGTGTAGAAGACCGTCGCCTCCCGCAGGTCGCCGGTGACCCGGGTGTCCGTGATGGTCACGTGCGTGCCCAGCCGCGGGTCCTTGATTCCGCGCTGGAGCTTCTTGGCGATCACCTCGCGAATGAGGTCCGCCAGCCTCTTCGCCCGCGCGTTGTCGGCCACTGGTCCTACTCCTTCTCGTCTTTCACCATTGTGCTGTCGGCGCCCGCGACGTGCTCAGTCGTCGTGGTCGCCGTGGAACCGCCGCCTGACCGACAGCAGCTCCACTTCGGGCCGTGCGGCGACCAGGCGCTCGCAGCGGTCCAGTATGTCCGTGAGGTGCCCCGCGTCCCCGGACACCGCCGCCACCGCGATCACGGCCCTGCGGTGGAGGTCCTGGTCGCCGACCTCCGCCACGCTGACCGCGTACTTGCGGTGCAGCTCGGCGACGATCGGGCGGACGACGGAGCGCTTCTCCTTCAGCGACCGGACGTCGCCGAGGAGGAGGTCGAAGGACAGCGTCCCTACATACATATGTGACGGGTGAAGCCCACCCGGGAGGCGTGTGGCGCCTGCGCCTGGTGCACAGGACTCCAAGCACCGTACACGCAACGGCCGGGGCCGATCGACGGATATTCACATCCGCCGACCGGCCCCGGATACGGTCAGAGCGATCAGCCGCGCGGCTTCTCGCGCATCTCGTACGTCGCGATGACATCGTCGATCTTGATGTCGTTGAAGTTTCCGAGGTTGATACCACCCTCGAAGCCCTCGCGGATCTCGGTGACGTCGTCCTTGAAGCGACGCAGACCGACGATGGTGAGGTCCTCCGCGATGACCTTGCCGTCGCGGATGAGGCGCGCCTTGGTGTTGCGCTTGACCTCGCCGGAGCGGATGAGGACACCCGCGATGTTGCCCAGCTTGGACGAGCGGAAGATCTCGCGGATCTCCGCCGTACCGAGCTCGACCTCTTCGTACTCCGGCTTCAGCATGCCCTTCAGGGCCGCCTCGATCTCCTCGATCGCCTGGTAGATGACCGAGTAGTAACGGACGTCGACGCCCTCGCGCTCGGCCATCTGCGTGGCACGGCCCTCGGCGCGGACGTTGAAGCCGATGACGATGGCGTCGGAGCCGGTCGCCAGGTTGATGTCCGACTCGGTGACCGCACCCACACCGCGGTGCAGCACGCGGATCTCGACCTCTTCGCCGACGTCGAGCTGGAGCAGCGAGGACTCGAGGGCCTCCACCGAACCGGACGCGTCGCCCTTGATGATGATGTTGAGATCCTGCACCAGACCGGCCTTGAGCACCTTGTCGAGGTCCTCGAGGGACACCCGGCGGGTGCGCTTGGCGAAGGCGGCGTTGCGCTCGCGCGCAGCGCGCTTCTCGGCGATCTGGCGGGCCGTGCGGTCCTCGTCGACGACGAGGAAGTTGTCGCCGGCGCCCGGGACGTTGGTCAGACCGAGGACGAGGACCGGGGTCGACGGACCCGCCTCCTCCACGTTCTGGCCCTTGTCGTCGAGCATCGCGCGGACACGGCCGTAGGCGTCACCGGCGACCATCGTGTCGCCGACGTGGAGGGTACCGCGCTGGACGAGCACGGTGGCCACGGCGCCGCGGCCACGGTCGAGGTGGGCCTCGATCGCGATGCCCTGCGCGTCCTGCTCCGCGTTGGCGCGCAGGTCGAGCGCGGCGTCGGCGGTGAGGACGACGGCCTCGAGCAGCTTGTCGATGTTCAGACCCTGCTTGGCGGAGATGTCGACGAACATCGTGTCGCCGCCGTACTCCTCGGCCACCAGACCGAACTCGGTGAGCTGACCGCGCACCTTGGTCGGGTCGGCGCCCTCGACGTCGATCTTGTTGACCGCGACCACGATCGGCACGTCGGCCGCCTTGGCGTGGTTCAGGGCCTCGATCGTCTGCGGCATGACACCGTCGTTGGCCGCCACCACGAGGATCGCGATGTCGGTCGACTTGGCACCACGGGCACGCATGGCGGTGAACGCCTCGTGACCCGGGGTGTCGATGAAGGTGATCTTGCGCTCTTCGTCGTTGACCTCGGTCGCGACCTGGTAGGCACCGATGTGCTGGGTGATGCCGCCGGCCTCGCCCGCGACCACGTTGGTCTTGCGGATCGCGTCGAGCAGTCGCGTCTTGCCGTGGTCGACGTGACCCATGACGGTCACGACCGGCGGACGCGCGACGAGCATCTCCTCGCCGCCCTCGTTCTCACCGAACTCGATGTCGAAGGACTCGAGCAGCTCGCGGTCCTCCTCCTCGGGGCTGACGATCTGAACCTGGTAGTTCATCTCGCCGCCGAGGAGCTGCAGCGTCTCGTCCGAGACGGACTGCGTGGCCGTGACCATCTCGCCGAGGTTCATCATCACGGCGACGAGCGACGCCGGGTTGGCGCCGATCTTCTCCGCGAAGTCGGTGAGGGAGGCACCACGGGAGAGACGGATCGTCTCGCCGCCGCCGCGCGGCAGCATCACGCCGCCCACGGACGGGGCCTGCATGGCCTCGTACTCCTGGCGACGCTGGCGCTTGGACTTGCGACCGCGACGCGCCGGACCGCCGGGACGGCCGAAGGCGCCCTGCGTGCCGCCACGGGCACCCGGACCGCCCGGACGACCGCCGAAGCCACCCGGACGACCGCCGCCGAAGCCGCCGCCGCCACCGGGGCCGCCGCCACCGGGACGACCGCCGCCGAAGCCGCCGCCGCCACCGCCCGGACGACCGCCGCCGCCCGGACCGGCCGGACGACCGGCGAAGCCGGGACGGCCGGCACCGCCGCCGGGACGACCGGCACCGCCGCCGGGACCGCGACCGCCGCCGCCGGGGCCCGGACGCGGGCCGGCAGCCGGACGCTGCGGCATCATGCCCGGGTTCGGGCGGTTGCCGGAGGGAGCACCGCCGGGACGCGGCGCGCCGCCGGGAGCACCCTGCGGACGCGGCATGCCGCCGGGGGTCGGACGGGAACCCTGGCCCTGCGGGCGCGGGGCACCGCCGGGACCACCCTGCGGGCGGGGGGCACCGGGGGCGCCGGGAGCACCCGGACGCGGGGCGCCACCCGGGCGGGGGGCCTGCGGACGGGCCATGCCGGTGGAGCCACCGGAGGTGAAGGGGTTGTTGCCCGGACGCGGACCGGCCGGACGGCCGCCCGGACGCGGGGCGCGCTCGCCCGGAGCACCGGGACGCTGGCCGCCGGGACGGCCGCCCTCGCGCTGGCCGGCGGGACCCGGACGGGCGCCGGGGCGCGGGCCGGGCGTGGCACCGGGACGCGGCGCGGCCGGACGCTCCTGCGAGGGAGCGGCCGGGGCCGGCGCGGAGAACTCCGCGGCGGGCACCGGGGTGACCGGGGCGGGCTTGGCCGGGGCCGCCGGAGCGGGCTTGGGACCCGGACGCGGACCCGGCGCGGGCGCAGCGCCTGCGGGCTTGGGGGTGGTGGGGGCCGCGGCCGGCTTGGGGGCCGGGGCGGCGGGCTTCGGGGCGCCCGGAGTGGGCGCGCCCGGCTTCGCGGCAGCCTTGCGCGGCGCCGCGGGCTTCGCAGAGGGCTTGCCGGCGCCTCCGCCGGGACCCTGCAGCGCGTCAGTCAGTTTACGGACGACCGGCGCCTCGATCGTCGAGGACGCCGAACGGACGAATTCACCAAGTTCTTGGAGCTTGGCCATGACGACCTTGCTCTCCACTCCGAACTCCTTGGCGAGTTCGTATACCCGGACCTTAGCCACTTCGCTCCTTCTAGGTCCGGGGTGTCCACCGGACCGTCGCTACTTCATGGGCGTACTCATCGCGTACTCATCGAGTGCTCATCGCAATCTCGACCTACTTCCAACTCGCGAGGTACCTGACCGCACGGTCGCCCGTGCCGTTCTTCTTACGGTGTTGCCTGCCGGTGCTGCCGGCCGTCAGCCGGTCCGTTCGATGTACCGGCGCAGCTCCGCGGTGTCGAGCACCCCGGAGGCTTTGAACGCCCTCGGGAACGCCCGGCGGCGCACCGCCAGATCGAGGCAGACCGGTGTGGGATGCACGGATGCACCCCGGCCGGGCAGCGTACCGCGAGGGTCGGGGACGACGACGCCCTCGATCACCACGGTCCGCAGCAGTTGGCCCTTGGCCGCTCGCTCCCGGCACCCCACGCAGGTGCGCTCAGGGCATGCGCGGGCATGCGTCCGGCCAGACACTGATTAAGTCTACCTCCCCGCGCGGACCTCACCCCTTTGGGGCAGTGATCGCGCGCGTATGCGTTTCGGCCAAGATCGGCCAGTTTTCCGGGCCCGGGGACGGGCTCAGGGGGCGCACCGTGCGCCCCCTGCTGCTTCCGTCCGCCGTCAGGCCTGCTCGGCCGGCTGCTCGGTGTCCGGGCGGATGTCGATCCGCCAGCCGGTCAGCCGTGCCGCGAGCCGGGCGTTCTGCCCTTCCTTGCCGATGGCCAGGGAGAGCTGGTAGTCGGGCACGGTCACCCGTGCGGAGCGCGCCCCGAGGTCCACGATCTCGACCTTGCTCACCCGTGCGGGTGACAGGGCGTGCGCGACGAGCTCGGCCGGGTCGTCCGACCAGTCGACGATGTCGATCTTCTCGCCGTGCAGCTCGGCCATCACCGCGCGCACCCGGCCGCCCATGGGGCCGATGCAGGCGCCCTTGGCGTTGAGGCCGGACCGGGTGGACCGGACGGCGATCTTGGTGCGGTGGCCGGCCTCGCGGGCGATGGCGGCGATCTCCACCGAACCGTCCGCGATCTCCGGGACCTCCATGGCGAAGAGCTTCTTCACCAGGTTGGGGTGGGTGCGCGAGAGGGTCACGGACGGGCCGCGGACACCCTTGGCCACCCGGACCACGTACGTCCGCAGGCGGATGCCGTGCTTGTACTCCTCGCCCGGCACCTGCTCCTGGACCGGCAGGATGGCTTCCAGCCTGCCGATGTCCACCAGGACGTTCTTCGGGTCCTTGCCCTGCTGCACGACGCCCGCGACGACGTCGCCCTCGCGGCCGGCGAACTCACCGAAAGTGATCTCGTCCTCGGCGTCGCGCAGACGCTGGAGGATGACCTGCTTCGCGGTGGTCGCGGCGATCCGGCCGAAACCGGACGGGGTGTCGTCGAACTCGCGGGGCTCCTCGCCCTCTTCGAGATCCTGCGGGTCCTCCTTGGCCCAGACCGTCACGTGCCCGGTCGACCGGTCCAGCTGGACGCGGGCCCGGCGGCGGCTTCCCTCGGTGCGGTGGTAGGCGATGAGGAGGGCCGACTCGATCGCCTCGACCAACAGGTCGAAGGAGATCTCCTTCTCTCGCACCAGACCCCGCAGGGCGCTCATGTCGATGTCCACGGCTACGCCTCCTCTTGAATGTCGTCGGTCGTTTCGGTCTTTTCCGCGACCTTGCGGTTGAACTCGATCTCCACCCGGGCCTTGGCGATCTCGCCGAAGGCCAGCCTGCGGGCGGTGGGCTTGCGGCCCTTCACGCCCGGCACCTCCAGATCGAGCCCGTCCTCGTCCACGGAGAGGATCCGTGCGACGAGTTCACCGCCCTCCGTGAGCTGCGCCCTCATCAGGCGGCCCGTGGCACGGACGTAGTGGCGGTGCTGGGTGAGGGGGCGGTCGGCGCCGGGAGAGGTGACCTCCAGGACGTACGGGGCGCCACCCATGACATCGGACTCGTCGAGCTTCGCGGAGACCTCGCGACTCAGTTCCGCGCACTCGTCCAACTGGACGCCGTCCTCGGCGTCGACCACGATGCGCAGCACACGCCGCTTGCCGGCCGGAGTCACTTCGACCTCTTCCAGATCCAGCTCTCGCGCGTCGACGAGAGGGGCCAGCAGCTCGCGCAGCCTCTCGCTCTGGGTGGTGCTCATCCGGGTGACTCCTCGGCCGCGTGTGCTGTTGTGGGAAAGTCGCGTGTCAGGTCAAAGCCTATCTGTTCCGGCAGCCGGCTGACGATTCGGTGCCCGGTCCGCGGCCGCCCTGCCGCGCGCCGGTACGCTCGCGTGCGGTGACCAGGCCCGTACGAGCCGGAAATGAGGACCGTGCCGCTCACGACGACGACGCGAGGCGCAGTCGGCCCGCACAGACGCAGGGTACTGGCGGGGGGTGCCGCGGCCCTGCTGACCGGAGGCGCCGCCGCGCTGCTGGGCGGCTGCGCCGGCGGCCCGGACGCCGAGCACACCTCGGCCGCGGAGCGACTGCGGATACGCGCGGGGCGCGACTCCGCGGCGCTGCTGGAGCGGTACGACGCGACGATCGCCGCCCATCCCGGGCCGGCGGCGCGGCTGCGGCCGCTGCGGGCCGAAGTGGCCCGGCACGCCGAGGCGTTCGGACCGCGGCCGACTCCGTCGCCGTCCCCCTCCGCCGCCGCCCCGCGGGTGCAGGTCCCCGCGGACGAGAAGGCCGCCCTGGCCGCCCTCGCCGACGCCGAGCGGCGAACCGCGGACGCCCGGACCGCCGCGCTCGTCACGGCCCCGCCGGAACTCGCCCGGCTGCTCGCCTCCGTCGCCGCGGCCGGCGCGGTCCACGCCTACCTGCTCGGCTCCGGAGGTGGTGCGGCGTGACCGCGCTCGAAGCGGCACAGGCCGCGCTCGCGGCCGAGCACGCCGCCGTGTACGGGTACGGGGTGGTCGGCAGCCGCGTCGAGGAGTCCCGGGCCACGGAGGCCCGCGAGGCCTACGACGCGCACCGCGCCCGGCGGGACGCCATGGACCGCGCCGTACGGGACCTCGGCGGCACCCCGCAGGCGGCGTCCGCCGCGTACTCCCTCCCCTTCCCGGTGCAGGACGCGCCGGCGGCGGTGCGGCTCGCGACCGACCTGGAGAGCCGGGTCGCGGGCGTCTACGCCGATCTCGTCCGCGCCGCCGACGGCTCCCTGCGGGCCGAAGCGGCGGCGGCACTGCGCGAGGCGGCGGTGCGCGCGGCGCGCTGGCGGGGCGGCAGCGTAACCTTCCCTGGGCTCGCCGAGCGGGCCTGACCAGCGAAGACGAAAAGGACAGCCCAGGGATGGCAAACGTGCACGACCGCCTCGAACCGCCGGAGCGGCTGGTTCGCACCCTGAGTTCCGACCCCGCGTACGGGGAGGCGGCACAGCAGTGGCTGGCCCGGCTGCCGATCACCGTTCAGGAGTATCTGGAGCGCTGGGAGTTGACGCCCGAACGGGTACGGACACCGGGCGGGCGGACGAGCCTGGTCGTCCTGGTACGCCGGTCCGACGGCACGCCCGCCGCGCTCAAGCTCGGCCTGCCGGACGGCACGCCCGTCCGCGAGCACGCGGCCCTCGTCCACTGGGACGGCCGCTGCGCGGTACGGGTCCTGGACGCGGACCCCGCGGCCGGGGCGCTGTTGCTGGAGCGGCTGCACGGCGAGGTGAGCCTGCGGTCGCTGGCGGAGCCGAAGGCGCAGCTGGAGGCCGCGGCGACACTGCAGCGGCTGTGGGTGCCGGCGCCCTCCGGCCACCCGTTCGCGGGGGTCGCCGAGCACACGGGGGCCCTGGCGGGCGGCCTGCGGGAACTCTGCGAGGAGCCGTGGGCGGTGGTGGACGAGGCGCTGTCGCTGCGCGAGGCGCTGGCCGGCGACGCCGGCGAGGAACCCGTGCTGCTGCACGGCGCCTTCGACCAGGGGAAGGTCCTCGCCGGGGACCGGGCGCCGTGGCTGACGGTCGCTCCCCGACCGGTGGTCGGGGAGCGGGCGTACGACGTGGCGTGGATGGTGCGGGACCGGCTCGACACGCTGCTGGCCTCGCCGGGAGCGGCGGCCGCCGCGCGGCGCAGGGTGGCGAAGTTGGCCGACTCCCTGGACGTCGACCGTGAACGCCTGCGCGGCTGGGCGGTGTTCCGGTCGGCGGAGGCGGGGGTACGCGGCTTGGCCGCGGGCTACCGGGCACAGGGTGAACTGCTGCTGGAATTCGCGGGGTTGCTGTAGCCCGGGGGTGCGCCCCGTAAGGGGCGCGGGGCTGTTGAATCATGCGGCTCTGCCGCGTGGGCGCGATCAGCCCCACCGGCCCGCAGGGGAGCCGTCACCCCAGCAGCGGCAACTTCGCCCCCATCACCGCATACGGCATCGGCGCGCTCGGAAAAATCACCTGGCGCGCCAAGTCGTGATACCCCAGCTTCCGGTACAGCGCCCGCGCCGGGCTCTCGCGGTCGATTGCGGACAGGATCGACCGCGGCTCGTCCGCGTCCCCCGTGATGGACGTGATCAGCGTCCGCCCGATCCGCCGGTTCTGGAACGCCGGGAGCACGTGCAGCTCGGTGATGACGAACGAGTCGTCGAGCCAGTCCTCGCACCCGGTCCCCCGCAGATACGGTTCGACGACCGTCGACCACCAGTGCATGCGGTCGTTCGGCATGCCGTAGACGAAGCCCACCAGCCGGCCGTCCCCGGTGGTGGCCCCCAGCGCACGCGCACCGGGACAGGTGAGGTGCCTGAGCACGATGTGGCGCCGTACGCCGACCTCTTCGACGCTGAGGCCGAAGGCGACCGCCTGTACGGCCAGCGCGTCGTCCACCCGCGCGGCGAGGTCGAGGGGTCCGACCGCGATGTCATCCATGTCCGGGAGGCTACCCGCCCGTACGGCCCGGGACCTGCGGTCAGAAGAGCACGCTCATGAACGCGCCGACTTCCTCGAAGCCCACGCGCCGGTACGCGGCCCGGGCCGCGGTGTTGTAGTCGTTGACGTACAGGCTCACCACGGGCGCGACCTCGCGCAGCGCGTAACGGAGCACGGCTGCCATGCCTGTCACGGACAGCCCCCGCCCGCGGTGTTCGGGGGCCACCCACACGCCCTGGATCTGGCAGGCCTGGGGCGTGGCGGCGCCGATCTCGGCCTTGAAGACCACCCGGCCGTCCTCGAAGCGGGCGAACGAGCGCCCGGAGCCGACGAGTTCGGCGACGCGGGCCTGGTAGAGCAGGCCGCCGTCCCCGGCGAGCGGGGAGACCCCGACCTCCTCGGTGAACATGGCCACGCACGCCGGCATGACGACGTCTATCTCGTCCCTGCGCACGCGGCGCACCAGCGGGTCGGGCTCGATGCCGGCGGGCATGCCGCGGGTGACCATCAGCGGCTGGCAGGAGCGGACCTCGCGGGCCGGGCCCCAGTGCGGTTCGAGGAGCGACCAGAGCTCGGCGGTCGGGCCCGCGGGGCCGACGATCGAGGAGCAGCGGCGGCCGGCCCGGCGGGCGCGGTCGGCGAAGGCCCGTACGGCCTCGGGGCCGGCGCCGATGGGGACGAGGTTGGCGCCCGCGTAACACATGGACTCCAGGCGGCCGCCCGCGTACCAGCCCCACATCTCGCCGCCGAGCCGCCAGGGGTCGAGTCCGGCGATGCGGACGCGGGCTGCGACGAAGGCGTTGGCGACGGGGTCCCGGTCGAGCACGCCCAGTGCGGCGTCGAGCTCGCCGGGCTCCAGGACCTTGGTGGTGGTCGTCGTCAGCACTTCGCGGATTGCCTCACCGTCACGGGGCCGGAGGCCAGGGGAAACAGGTCCTGGAACTGTACCTCCCGTCTCCTCCGTGCACCTCCCTTGTGTACGGATATGGCGGTGCCCCGCCACGGGGGCGGGGCACCGGTGCGTACGGGAGGAGCGTCAGCCGACGCTGACCTCGGGCTCGCCGGAGGCGACGCCGTCCTTCTCCATCTGCTCGGCGAGCTTCATCGCCTCTTCGATGAGGGTCTCGACGATCTTCGACTCGGGCACGGTCTTGATGACCTCGCCCTTGACGAAGATCTGCCCCTTGCCATTGCCGGAGGCGACACCCAGGTCCGCCTCACGGGCCTCGCCCGGACCATTGACGACAC